>CAXGWX010000384.1:0-1755 GCA_964013445.1 uncultured Bdellovibrionales bacterium | reverse complement strand
AGCGGCGGAGCCTGGTCGACTCAGCGAGTGTGGCTGTCCACCGACGAACCCTCCTGGCGACGATGACGATGACTCTGCTGCGCCGCTGATGCTTATAAGTCCTGCACTCTACAGCCAGGTCGATACCGCACTCATCTCTTTAAGTTTTACCTGCCCACGCAATACCATCATCGGGATTTCAGGTTCAGGCGTCGCCACAAGCCAAAATCTGCTATGTGCGCACTCGCCAACAGTGGTCGATATTCTCCTGAGCTCCGGAACCGGACTCAAAGACATCATCTTTAGCGTTGACCAAAGCGCCGAGTCCTTCACCGCAAAAATTGTGCGCGTTGACGCCAATATTGAATTACCAAGCTTCACCCAAAGCAAAGCCCTCCTTAATGATTATTGCGCGAGCTGCCATAACAACAGCAACGCCATGGGCGGACTTTCCCTGCAGGGCCTTGAACAAATCGAACACTTCACCGATGCCCTGCTCATCATCCCTGAATCGCCCAATCAATCACCCCTTTATCAAAACCTGCAATTTGCCGGCGGCGCCATGCCTCTGGGCAATAACAGCTGGAGTGACAATTATACGCAAATCATCGCCAATTGGATTGCAGAGGTAAAAGACATGGAAGAAGAAGAAGAGGATGCGAGCTGTGAGGAGACTTGCGCAGCCGCGGATACAGGAGCGGTGGAGCCTAGTCGACTCAGCGAGTGTGGCTGTCCACCGACGAACCCTCCTGGAGATGACGACGACGAAGAGGAGACCGACCCGGATCCACTCACACTCATTAATCCTGAACTCTACGGCCAGGTCGATGCGCCATTTGCATCTCTGCTTATCACCTGCCCCTTAGATGAAACAGTAGCTGTCTCAGGGCCTGGGACCGACATGAATGAAGAATTCATCTGCGATCAATCACCGCTGCTCGTCGACATTATCCTGAGTGCAGAGCTTGGCACCAAAGATATGACTTTGTATGCACCCGGCACGGATGAAACCGTCACAACCAAGGTTGTGCGTGTCGATCCAGCTATTGAATTACCCAGTTTCACCCAAAGCAAAGCACTCCTGAACGATTATTGTATAAGCTGCCATCAAAACAGCAACGCCCGGGGAGGCCTATCCCTTGAAGACCTCGAGCAAAGTGATGATTTCCTCGCTGCCCTACTCATCGTTCCAGGAACACCCAACCAATCCCCACTCTATCAAAATCTACAATTTGCGGGCGGAACCATGCCCAAGTGGAATCAGACATGGAAAGAATCTTATACGGAAATAATTGCAAACTGGATCACACAAACAGAGACCGATTCCAGCTCTGCTGAATTCCCCAGTTTTGCTTTTGAGTGTGAAGACAGCAGTCAGATCGCTGAAAGCCCCTTGCGGCGGCTCACAAAAGTCCAATACATCAACACGGTCACGGATTTACTAAATGCACTTCCATCCCCTCAAAGGCAAAGTCTCTTAGAAGAAGTACAACCCTATTTTGAACGGATCCCGGACGACTCAGATGCGCAGGATTATGGACGACTCGACTACGTTGTTTCCGATTCGCATGTGGAGCATTGGTATATCATCGCTAAAACAATCGGTTCTCTTGTCGCCGACTCCGATAACATGCGGCAGGCCTTTATACCCCAATGTGGCAACGCACAAAACCCTGGCACATCCTGCATTCGAGCCTTTATTGAAGAATTTGGAAAACGTATATTTAGGCGCCCCTTGAAGGAAGAGGAAGTTCAGACTTATCTCAACTGGTATAA
>CAXGWX010000383.1:0-1820 GCA_964013445.1 uncultured Bdellovibrionales bacterium | reverse complement strand
ACAAGAAAGGCTCAACCAAAGCTATTTTTAAGCAAGGCAAGCAGCTCTAATTTAAGTCTCGTCGCAAGTACCTTGCGCATCATTGCCCTCGACAACAATAGTTGTACAAGCGACGTCTGTGTCGTCATCACTGTCTGAATCTGAATCAGGACAAAGCTGCTCCTGCAAGGCCTCCACCTGACAGCTCGGCAGTTTCGGGTTCCCTGAGATATTTAATGCGCCGCCAACCGACTCAAGCAGCGTCAAGTCGATACCTTCCAAATCCGGATTGGCAGAAATCTGCAAGGCCCCGCCAATTTGCGTCAGGCCGGGCAGCGCCAAGCTCTTTATGCCCACCGCCTCAACCATAGAAAGATTGCCGGTCAAAACATTGTACTCATTGAGTACGGCGATATCGAGGGCATTGCGAATCTCAAAACTACCGGTCAAGGTCTGTGTGATACACTGCCCCACACAAATCCCAACGCAGAAATCATCAGCCTTAACCAACGTGCGTCCTGGGGCACAGTTAAGACAGGTATTCGGGCCGCAAGCACCGAGCTCATTACCCCACTCCTGACAATAGCCACCACAAGTTTCATCGCAGCTCGTGCAAGTATTACAAAAATCGCAGCCCGGCACACCTTGCGGACAGGTAGGTTTAAAATCCGCACAAACCTCATCGCCCATCATCCCATCCACTGCCCAGTCGTCAGTTGGGCCTCCATCAAACAAAAAACCGAACGGGCAGGCGCTCAACGCCATCACCAAAAAGCCACAAGTTAAAACTTCGCGTAAGAACATAGACACAGCATAGCCAAGGCTTTAGTAAATGGCCAGTCTCATTAAGGGTCCACAACGACTCCATATTTAGCTCCTACCATTTGAGAAAATAAGGATTTTTAAAGATTCTCTTCTTGCCAAAGAGATCCGGCTTGCGCTAGAGGAGCCCACATAAGGAAGCAAATATGCGCATAACAAAACAACTGGCCGCACAAATTGTCGCGCTTTTTTTCGTGGCTTTTGCCTGCGGTGCGGAGCCGGTCTACGACGCCACTATAGGTGTTGAGGCTATCCCCGCAGATGTCGGCAGCCACGCTGGGACCTTCGCCCTTAAGACTGTTTCAACCACCCTGGTCCACGTGCCCATCTTCGGTGACAAAAATGGTGGCGGCATCAATTATCGGCTGGTGAAACGCACCTATAACGCAGAAGAGAAAGCTTACAATCAAAGCTCCGAGCTCTGCGGCGGCGAAAACTTTGAAGTCGCCGGCGTCACCACCGCCGCGCCAGAAGAAACCTACCGACTGGTTCCCCCAAGCGAGAAGGAAATCGTCACGATTGACCACGACAAAGGCACCTATGTGGGCACAGGTCATATCCAGCTTTGGGCCCTCAAGGACATGCCCGATCCGGTGACCTCCACACTTCCCAAAGGTAAAAAACAGGCCAAAGAGGCGCCTTTTAAGGACTATATCTACGATATGGATGGGGATGGCAAAGATGGTGTCACCATGAAGATTTCCGGCATCGTCAATGGTGAGGTCTATGTGATTCAACGTAAATTTGTCGACGTAAGTGGCATTATTTTGGGCCCAGACCGGGCCATCGGTTTGGCCAGCAACAGCTACACAACGATTATTTTAGGCGATGATATTTCGATCTATGATCCCAAAGATGGCAGTGCGGAAACCCATCCTGACCCGAAATTATCCTGGTTTGAAGAAATTCGTATGCCCGACACTGCCACCTGCGATGATGTGATGGCTGCAGTGCAGAACGGAACCCTCTCTCCCACCCGTCCCTTCTGAAATAACTTTTTAAAAACAGACACTTAAAGT
>CAXGWX010000382.1:0-1838 GCA_964013445.1 uncultured Bdellovibrionales bacterium | reverse complement strand
ATCACATAGGCTTGCGGACAAATAAGATGGTCAAGCTTTCTGCGCTGTGTGCTTTCTGCAAAAGCAACCAAGCGATAAACAATCAGCCGCTCTTCATCGCTGGTTTCCCGCAAGAGTCCGGCAATATCTTTTTTGCCAAACCTCTCTTTAAAAAAAGAAAGCAGTGATTTCCCATCAACACATTCTTCCTCCTGAAGACGGCGCGTGTGGATCTGACGATTCTTGAACAATTCCGTAAATTGCTCAAAGTCTGCTTCATCTAAAAGAACCTCTTTTGCCCCGATGCGCAAAAGCTCATCGACCAGATTTACCTGACGACACTTGGTGTAGCGAATTTCACCGGCCAAAACATCCAAGAGGCCAACGTGCAGATTCGCGATATCTCCCTGTATCGGTTTAACGTAGGCCAAATAATTTGCGGCGGATGGGTCAAGAGACTCCAAATCATTCATTGTTCCAGGCGTAATGATTTGAGTGATGGCCCGCTTAACGATACCTTTCGCGTATTTGGGGTCTTCAACCTGGTCGCACATGGCAACGCAATAGCCTCGCTTAACCAGCTTAGCCACGTATGGTTCAATCGCCCGAAAAGGCACCCCGGCCATAGGAATGGCATCTGCTCCCCTGTCCTTATCGCGAGAGGTAAGTGTTAAACCAAGCTCCTGTGCCGCCAGCACAGCATCATCGAAAAACAGTTCAAAGAAATCCCCCATCCGAAACATAAGGATGGCGTCATCCGGAATTTCCTCTTTCATCGCCAGATACTGACGAATCATCGGTGTAATGCGTTTCGGTTCCTTTTGGGATTTTCTTTCAACACTCTGCACGGTCTAACCTCAGAGGCCTCTATACCTAAGAGTTTTCGATTTAGGCACTAAAAGCCGCATCAAAATGGGGTTTCAATTGATCGTACCCGGTGTAGAGATCTTCCGGAATCACTCTGAGCTGACCTACGGTGGTGGCAAAATTTGTATCGCCAGCCCAGCGGGGCATCAGGTGATAGTGGAGATGGGCTGGAATTCCGGCGCCTGCGGCACGGCCGATATTCATCCCTATATTTAGACCTTCGCAGCCATAGACATCCTTTAAGACCTTAAGCGCCTTAACCAAAGTCTTTTGCAAATCCAGCAGAACCACATCATCAACTTCTTCCAGCTCTCCCTTATGACTCAAGGGCAGGATAAGGAGATGTCCATTGTTATAAGGATAACGGTTCATGACCACAAAGCTATGCTCTGTTCTGGCCAGAACCAGCTTTTCACGCTCGTCACCTTCGGCGCTTGCCAAGAGGCAAAACACGCAGGAATCCTCATCAACCTGCTTAGGGTCCGGCAAACTCTTAAGGTAAGCCGAGCGCCAAGGTGCCCAAAGTTGCTCCACTGCAGTCCTGTAACTTATAGCTGACTTTCCGACGCGACTTCATTCGCCCCGGAGTTCACTCGATTGCGCAGCTCGTTACCCACGGTAAAAAATGGAACACGCTTGGCCGGTACAGGAATAACGACTCCTGTTTTTGGGTTCCGCCCCATGCGCTCTTTACGATGCCGTACAGAGAAGCTCCCAAAACCACGGATTTCAATTCGGTCACCAACCTTAAGGGCTTCCGTCATGGTCGAGAAAATAGTCTTAACTGCCATCTCCGCGTCCAGCTGATTCAATTGAGGTAGATCTGTCGTCAACTTTTCAATCAATTCACTCTTGGTCATACCTTAATGCTCCCTAGTTCTCTTCCGTAGTGGCTTCTGCGTCAGCGGCTTCAACAGTTTCCTCTGCAACTTCAGCTGCAGGTGCTGCTTCAGCTGCAGGTGCAGGTGCTGCTTCAGGTGCTGCTTCAGGTG
>CAXGWX010000381.1:0-1886 GCA_964013445.1 uncultured Bdellovibrionales bacterium | reverse complement strand
TGCGGTTTATCGTTGGCAAGGAGTTCTTCAATCCAAGCTTTAGTTGCTTGGTCAGCAATTTCCATGGCTGTTGTCTCGCCTAAGGCTTGCAGTAGACCGATACATAATGGCGATACCAGGATCTCTTCCGTGTCGGCACCGAGATGCTCAAGAATTGTCAAGGTCTGACGACACATGGCCGATGGCGCTACAAATTTATCATCTTTTAGTTTTAAGTACTGCTTGCCTGAGTGCATCCATTTGATCACATCTTTAATGGTCGTCAAATCAGGAATGCGGTCGTCGCCCTGCAAGGCGTAAAGTTTGAGATTAAGCTCAAAGAGACCTTTGTCTGGCAACATCTTCAGATGGGGAATGATTTCCAGATCATCGTAATATTTTGGCGCTTCTTTGGCTTGCTCAATGATCCAATGTGGAGGGAGTAAGCCTGCTTTCGGGTCAAGGGCGGCGAGAACCTTTTCACCCCGGGCAAAAAAAGCATTTTTCGAACGGTCGAAACGAAAACCAAGCTGTTGCACCTGTTGTCGCGCCTCATGTTCTGCTTCCAGATCTCGTTCCATGATGCCTTGTTCGTCGCTGTCGAGAATAACAAAAGCGTTTGTCTCCGCTCGGCTGTTGAGGGCGAAGCGGTTGCCCTTATATTCGGCAAAGAGTTGTACCGAAACCACCGGGCTTTCCTGTGGTGCTTCATTTTGAATAATGCGCAGGATGATGTGGTCTGGAGTACCCCGCTGAATTGCAAGTTTTTCTAAGTCACTGGGGGGGACGCCTGCTTCACTGAGTTCCTGTACCAGTTGATCCCGCTCCTGTGGATGCAAACCTCGCCGTAATTCCATAATGGGTGCTTTGGCCCAGCGTGCCAGGTGCCAGGGGCCGGGAGAGGCGATAGGTTTCGCAATAGAGTTTTCCAGCAAATAGGCTTGGGAGCCAGCAACAATATTTTTGCCGTCAAGGTCGACCCAATCCCCTTTATGGTTCTGTAAACAGAAGATAAGGCAGAGGGGCTTGCCCGGTAAGGAGTCGATTCGGATTCTTGGGTAGAGTTCATTCTCACCTATACGTAATCTTTCGTCATCAATATAGGTGCGTCGCTTTTCTAAGAGGGGAAGTAATTTAGCCAAGGCGGCTGGCCCAATCTGTCCCATAATCGTTCCCGAACGCAACTCTTGAACAATTGGCACATCCAGCGCATGTAGCTTAGGCATCATATTACGCAGTTCATCGTCCGTCAGAGCGGCGGAGGAGCGCTTCTCGTGGGCTGAAATATGGATCTGCGGTTGTTGTCCTGAAAGCTTGAGCCGATAGATAAGCCGGGTAGGACTTTCGGTGGCACTGGCGGAGACCAACGATTGGTATGGATTAAAGACCATGGTTTATTGTTTGCCTTGTCGCTTGCGAAATTGATTTTCCACGTGCTCGTAGTAGTCGATGATTTTTCGAACATAAGCTCGTTTGTTGATGTATGAGCCGGGAAAAAATGAACGCTTAAAACCGTAGATAATAATCGACTTTAAATCGACTGCGCTTAAGGCCAGGTGCTCGACGGCGAGAAGAATTTCCTTCGTCACGGTTGTGTGGCTGACGGTTCGGTTGTCCGTGCATAGTGTGGTTGATAGACGATTTTCCCGCAATAGCCGAAAGCTGTGTTGGCTCAGGTCATTGAGTTGCGGATCGGTCTGCATATTACTTGTCAGACATACTTCCAGAGTGATTCTGCGGTCCGCCACGTATTCCGCCAGCTTTTCAACATACTCATCCTTATCCTGAATATTGGGATCGCGAATCAGTTCGGGGGAGAGCAGGCTGATGCCATGGCCAATACGATCCGTTTGCAGTTCGGTGATGGCGATAAAAATACTTTCGGGGCCATAGGCTTCACCTGCATG
>CAXGWX010000380.1:0-1894 GCA_964013445.1 uncultured Bdellovibrionales bacterium | reverse complement strand
AATCGGCCGTAATCGTCAGGTTGATCTTGGACTCATTGGTGATCCGGGGTTGGTGCTGGATGGATTGTCTCAGCTTTTGGCTTCAAAGGCTAAGGATAGGAGTTCCTGGCTGGATGAAGTCAACACATTGGAGGCATCGCGCAAAGAACGGATGGAGGAAGAACTTAATGATGCCAGCGACCCGATTAAACCGCTCTATCTTTTAAGTCGCGTGCGTCCTTATATCGATTCGAACACCATCATTGTTGGTGACGGTGGGGACTTTGTTGCATCCGCAGCCTATACCTTGGATGTTTCCGGGGTCGGGTCATGGATGGATCCGGGACCATTGGGAACCCTGGGTGTAGGGCCAGGCTACGCCATGGCAGCTAAGCTGGCTCGTCCCGACGCAAATGTGGTGTTGATTTCAGGCGATGGTTCCTTTGGTTTAAATGGTTTTGAATTTGAGGCGATGGTGCGGCAAAACATTAAAGTAACCTGCATCATTGGTAACGATGCGGCTTGGAGTCAGATCCGACGGGGACAGGTTGAGATGTATGGCCAAGACCGGGTTGTTGCTACGGATTTGGATTTTACCCGCTATGACGTCATTGCTGAGGGCATGGGGGCTCACGGTGAGTATGTGCGTAAGGTCGATGAAATTGATGGCGCATTGGAGCGGGCATTTGCAGCAGACAAGGCCGCTGTTGTGAACATTGAAATGGGCACTTCAGATTTTCGCAAGGGTGCAATCAGCGTTTAATTTCAGCTCTTAGAAGGGCGCTTAAGCCGACTTTTTAGGTAAATAGTGCTGTGTGCCGTGTCGGGCGTTGTCGATGACCTGAAACACTTCTTCGAGATCCGCAGGGTTGTTGACGATATCAATTTCTGAAGAGTCGATCACCAGAAGAGGGGTCTCGTTATAATGAAAGAAGAAGGAGTTGTAGGCTCGTTGTAAATCTTCCAAGTACTGTGTATCGACGCTCATTTCGTATTCGCGCCCGCGTTTTTTCATGCGCTCAACCAGTACTTCCGGTCGCGCTTGCAAATAGACGACAAGATCAGGCTTGAGGAGACGGGGCTGAATCAATTCATAGATGCGCTCGTAAAGCTGTACTTCGGCCTCTGCCAAATTCAGATAAGCAAAAATTCTATCTTTGGCGAAGAGATAATCACTGACGATTGCTCGGGCAAAGAGGTCTTGCTGTAAAACCCCTTCTTGCTGCTTGAATCGAGTCAGTAAAAAATAAACCTGTGTTTGAAAAGCAACCCTGTCTTTGTCTTTGTAGAATTCGCGCAGAAAAGGATTTTCATCGAATTCTTCGAGAACTAAGCGGGCCTCGAGTCGTTTACATAGAGCCCTTGCAAGAGTCGTTTTGCCAACGCCAATGGGTCCTTCGACGGCAATATATCGGCTTTGGCGCGTGCTCTCGGTCATTCTCGGTCATTACCCTTGGCCCTGTTTTTTTGCAATACCGGAATGATATTTGGTAAGCGGATTTGCCTGGAAACTGATTTGATCTGATCGCCGATCCAGCAAGGCCCTAAATATGGGTTATTTGTGCCCAAGGCCGACAAGAAGCACTTTTATAGAGAAAAGTTGGTCTTATAGGCTCCGCCACCATAGCCTTCATCGTCCAGGCTATTATTCATACATTGCGCCTCCGCCCATGCCTCCACCATAGCCTCCTCCACCATAGCCTCCGTCTATGCCACCACCATAGCCTCCGTCTATGCCACCACCATAGCCTCCGCCACCAGAGCCCCCACCGCCATAGCCTCCACTGCCGTACTTGCCGCTGCCATCAGTGCCGCCACCATAGCCTCCGCCACCATAGCCTCCACCGCCCATGCCGCCACCATAGCCTCCACCGCCCATGCCACCACCATAGCCTCCACCACCCATTCCTCCACC
>CAXGWX010000379.1:0-1899 GCA_964013445.1 uncultured Bdellovibrionales bacterium | reverse complement strand
CGCAATCCTGCACACAGTCATTGCCTGGAATCGCATCGCAAGTGCCGCAGTTGTCTTCTTGCGCAGGCCCATCACAAACGCCCGCACAGTCCACAAGGTTCTCATCTGACTCAGGACAAACGTCTTCATTGGCACATATCCCATCCCCGTCCACATCGTTTTCTGGGTCTTCCGGACATTCATCACAGGTATCATAGAGCCCATCCCCATCTTGATCAGCTTCAAGCATACAGGAGACGCATCCGTCACAAGCCTGAGCGTTACCGTCATCACAGACTTCGCCTAAATCCCAACGAAAGGTACTGCCATCATCAACCACACCATCTCCACAAACCGGCGTGCCATTTTTGTAAACGTAAGCATTTGCAAGAGAGGCTTCCGTACCGTTTTCCAAATAAAATGCTCCACCCAAGAGTCCGCGATTGCCATAAAACTCGGTTCCCGCTTCTGCCACCAGCACCCCGCCTTGCATAACAATAGCGCCCCCATAATCGGCCGCATTGCTATTAAAGATTGAGCCCTCAATCTCGATTGTTAAATTCTCCGCATAGATGGCTCCGCCCTTTTGACTCGCCCGGTTATCCAGGGCTTCCACATTACTCAAGTTCACCGATGCACTTAAGGCTTCACCTGAAATCCGCAGAGCACCACCCTCGCCCCCTTCTCCTTCTCCCATAGCGCTGCCTTGCCGCAACACCAGAGAATCGAAAGCCACACTCTCTTCAGCGCCCAAAACAATATCAAATAAACGAAAATCTCCCGCACTCCTTAACTCAGCACGAGCATCACCAGAACCTGCGCCGCTTATATGAACAGAGCGGTCTATATCCAGAGTTTCGAGCACATCAACAACCGCCACATCAATTTCCACAATCGCACAACCCTCACTCTCAAGAAATGCAACCAGGTTTTGGTAGGAAGAGCCCGAGCCTTCGCTGACAACACAAACGCCATCGACACAATCGTTATCCGGAAGTGCATCACAGATGCCGCACTCATCTTCTACCGCATCGCCATTAGGTGTCCCTGCGCAGTCCGCACATGAGCCATTATCGCCAAAACAAACGCCGCATTCATCCTCTTCCCCTTCTTCACATTCATCGTCATCATTGCCATGGGGCCAATCCGGACAATCATACTCCCCCTCACCTTCCGCAGCTCCAGGCCCGTCACAATTTTCTTCCTCGACCACTTCAAACAATTCTCCGGTCTGCTGAGTATCATTTGTCCCCTTTTTCGTTGGGTCCTTTTCGAGCAGAAACTCGCCCAATGCGACCAGGTCGAAAACATCAAGTGAGCAATCTGTGTGTAGATTTAAGTTTGCTCCGCAATAGCGTCCATCCACGGAAGCGCCGAGAACATAGTGTACGGCCTTCACAAGGTCGGCAACATTTTCACGCCCATCTCCATCCACATCCCCAAGAGATGACACACAACCGGGTTCGTTCGATGGGGCGGCATCACACTGCTCTGCTACCAGACCTTCTTGTTCTGCTTGCGCCTGGAAGCCTCCCGCAAAAACAGGAAAACCGTATAGGAGCAAAAAAGCAGCGCTCACTTTTAGAAAAGAGTAGTATTTTGTCAAAGTTCTTCTCATAGCCTGTCTCGCCTTTGGAAAAGGGGCGCTTAATAGATGAGCAAGAACCAGACCAACTTCCAGCAACCGGGACTGGCTTTTTAAAACCAGGGAATTCCAGCACTTAAAGCAAAAGGCCCCGGAGCCTATGGGGAAAAAAGGCAGCAAAAGACACGCATTTTGCGGCCTTTACCCGCTTGACGCTATCGGAGAAAACAATGGGCCATCAATTTTGGTTTAGTCAATGGATTTAATACGCCACAGAATTAACGAAAGCGGCTATCGGCTAAACTAAAAATGCAATCTCTTGATTGCAAAGAAGA
>CAXGWX010000378.1:0-1970 GCA_964013445.1 uncultured Bdellovibrionales bacterium | reverse complement strand
CCCTCTTTCTTAACCAAGTAGCCCCATTGAATCATTTTCCCGACTTCTGCTTGGAGATACTCACGACCCGCTTTAGGCGATAGAAAAATCTGATATAAATTCTTCAAAGCCAGCCAAACGTAACGCGCCTGAAAGCTAATAAAGGAAGATGCTATCGTTCCACCAAGCACCATAATAAGACTCTCGAGACTTACGAACATCATAAAATTGTCGGTGCTCATTAAGATAGCACCCACAAAGAGACTAAAGCCGAAAATCAGGCCGACGAGAGTTCCGATGGACATATATAAACGGTATTCGTCATCTCGGGGTCTGGTCAAGTAAACGCAATCTTGCATTGAGACGCAATTCTCATTACTTCATCAAATATGATTCCCTCTGAGTGTGGATACCTCTACCCAGAACCGCTCAATCACACCCTAAGACTGCGGTATGGCTATTGGAGATGTAAGAGCGAGCGCCGTGGCACAGTAGTGCTCCAAGCCGGGCGCACCGAGTGCTTCGAGAAGTACCATGAGACCATAGAAACCCTTCTAAACAAGAGATTTGACGTCTGGAGCCTGGATTGGAGAGGGCAAGGCCTTTCAACGAGACTCCCCAGCCACTATCAGGCTGGCTATATCGACAGTTACGAAACCTACTTGAGGGATTTTCATTATTTTGTCCAAACCAAATTGCAAACCGCCACTGCCGAGCCCCGAGTCCTTTTGGCGCATTCCATGGGCGGACACCTCGCGCTCCGGTATCTGCGGGAACATCAAGGCTTTTTCCAGGCCTGTGTTCTCTCGGCCCCCATGGTGGATATTGTATCCGCCCCCTTTCCCCGCCCGCTAATATGGGCACTGGCTTTTGCTGGTTCGTGGATGGGGCACGGACAAAAATACGCCCCCACCCAGCATGACTTTAACGATGAAGATCGCAACTTTCTAACCAACAGGTTAACAACTGATCCTCTCAGGTTTCAACGAGGAGTGGACGTTTTTGACAATCAGCCAGAACTTGCCGTTGGGGGAGCGACCTTTCGATGGATGAAAGAAACTCTTCTCTCCATCTCCCAACTGCGCAGGCGTGAATATGCCTCCAATATTAAAACCCCGGTCCTGATCCTCAGCTCTGAGGACGAAACGGTCGTGGATTCAAAATCTCACCAAGAGATTGCAAAACTGATGCCTTTTTGCCAGGTCGTATCCATCCCTGAGTGTAAACACGAGTTGCTACAAGAAAATGATGCTGTCCAAACTATCTTTTGGAGCGAATTCGACACTTTCTTAAATAAGTGGCTTTTCCCTTAACCGCACTGCCCCCGGTGACGGAGTGCGTGATCCACCAAGGACAAAGCAACCATTGCTTCGACTATGGGAACGGCCCTCGGCACAACACACGGATCATGGCGACCTCGGCCTTGTAGAGTAACGGATTCTCCCCCAGCGTTCACTGTGGCCTGACTTTTGAGGATGGTGGCGGTTGGTTTAAAAGCTGCTCTGAGATCAATTAGTTGACCGTTGCTAATTCCCCCCTGAACACCGCCCGACCTATTGGTTAAAGTATCAATTGCGCCATCATCACCAGCTATAAAAATATCGTTATGCTCAGCACCGGTCATTTGTGTACCAGAAAAACCGGAACCGAACTCAATTCCCTTGCAAGCCGGAATAGAGAGAATCCCTTTTGCCAAGTCCGCTTCAAGCTTATCAAACACTGGCTCACCCCAGCCCGCCGGAACCCCACGCGCCACACACTGCACCGTCCCACCAAGGGAGTCACCATCCTTGCGTGCCTTCTTTATCATGACCTCCATCGCGGCTGCCGCTTCCGTACAGGGGCATCGAACCGCATTGGCCTCCACATCCTCCAGGACTATTGCATCAGAGGCAATGTCGGCACGAATGGCTCCCACCGAATCAACCCAGCCCAAGACTTCAACCCCAAATAGGTTCTTTAAGACCGCCTTTGCCACCGCCCCCGCAGCC
>CAXGWX010000377.1:0-1975 GCA_964013445.1 uncultured Bdellovibrionales bacterium | reverse complement strand
ATCCCTCCAGCGACGGGTGAACTCATCTTGGCTGTCAGCGAATTGAGGTGTAATTTCAAATGAAATATTCGGCTCCCCCGTTTCGTCTATAGGCAATTCACCGCCAGCCTCCTTAACCCACCTTGCATATTTTCTCAATTGATCCGAGCGACAGGTCGCAATCGAATCTTCCCCGTCAGCGTTTTTAACGGGACTAAAGGCATCGGCTCTGCAAACCTCGACGATGCAAGGCGCTTTGGCCAAAGGTATAGCGTCGAACACAAATGTTTCCAGTTTTATCCCATTGGGCTCCTTTGGGGTTACCTTGCAACCTTGAGCATCAACTGTAGGCACTTTCTTTTTTGCAGAATGGTAGGGCAGTTTGTAGATGCCCTTATTTTTGCCGATTCGTTCCACAAATGCCAAATCGATGGCATGCATCGCCAAATTTCCGGCGTTAAATACCAAATCGCCGTCCTCGCTCCTCAGTCGCGCTAAATTATCAGGGAGGTCACTATACTCGATGACCGATAAATTGCCGTTGCGCTTACAAAAAACACCCACTTTTTCATCTGGTCCTTTCTTGTGTGCAGCTCGGCTGGACATTTCTGAGCCTGACATTGAATGAAACCCCAAAAAGGCAGGTTCAAGAAAAGGAGCAAGCGGGTTGTCCACTTGAAAATATGAAATTGTTTCAATGCCTGCATTTCGCATCTCTTCCGCAACTCCGTTATCGACCACGGCACGAAAAAAGCCTCCGTGGCCATCTGGATTCATGGATATTCTGTCGGGGCGCTCCAGGATAATTTCTCCGGTTGGGCGTATGGCGGGCATCATGCCTTGGCGTAAAAAGCGGATCTTGGAAGAGCTTAAGCCGAAGTTATCGTTACCAATAAAGAATTTCTTTGTTGCCTCATCATTTATTTCACTGGTCATGATAAACCACATAATGGGTTTCTCAAAGCGCATTTGAGCTGCTTTTATTTTTTCAGCGAACAGTTGAAAGAGGGATTTTTGAGATACAGGTGTAATGGGGAAAGCGCCTTTGGGGCCATTGAACCCCAAACGAGTCCCCTGCCCTCCTGCAACCGTGAAGGCGGCTATCTTGCCAGCATTTAACAGTTCCTCGCCAATGCCTTCCGCTTCTTCCCAAAGCCGTGTTGCATCAACGCCACTGGGCAAAGGAATCCAAGGCGCAGGCTCTAAATCCGCATCACTGTCGTTTGCGAAACCAGCTTGTCCAAGAGCCTCTCTTGAGGCATCTTTCAGGCGAGTTAGGTCAATTTGGCAGGCCTGCTTAAGCAAATGCCTGCGCTCTTCTTGGCCGAGACGGTCCCAAAAGTTGAACACATGCCCCTGACCAGCCTCTTCGAAGGCTGAACGAACCTCCGAAACTAAGTTTGCGTTCAAGGAGTTTGCGGTACCGGTTCTTGGGATTTTGGGAAGCGGTAAACCGTTTCTCCTTCTTTGGCATATCCAAGTTCACGTCGCACAACGGTGTCTTGAAAGTCGGGATCACGGGTTAAGCGATCCACAAAATCTCGGTGCTGAGCAATTTCATGTATCAAATCCGATTTTTTTTGCTCGAGCGTCGCCTTGTTTGATTCTCTATATTCGAGCTCTCGATACTCCGCCTGCAAGCGATATCCGAAGAACAACAATACTCCTATTTGTAAACCTATCTGTACATACAGTATTATTTTTTTCCCATTCATCTTTTTTATACTTAGACAGGTTTCTTAAAAATGGCAAAGCGATTTTTCCGGAAAACCTTTCGCTGGATAGATTTCCCTAATTATCAGTCAAAGACACCAGAGACAAAAGATGTAGCTGGTGGGCATGAAGTGGCTCAGTCTTTAAGGAAGAGAGTTCTTCACTTTTGAACAGTTTGAGGGTTGATTGTCCGGCGTTGCAAAAGTTAAAACTGCGGTTCCAGCGTTAATGGCTGGCAAAAAAAGTTTTCACATCTTCAAGCGAACGAGTGTTAAGGACGTCT
>CAXGWX010000376.1:0-2085 GCA_964013445.1 uncultured Bdellovibrionales bacterium | reverse complement strand
TCCCTCCGCCAGAATTCTATCTTAAATGAATGAATATGGTACGCTTGCGTTGTGTTTTTAACGAGCAAACCAAGTGTCAGCTCCGTTGATAAAATGCGGATAGTTTATGCGGAGTACGGAGTGCCCAACACAAAAGGTTAGTGAAAAAATTTAGAAGCTGCAACGAAGGTAGAAAAAGAATACCCTTTGAACTCAGTTAATAAATTCGAAATTGATAGAAAACTGCTTTAAGAAAATTAGTGGCAAATCTTGGTGGGAGGGAATGATTATGTCAAAGGTTCATGCAAACAAAGCAAAAACCCAAAACTATCTTGATCGGTACATGGAAGGTGTGGGGAAGCGCAATCCTGGAGAACCTGAATTTGTTCAAGCGGTCTTTGAAGTGGCGTCTACTATTTTTCCATTTATTGCGGATAAGCCGATTTATCACGAAATGCAAATATTGGAGCGTATGGCTGAGCCGGAGAGAGTCATATCATTTCGCGTGCCCTGGACAGACGATAAGGGAAATATTCGAACAAACCGTGGTTGGCGTGTCCAATTCAATTCAGCAATTGGCCCATACAAAGGGGGTATCCGCTTCCATCCGAGTGTCAATCAGTCAATATTAAAGTTTTTAGGATTTGAGCAAACCTTCAAGAATAGCTTAACCGGCTTGCCAATGGGTGGCGGTAAAGGCGGGGCAAATTTTAATCCAAAAGGTAAGTCAGATCTTGAAGTTATGCGTTTCTGCCAGTCTTTTGTTACAGAATTGTACCGACATATAGGAGAGGATACTGATATTCCTGCAGGAGATATTGGGGTGGGTGGAAGAGAGATTGGCTTTATGTTTGGTCAATATAAACGCATTACAAATCGTTTCGTGGGTGTCCTGACAGGTAAAGGCCTTGAATTTGGAGGCTCAAAAATGCGAACTGAGGCAACAGGGTATGGAGCGGTTTTTTATCTTGAAAATATGTTAAAGCATCATGGGGAGGGTCTTGAAGGCAAAACAGTCTTAATTTCAGGCTCTGGGAATGTTGCAACCTACGCGGCGGAGAAAGCTATTCACTTGGGTGCTAAGCCTTTAACAATGTCCGATTCAAGTGGTTTTATTCACTGCGCACGGGGGTTTACTGAAGAGCAAGTCAATTGGATTAAAGAGCTTAAAGAGGTGCGACGCGGCAGAATTCACGAGGCCGCTGAAGAATTTAACGACATTACCTTTCACAAAGGAGAGAGACCTTGGGGTGTCGAGGGAAACTGTATTATTCCATCTGCTACTCAAAATGAGGTTAGCGGTAAAGATGCCGTGTCACTTATCAATAATGGTACCTCTTATGTGGCTGAGGCTGCCAATATGCCCTGCGAGCAGGAGGCGATTGATGCATTCATGCAATCAAATATTAAATTTGGGCCAGCTAAAGCAGTGAATGCGGGTGGAGTTGGCGTTTCAGGTCTTGAAATGAGCCAGAATAGCGCTCGGATTGCTTGGGGGGAAGATCGTCTCCGGGAGTTGTTGGAGAATATGATGCGCGATATTCACGCTTCCTGTGTGGAGTATGGCTCAGAGGGAGATGGTACCGTAAATTATCTCAAAGGTGCCAATATAGCGGGATTTGTAAAAGTTGCGGATGCAATGCTTAGTTATGGACACGTCTAATACGTGTAACAAAAAGGTAATACACCCACTCGTGGATGGCTTAGGCGCCCTATAGAATATGCTGGTGATACTTCAAAAAAACCCATTTTCATGGTAGCGAATTTTGTAATCAAGCTTTAGGAACCAAGCATAACGAGCTTTGATACAGTTATATGTCACATGAAAAAACCACGGTGATAAAAAAAAGTATGAATTTCATTTCGGTGGTTGAACCGTGTATAAGCCTAACCGGGGGTGGGGGGACGAAACGTTTATGTTAAGACCAACCTTAGTACTAATCATTCTTGCGGTGTTATTGTTGTCAAGCGCAACAACGATTGCTCAGCAAAACCATCCGTGCTCTGCAGATGTGTTGGAACGTGCTCCTGGCCTTCTTAAGCACCACCTGCCAGATCTTGGAAGCGCTTCCGGCCATGGTTTTAGTATTAAAAACCAGATTAGCC
>CAXGWX010000375.1:0-2117 GCA_964013445.1 uncultured Bdellovibrionales bacterium | reverse complement strand
CCTGCTCAAACATTGAAGCGAAAATGCATCACATCGCCATCTTTGACGATATACTCTTTGCCTTCGACCCGAAGTTGACCCGCCGCTTTCGCACCGGCTTCGCCACCATTGTCAACATAGGCATCGTAAGCGGTGACTTCAGCGCGAATAAAGCCACGCTCAAAATCCGTATGAATAACCCCGGCAGCCTGCGGAGCCGATGAGCCCTCCTCGACAGTCCAGGCCCGCACCTCTTTCACACCAGCGGTAAAATACGAGATATAACCTAAGATTGCATAGCCTTTACGAATGACCTGCTCGAGGCCTGAATGTTCGGCCCCATACATTTCCAGGAGTTCGGCTTTTTCTGCATCACTCAAGCCGGCCAAATCCTCTTCAGCCTTAGCACAAAGCTTAATCACTTCGATATCCCGAGCCGCCGCATATTCTTTCAAGCGACCGACGTGATCATTGTCGCTGCCAATGCCATCCTCGTCCACATTGGCGCAATAGATCATCGACTTGGCGGTCAAGAGGCCAAGCTCCTGGGCCAGACCCTGAGCTTGCTCGCCCGCTTTATCGGCGTAAGTGCTAAAGGGCTTGCCTTCATCGAAATGGGCGGCCAACTTGGTGGCCTCGTCGAGTTCAGCTTGGAGTGAACGGTTGCCTTTGACCTGTTTTTCTAATTTTTCAATCCGACGCTGCACCGAATCCAAATCCGCCAAAGCCAATTCAAGTTCGATGGTTTCTAAATCGCGGATTGGATCGATATCGCCATCAACGTGCACCACGTTTTCATCTTCGAAACAACGCACCACCTGCAAGATGGCATTGGTCGAGCGAATATTGCCTAAAAACTGATTGCCCAGTCCCTCCCCTTTGGAGGCACCGCGTACCAAGCCGGCAATATCGACAAAGGTGACGGTGGCCGCCTGGATGCGCTCCGGGCTGACAATTTCCGCCAAAGCATCGACCCGCTTGTCCGGAACCGGCACAATCGCCTGATTGGGTTCGATGGTACAGAAAGGATAGTTGGCGCTCTCGGCGTTTTGCGCGTTGGATAGGGCATTAAAAAGGGTTGATTTGCCCACATTGGGTAAGCCGACAATACCGATACTTAATGACATGACTCTGCACTCCTGGTTGGCGCGTTTGGCAAAGCGGTCTAATGCAGGGAGAGCCGTTGTGCAAGGGCTTTGAGGCCCCTTTTGCTGGCCTTGCTTCTGTGTTAGAGCTACTGCCCATGAAGAAACTTCTTTTTGTCTGTATGGGCAACATCTGTCGCTCCCCCACCGGCGAAGGCATTATGCAAAGCGTGGTGGAAAAAGCGCATTTGAGCGATAAAATTTTTTGTGACTCCGCCGGAACCATCGGCTACCACACCGGCGAGCGCGCCGATTCGCGGATGCGTGAACACTGCACTAAACGCGGCTACGACTTACAAAGCAGGGCCCGGCAATTCAAAGCCCCGGACGATTTTGAAAGCTTCGACTATATTTTAGTCGCCGACGATCAAAACCTGCAGGACATCTTGCGGCAGGACCACGGCGATGAATACGGCCATAAAGTCATGAAGCTCACCGACTTCTGTCAAAACATCGAGGCGGACGAGGTGCCCGACCCTTATTATGGCGGCCCATCAGGTTTTGAATTGGTCATCGATTTGGTCGAGGATGCCTGCGTAGGGCTACTGGACCACATCAAAAAAGAACTCTAAAGGCGCCTATGCAAGAACGCATCGAAGCCATCCTCAACGACACCATTCTTAGTCAAAGCGGTGTCGGCGGCGGTTGCATTGCCCAGACCACGGCCTTGCAATTGGCCTCGGGCAAAACCGTCTTTGTCAAAAGTGGCGCCCAACACCCGGATATGTTTTTCCAGGAAGCAAGAGGCTTAAAGGAAATTGCGGCTTCTAAAGCCATTCGTGTGCCGGAAGTACTGCACGTCGAAGAAGAGTTTTTACTCCTCGAGCATATTGCCTCTTCTAAGCGTGCTAAAGATTTCTCCACACGTTTTGGAAAAGCCTTCGCACAAATGCATCGCCACAGCGCTCAGAGCTTTGGTTTTGATGCGGACAATTATATCGGCTCGACCCCGCAGAAAAATCTGCCGCGAGGGGAAACCTGGGAGGATTTTTA
>CAXGWX010000374.1:0-2120 GCA_964013445.1 uncultured Bdellovibrionales bacterium | reverse complement strand
CTTCGGTTTTGCCGGACTCCCATGTGGCCGCCTCCCAGCGGCGCATTTGTTCCACGGTAATGACTGGCAAAGACATGACGGCAGCCTAGTGCGATTGCCTAAGGCAAACAAGCCGCGCTTGGCCAAGCGCATTGAATTAACCACGAAGCACACGAAGGATTTTGCAAGGGCACACTAAACACCCTCTCCCTTGAGGCAGAGGGCAGAGTGAGGGAGGAAACGGCAAGTCTAAAATCGTGTCTTTTTTTCGTGGAAAATGCCCCCACCCTCATTCGGCCACCGGTCACTTTCTCCCTCATATGGAGAAGGAAGATTCTGGCCCGCACCCGCAATGAGCTGTCGGGAGAAGGCCGCCTGTTCCAACCCAGCTCGGCGATGCACACGGAGCCGCCAGAACAGCAGAGTCAGGAGCACAATGCCGCTTGCCAGCACCCCTCACCATTCAAGACCCCCACCCGAAAATCAAGACTCGCCCGGGGGTACAATGAATTTGTATTGCCATCCGCCATTCAGTACGTTATTAATTGTCCTCCATAAAGCCGTCATTGGCCACCGATGAGCACAAGCAACCCAACCGACCGGTATCACAGCCTCGACTTCCTACGGGCCGTGGCTATGTACCTCGGCGTTATACTGCACGTGACGATTCTCTTCGGATCACCTGACAGGATTCTCTATAATTTTTATGGGGAATATTATCAAGATCCGCTTAACTATCAGATTACTTGGGGGGTTCATCTGTTTCGAATGCAGTTTTTTTATCTGATCGCCGGTTTTTTTGCTGAGATGGTCTATTTGAAAAAAGGAGGCAAATATTTTTCTCAAAACCGACTAAAGCGGATTTTAGTCCCGTTTATCGCAGGGCTGTTAGTTATATACCCTCTGACACTTGGTGTCTTCGCTTTACACAACGCCGAGTTAGGCGACAAATCATTTATCGAGCGCTCGCTTCAATTCTTTCTTTGGGAGGCGTTCTCGGGTTCGACTTACAACAGTCGAGGAATCACATTCGTCCATTTTTGGTTCATGTGGTTTCTTATTATCTTTTACGCTATCCATGTTTTGGGCAGGGCTGTATTTTTAAGTTGGATTCAAAAGGTGAATTTATCGAGCGGCTTTGTTCGTTTTGTTGATTTCTGCATTCAAAAAAAATATGGTGTGTTTATCTTGGGTGGGATCACGCTGGTGTTTCACATCACCTTGCGGAGTAGCATTTTCCTGCCTCAGGAAGCTCATTTGGACGCTGCACTAAACGACCTTTCCTACTACATGTTTTTCTATTTCTTTGGTGTGGGCTTGTATCATTGCAGGGATTTCTTCGGGAAGATGGCGCTTAATTTGAAATGGTATCTCGTTTTGATATTCGCTTTCACTTTTTGGGTTCATGGCGCGACGGATACCATCGACATGCATCGGTCTCCCGTGGTTGATATCAACAGTTGGAAACCTCAAAGTCTTCAAGTGTTTTGGGAAGGTGTGTTTTACGGAGGGTTAGACCGGTATTTTACTAACTATATTCGATGCTTTTTGTGTTGGTCATTTTGTTTTGCGTTGTTAGCACTTGGGCAAAAGTTTTTCAGTCGTAAAAACGAATTCATCCGCTACTTTGCTGACGCCTCCTATTGGGTGTACTGGGTTCACTTACCGGTGACATTTTATTTTTCGGTACTTCTTCAACCGATTGAGTTAAACGCATTTTTCAAAGCCTATCTTGCGATTGTTGTATCCACTATTATCATCATGTTCATGTACATGCTTTTCGTTCGCAACTCGATCTTAGGCCACTACTTTTGCGGTTGGAGCAAACCAATCAAAGACGATCTTTTACTCAAACATCTCAAGGATAATTGGAAGTCTTTGGCTATGAAGACCATCGCGCTTGGGTTGGTAGCCTTTACAGTGGGGCAGGCGATGCATGTCTCAATCCTTAAGAAAAACAACGCTCTGCTGGTGGAGTCGTTCATCCTTAGGGATGAGTCCTTTGTTCGTGAAGCAGAGAACGTCAATATCACGGATGATTATGGCCAGAATGCCCTATTCACCGCCGTTCAGCGTGCGCCGGTCAACCTGCGCAAATACGATGCAGTGGATTTGTTTATCCAGAAGGACGTCGACGTAAA
>CAXGWX010000373.1:0-2121 GCA_964013445.1 uncultured Bdellovibrionales bacterium | reverse complement strand
TCTCATAGACAGAAATAGGTACAAAACCTTTTTCTAAACCGGTCGGCGGTGTCACCAGCAAAGCCGTATCAATCTTCACCTTAGCGCCAGGCAAAGCGTCTGCCCCTTGCGGTAAATCGAACCAGCGCGGCGGTTCCGTGCTCCCTTGTTGTGCTTCGTGCAAGCGCTCAATACGCGCCTGCATAAAACATTTCGCCGCATCCCGTTCATCTGCCGGCAACGAAGCAAAAACCTGATTCATCTCCGGCTGGTCGACAAAGCGATACCAACGAAAGCCAATCCAGTTACCGGATTTGGTGCGTGTGCAGTAGAGTCGTGGATCCGCTGGTGCGGGCCCAGGAATATTAAAACAAGCTTCCTCGCTCTGCGCCGGTGGGCCCAGAAAACGGCCATCGTTCTTGCGGGTGGATTTAAAAGCACGTAAGTCCAGAGCCGCTTTGATGTCCGCCGAAACATCGGCTGCAGCCACAACCGTGGGCGCCGTGCCATCGCTGTTGACTTTAATATAACGATGGCCTTCACACCAACCATCGGTGGTGGAGCAATCGAGCTTGCTCGCATCTAAAGCAAGTTTCACATGACAACTCGCAGCATTCGCTTCATCCTGCTCGGCAGTGGTGCTGGGCATACTGGCAACACCAAAATCACTCCAGTTCACCTCCGCATCATCGGGAAAGCCCTCCATCGACATACTCAGATGAGTCACTTCACCCGGTATATTACAGCCGCCTCCCGGTGCTTGACGCATCGTCATGGCTTTAGCCTTCACACCAGCCGGACTTTGCTCCGTCGCTGTGCCCGTACCCGCAAGCATAGGCTCCATCGCTTCGACCGCCCAATCCGTATTGTATTGGGAATGCCCCGTAAAAAGAGTACTGGTATCGCTGGCCACGCCGTTCTTTACATCTTTGGGGAAGGCCCATCGATTACTGCGCCGCCACTGTACCCCTGCACTGTCCACCACCTGAATGCCACCTATGCGTCCCTCAAACCCTTGCGCCACATAGCCAAGCAAAGCCCGCGGGTCCGACCAGCTCACGCTCTCTGGATGCCAATTGATCCGTGAATCCCAAAACCAGGACGACATATACATCACCGGTCCAGCAAAATTTTCCGCGTCAATAATGATGGTCCAATAGTTGGCATTATCCGTCGCCGAGCGCTTACCAATCGGGGTTCGGCTGAGCATATAGCCCAAGAAACCGTTTACATCGTCGTCTTCAAAGCTGACCATATCATTGGGCACCAGCAAGTTATTCGCCACCCGCACCGCTCCCCCCAAGGTCGTACAAGGTTGTGGTCTGTCGGCCAGAAAGGTCCCGCCGAATATCTCATAGTTGGCGTTGGTGGCCCCAGGCAGCATCCACTTCACCGCCGGCGTCTCTAACGTGTACATCCAATAGCCCATGCCCCCCTCAATCGAGCCGCGCACACCGCCTTTATCCTCTTCCCCACAAACCCAGACCCCACATTGGGCCATGGTCTCATAGTCGAGACTACCACAATTGTTCAGCTCTCCGCTTGTGAGTTCTTCTTCCGTAGGTGGCTCTTCGTCGCACACAAAACCGTGAGGATGAAGCCCGCAGACCGTAAGCTCCTCGGCGGGGGCAGAAGGCTTACTCCACTGTCCCCAACCCAATTCATGCACCGGTGTATCCCGAAGCAAATTAAATGCGCGAAGATAATAGCTCCAACCGTACATTCCACGGGCCGGAAATGCCGCCTGCTCATAATCCCATTCGGCGGGAGCAAAGCCGGCGCCAAAATGTAACTGGTCGTATTCTCTATCGCCGCTGACCAGACAGAGCGTCGAATCGGACCAGGTCTCGCCACTGAGCTGCTGCACATAAAACCCCGGATAGTTGCCATCTTCATCCTGGGCACCGCAAGGGGTGGTCCCTATGCGAGAACCGGAGCCACAGCTTATACCATCGCCGCTGTATCCCTCATTACAGGTGCAGGTAAAACTCTCTGCCGTATCCGTGCAGGTGGCATTGCTGTCACAGTTGTGGCTGCCTGCTGCGCATTCGTCCACAGCCGCATTGTTGCTCGTGCAGCTTGTACCATCACCGCTGTATCCCTCATTACAGGTGCAGGTAAAACTCTCTGCCGTATCCGTGC
>CAXGWX010000372.1:0-2123 GCA_964013445.1 uncultured Bdellovibrionales bacterium | reverse complement strand
CGCGCTGCCACCGCAGTCGCCTGGATCCTCGAGGAGCTCAAGGCCGCCGGCAAGATCTCGGGCTACGATGCGCACACCATCAACATCTCTGCGGGCAACGAGATAGATGTCGTCGCCGTGGCGAAAGAGTTCCGGTGAGTCATAGCGATTTGGATCGGCGGTGTCGCCACAATCCCATTGGCTTAAGTTTTCTGCTGGTGCATAGCAAAGATGAGAGCCTTTGCCGGTTTCATCCCCTTCCTGATTACGCAGGACAGCCCAAAGAGAACCATCGCTGTCGAATTCAAAGGCCGCTTCGCTTGAACCGCCGGCGTGGACAAAAGCGGTGTCTTCAACATTCTGAAAACTTTCCCCATCCTCTGACTCTTTGAAAAAGATTTCCACATAGGGCTCTTGTTCGGAGGTATAAAGGGCCCCCGCATAGGAGGTCATATAGGCTTTACCATAACGCACTTTGATGTCCCACGGGATTTCGCCCTCGTTGATAAATATTTGCGGTTCTTGCCATGCTCCTCTTTTCTTTTGCGCGCAGTGCCAAAAAGCCTTGGGCTCAAAGGCTAAGGGGTCGGTACCGCCCTCAAAGAAGAAGAGTTGTAGTTTTTTATTGAAAGAAAGGAAGCGTGGTTCACGCATATCGGCGCCGATGTGAATTTTTGTCTCAAAATCCCATGTTGCTCCCATATCGTTTGAAGACATGACCCACATGATGGTTTCACTGGATGCAAAATGGGTTGGGGCAGAGCGCCAGGCCATATAGAGGTGTCCCTGATGAAAAATAATATCCACATTATTGTTTGACGCGCTGGGGGTGATTTCTTCGGGCAGGAGGGCTGATGGGACGACCCAACGAGCCTCACCTATCTCGATGGTGTATTCGATGCTTGTATCCACCTGGTAGTCGTTGGGGTCATCGCTCGGTGTATTGAGGGATCCGGATGAGCAAGCGCAAAAAAGGTATAGGGGCAAAACGCCACAAATGAGGATTGAGCGAGACATAGGTCTCTTTAGGGCAAGTGTGAGGAAAAGAAAAGTCGCGAGGCCTGTTTGGGGGCTCAAATGCCTTCGTTGCCTAGTATTTCAGCCACTAAATTGATGACATCCGTAATGTTCACATCAACCTCGCTTCCGTATAGGATTTCGTTGACGAGAATAATGACGTCCGTAACATTCGGGGCATCTTCTGAGGCTGTATCATCGGCAACGACTTGGGATTTCGGCAATTCGACAAACTCTTCTGCCGAAGCCATGCCTTTGTCTGTCAGGTAGGTTGTGCGTAAGGTCAGGTCCGAGTCGTCGCCAAGGGCCGTGCAAATGCTCTCGGCAGCAGAGAACTCTTGCCCATTGATGAGGGTAAAGTGAATGTTGTTGATACAGAGCTGCTGCTGAATCACTTCCTGGTCTTGCTCAAAATTAGTGTCGCCAAAAAGTGTCTCGAAATTCTCGCCTTTATCCTCGCCCTTGTCTTCGCCGCTCTCAAGTTCATTCATATCATCTTCTTTATCTTCGACCGGATCCAGCTTGAGTCGGGTAAGAAGGGCGCTGCTCAAAACTTCGATGATTTTATCTTCACTGGCTGCACTTAGGGTCGTCTCCGTGAGTTGAATGCTGAACTCGCTGTCTTCAAGGATGCCGCTTTGTGCGTTGTCGATGATATAGGGCCCACTAAGTGCAAAGGAGATGGCCTGGATTTCTACACCGTTGCTGCCGTCGATGTGGATGTCGAGATTGGTGCCATCAAATTCACCTAAGGAAACGCTTAAGTCTACTTCGCAGCTGCTTTCGTCTGCGGAGACGCAGGTGCCACAGGCATCGGTTGTCGCATCACCGGACCATTGACCGTTGCAGTCGATTGGGCATTCTTGTTCGCTGTCTTCTGGGCAAAGGCTCTCCTCGCTCATGTCATGGGCTGAGTCGAAGGGGCCATCTTCGCACCATAGGATTAACCCTTGGCAGGATGTAGTGCCGTGATTGAGATTAGGGTCGTCATTATTGTCCAGGCGTGTATTTATGTGGTCGAAGCATGTCTCAACACAAACCTCATTGCCGTGGCAATCCACCAAAACCATGTCTTCGCCGCCGCAGATGCCACAGCTGTCGGTGTCGTTGGTTGCACATTCGGGTTC
>CAXGWX010000371.1:0-2146 GCA_964013445.1 uncultured Bdellovibrionales bacterium | reverse complement strand
TATCGGTAAAAAAATACGTGAGATTTTACAGGGGGCCGAGGAAGCAACGTCTGAAACCCTTGCCCTGCTTTTTGCGGCGGACCGTCTGCATCATGTTGCTTCTGAGATCGGTCCTAAGTTGGAAGAGGGGTGTATTGTTCTCAGCGACCGCTATTTACTTTCATCTTTAGCCTATCAAGGTATGGACAACCCAATGGAATGGGTTGTAACGCTTAACGCCAAAGCTCGAAGACCCGATCTGAATATCTATTTTCGTATAGCTCCTGCGACGGCGGTGGCTCGTGTGAAGGCGCGAGGTGGTCCGGAAGAAATCTTTGATGCGCAGGCAAAGCAGGAAAAAATTGCCGAGGCTTATGAGGTTGTTGCCGCAAGGACTGATATTGGTATGGTTCGGGTTGTTGATGCTGAGGCCTCTATGGATGAAGTGAGCTCAGCCATCAATGCACTGCTAAGGGAATGCTTAGGGCTTGCAGAATGACAAGTGAGAAGAAGACAGATACGCAGGCCGCCTTGTTGATTATTGGTGCCGAGGTTTTGGCTGCGAAGGTCGAAGATTTAAATACCCCTTACCTCTTGCGCAATCTTCGGGCGCAAGGAGTCGATGTTATAGAGGTTCGGGTTATTGGTGACGACATTGATGAAATTGCCAAAGCGGTTCGGGAATTAAAGGCTAAAGTGGATTTTGTTTTTACCACCGGTGGTATTGGCCCGACCCATGATGATGTGACCATGGCTGGCGTGGCTAAGGCTTTTGATAGAAATATTATAAGGCATCCGGAGATTGTAGCGGCCTTTGAGCAGGCGCTTGGAGACAGGTTGCGGCCCGCAACTCTAAACATGGCGGATATTCCGGAAGGGGCAGAGATTGTTTGGAGCGAGTCATCCCTGACTCCTGTTGTTTGTGTCGAGAATGTTACGATTTTTCCTGGAATTCCGAAATTAATGCAGGTTTGTTTTCAGAGTGTAAAAGAGCGATTTTGTGGTGAGGATTTTTTTAGTGATATGATTCGACTGAATGCGTCCGAATCCCAAATTGCGCCGATCCTTGAAAATATACAGCAAAAACATGAGGATACGGCGATTGGGTCCTATCCCCAAGAAAAGGGGAGCGATTGTAGGGTCTTGGTAACCGTTGATTCTCGGAGTAAGCTGCTGAATGAAGAAGTACTAAACGCACTAAAAGAAGGCTTGAATCCTGAGTGGATTATTGATTCCCTTGATGGGTAGGGTGCAGATAAAGAACGATGCCAGAAAAATTCGGTAACTATAGTATTTTACGCAAACTGGCGACCGGCGGTATGGCAGGAGTTTATCTTGCAAAGCACAGCGGCGTTGGTGGATTCGAGCGGTTGGTCTGCATCAAGCGCATTTTACCCCACTTAGGTGAGCAAGAAGATTTCGTGAAGATGTTCATGGATGAAGCGCGAATTGCCGCGAATTTACTGCATCCAAATATCGCGCAAATATACGAGATTGACCGGGTTGAAGGCGATTATTTCATTGCCATGGAATATGTGCACGGGCAGGACGTTCGGAAAATTTATAATCAAGAGGTTGCGCGTGGTCAGGCCATGGGACTGGAGCCTGCAGCACGCATTATTGCCGGCGCTGCCTTAGGTTTGGATTATGCCCATCAGCAAAGTAACCTCGATGGGCAGCCGTTGAACATTGTTCATCGTGATATTAGTCCGCAGAATGTTTTGGTGACTTATAATGGGCACGTCAAGCTGGTTGATTTTGGAGTGGCTAAGGCGGCAGGAAAAATGGCTGAAACCCGTTCCGGAGTTTTAAAAGGTAAATATTCCTATATGTCGCCTGAACAAGCCATGGGTGATACGGTTGACGGACGAACGGACATTTTTGCGCTGGGGATCACACTCTATGAAGTTACCACCGGGACTCGGCTCTTTAAAAAAGAAACAGATTTAGAAACTCTGCACTCAGTGATCGAATGCGATGTGACCCATCCGTCAGAAATTATGCATGATTATGATCGGCATCTCGAAGCGATCATTCTGAAGGCTTTGGCGAAAGATCCGGACGACCGCTACGATACGGCAGGGGAAATGGCGCAGGAGCTGGAGGAGTTTCTGGGGCGCAGAAAATACCCCTTAGACTCAGGCCGCTTGGGCGAATATATGCAGGA
>CAXGWX010000370.1:0-2185 GCA_964013445.1 uncultured Bdellovibrionales bacterium | reverse complement strand
TATGCCTGGGCATAGTTCCGTGCCATCGAGGGGATCAACAATCCAGCGAAACTCTCCGTCCCTATCTTCTGCCCCCGATTCCTCCGCCATCAGCACGTGGTCAGGAAAGCGTTCTTTGATACCGCTAAGCAGAAGCTCCTCGCTGCGATGGTCAATATCCGTGACCAGATCGATTTCCGTGCTCTTTTCCGAAATGCTTACATCCTCAGCAAAAGCATCCCGCTGCAACGCTCCAGCAGCCTTCGCCAACTCGACGGCCAGGTCGAGCATTTCTTTATCCTGAGCACTCATCTCTTACTTACCTAAAGCCTCTAAGAGCTTCTGATGCAAGCCCCCAAATGAGCCATTCGAACAAATCAGAACAACATCGCCCTCTTGAGTCTCCGCAACAAGGCGCTCGATGATGGTTTCCACTAACGGATCGTAATAGGCCCGACGACCTTGTCGATTGAGCGCATTCACCACCTCTAAAGGGTTAAAACGCTCCGCCTCTGGGATCTCTTCAAGCCGCTCATGACTGGCAACGGTAATCTTGTCCGCCAACATCAGGGCATCGATAAACTCATCCTGAAACACATTGCGTCTCGTGGTCGCAGACCGTGGTTCAAACAAGCACCACAGGTTCTTATTCGGCCAACGCTGCCGCGCCGCACCAATCGCCAATTTCACAGCCGTTTGATGATGGGCAAAGTCATCAACAACCGTCACCCCTCCAGGGGTTCCAATCACATCCAAGCGACGGCGCACACCGGCGAAGGAAAGAAAGCCCTCTGCCAGCTCCGCAGGGCTCAAGTCCGCATCCAGGGTCAAAGCGATGGCGGCCAGCACATTGCGTGCATTATGCTCACCCCAAAGTGGCACCAGCATCTGCGGATAGGTCTTACCGCAAACATTCACAACAAAATGCATACCCTTTTCACCAAAGCCATAGCTCTCGAAGTAGATGTTGGTGCGCTCTGAGCGCTGCGTATCAAAGATAAAGACCTGTCGCTCCGCCGCCAACGCATCGGCCAAACGTAGTGCTCGATGGGCACCGGCCCAGAGCACCAAGCGACCATTGGCGGCAGTAGCCTTGATGAGATCCGCAAAAGATTTCTCGATATCCGCAATGCTCTCAAAGATATCCGCGTGGTCGAATTCCAAAGATGAAATCAGAGTCGTCTGCGGTCGGTAGTGTAAAAACTTCGGTCCTTTGTCGAAATAAGCCGTATCGTATTCGTCACCCTCAATGACATAATGCTCACCACCGCCATCGTGAAAGGATTCCTTATAGCCTTTGAGTGCGCCGCCAACAAAAAAGGAAGGGTCTCGTTTTGCGGAACGCAGAAGGTGCATGGTTAAGGCTGTTGTCGTCGTTTTACCGTGGGTGCCCGCCACCACCAGACTCTTGCGGTCGCGTATGGCAAATTCTGCCACCGCCTGGGCCATCGATAAATGAGGGATAGCATGCTCGCGCATATATACCGCTTCTGGATTGTGGCGGCGAATAACATTACCAACGATGATCAGATCGGGGCGGGGCTCCAGGTTTTCAGCGGAAAAGCCGCTGATCGTTTCAACGCCCCATTCCCGCAGCTTATCGGACATCGGGGGATACATACCTTCATCGCTACCGCGAACTTTATAACCGGAACTTTGCAGAAGTCCGGCAAGCGCTCCCATGCCTGTGCCACAAACACCCATACAATAGATCGTCGCACCTTTTGGTGGCAAAGAATCTATCACGGATATTTCTCCCATAACCTATCCCTTATCCTCTTCGCAGAGTTTCAAGATGCCTTTGTTCGCCGCATCGGCAAAGAGCTCGGCAATCCTGACTGCGGATAAACCACTCGCATCACACATCTGCTTGCGGGTCAATCCATCATGGGCACCTTTAAAGGTCAAAAGCAGTTCCGGAGTCGCCACATACAACCGGCTCAGCAATGACGCCGGATGCTGTAAGACGAAAACTCGTTCCGACGCTGGCTCTGGGATTTGCGGACGCTCCCCTTTCTTTTCAGAATGCCACCGGCGCCAGGCAAGCAAAAATGTTCCCGTCGGGAAGGAGAAATCGAAAATGCTTAAAGCCGGATTTAAAAGTGCCAACCGACCCGGTTCTACTTCCGGCCACCGCACCTTTTTTTTGAAAGCCAAAAACTCCTCCCATTCGAGCAGGCAAAGCTCTATATGCAAGGCATTCAAA
>CAXGWX010000369.1:0-2189 GCA_964013445.1 uncultured Bdellovibrionales bacterium | reverse complement strand
GGATGGACCGACCAGCCCTGCCTTAAGATGGGAGTCACCATTTCCATCCTGTTCGTCATGCAACCACACACCTTTAGGAATGATTTTGCGCAAAAAGTTCACCACATCCGTTTGCACACTCTCATCCCAATTCTCCTGAATCATCACCGCGGCGGTTGCTCCTTGCACATAAACATTGACCAGTCCGTCCTCTACCCCAGACTTTCTGACACCAGCACGCACCTCGTGCGTAATATCGATGAGTTCTTCCCGACGCCCGGTGGGCACACTAAATTGAAAGCGCATAGTTTCTTTCTATAACGGAGACACATATTTTAACCAAGTCAAAGAAAAACATGAAACATCTTTTATCTGCCACTAAAGTCTTGTTTTCAGCTTGCCCCTGAAGTAATTCATGAACGGACGGAAGGCAGTCATGAGTTCCGAAAATCCTGTCACCATAGCACTCGACACGATGAGCAATACGGACGGCTCTGAGCGGGCGGTGCGCGCCGCCGCGACCCTTTCACTGAGATCTGATGCTCCTGAAATTTTTCTTTTAGGAAATGAAAAAAGCATCAGCACGCTTCTCGACAATATCCGACATGATGCGGAAAATCTCGCACTCTTGCATACGGGCAGCGGAGAAGCTTTAGAGAAAGGTTGTGAACTCCTGAAGGAAGGCCGGGCAGACGCTCTTGTCAGCGCCGCAACACTCTCCGACTTGCGCACCACATGCACCAAACACTTCACCTCATTGCCGAAGGTCAACAAACACGCACTCGGCGCCGTATTTCCTACTGAGGAGCGCCGCGGGGCTAAAGAAGACCCCTTCTCACTTATTCTCGATATTGGCTTTGAGAGTTCAGCCCAGACTCAAGATCTCATCAACTACGCACTCATGGGCGCAGCCTACGCCAGAGTCATCTCGCAGAACAATCAACCGCGAGTAGCTCTCTTAGCCAACAATCCTGATATTGCCCAAGCGCCAGAGCATCTCCAGGAAGCCTTCGCCGCCCTTGAGCAACACCCGTTATTTAAGTTTATAGGCGTCATTGAACCGGTAGATATTCCGCTGGGTAAAGCGGACGTCATCGTCAATGACGGCTTTGTTGGCAATATGGCGCTTAAACTTCTTGAAAACAGCGGCTCGATTTTAAAACAGCTTGTAACCTACGCCCATCGCCAAAAAGTTTTGGCGCAAATAGGACTGATGATGCTTAAACCCGCCCTCAGGAACTTAAAAACTTATGTCGACTGGCAGGAATATGGTGGTGCGCCGCTGCTTGGCTATGAAGAACTCTGTATCAAACTTGCATTTAACGCTCCTGAACAAGCTTATTTAAACGCCCTTAGAGTCGCCCAAAAAGCTGCAAAAAACCGCTTTATCGATGCCTGCAAAGAGGTGCTCTAGGTATGTCTATCATCTTTCGTTGGGATTTGGATAAGACTTACCTCAAAACAGAATTCTCAACCGCTAAGGATCTTATCAAAACATTTTTCCAGAAAGCGGAAGACAAAGAGGTCTTTGCTGGCGCCACAGCCCTAATTCAAGCTCTCGACAATCTACCGGAGAGTCACACCACCTTCATCTCCGGCAGCCCCAGACCAATGCGAAAAGTGCTCGAGAAAAAACTTGAACTCGACGGCGTACATATCGATTCTCTAACCCTCAAGCCTAATTTTTCAAATGCCTTAAGGGGCCGCTTTCGCGCCCTCAAAGAGCAGGTGGGCTATAAACTTCCCGCACTCCTTGAGCAACGCTTGTTGATTGAGCCCGGCGCAAAAGAGATTTGTTTTGGTGATGATGCGGAAGCCGATGCATTCATTTACAGTCTCTATGGCGATGTAATTGTCGGTGTTATTTCACCAAATCGTCTCAAAAGAATTATGACCTTAGCCGGTTCCTACGAAGACCAAATCGACCAAGCCCTGGAACTCTACGTCGAGATAAAAAAACGAGACGAGCGAGTAAACCCTATTGAAAGTATTTTCATTCACCTTGAAGGGCGCAGCGGCCCAAAACGCTTCGACGTCTATGGCCAACGTGTCGTCCCCATATACAACTATTTTCAAGCAGCCCTGGTTCTCTATACCCAAACACGTTTAGATATGGACACATTGCTGGCCCTCACACAAAACATCCTTGCCCACCCTCGCCTCAATGAAAAGCGTTTAGCCAACAGTGCACAGGACTTGGTCCGGCGCAA
>CAXGWX010000368.1:0-2218 GCA_964013445.1 uncultured Bdellovibrionales bacterium | reverse complement strand
ATGAGGATACGGGAGAGTGTGTCTGTGTGCCAGAGTGTGCAGAAGGCCAGGAGTGCGGTGATGATGGTTGTGATGGAACCTGCGGTGAAGGTTGCGAAGAAGGGGAGACTTGCAGCGAGGACAACCTATGTGTTTGCGCGCCCCAGTGTGCAGAAGGCCAGGAGTGTGGTGATGATGGTTGTGATGGGACCTGCGGTGAGGGCTGTGGGGCGGGGGAGAGCTGCAGCGAGGATAATCTATGCGTTGCAAGCGTAAGCGTGGAAGACAATTGCAGTGATGGCGAAGACAACGATGGGGATGGTTCCATCGATTGTGCGGACGGGGACTGCTACGACATGAGCATGAATGCTAATGGCATGATCACCAATCTTACCTCCTGCAATATCACTCACCGGCCCTTTGTCTTCGTGCAGGCGGAAAGCGGTGCGCAACATTTTATTCAACCGACCCCAAGCCAAGCACCTTGGACGAGAATCTATTCCAGCACCCTGGATGCTTCTTATGCGGACACCTATTGGGGGCCATTGGACTATGTCCAGTTGGATAGTCCGGTATCTGATGTGCAGGCCTTATTGCGTTATGATATTGACGCGTGGATGAATGATGCAGGTCAGGCGCAAAAGGCCTATCTGGGCTTCTACGCTTTCTATGTTGGTGGGGCAAACGGCGACCCGCCAGGTGATGTTGTTCTTTATAATAACCAGAGCGCATTCAATGCGAGCACGGTTACCTGGAACAGCGCACCAGCCTACGATGCGGAGCATACCCGGGTCTATGCGGAGGCACTTGGCTGGTATGGTTTCGACATCACAACGCTTTACAACAGCTGGCAGGCCGATTCCGCCAGCAACCACGGGGTTCGACTGGCTTCCGCACCACATACCTCTGGCGACGGTGGCTGGGACGGAGTGGCGACCATGTTCTATCCCTCCCAAAGCACCATTAAGGATCTGAATGCCCTTTCGCAAGTGGTGGTCTATGAAACGACTACCGGAGAACCGCCAAGCTATACTTTTGATGTGGGAAGCGCAGCTTTTGGCCCTGGTGTCGATTTTAGCACCAATGCGGCGGAGTCTTATGACCTCTTCTGGTCCGATGCGCAGGGAAACCATTCTCCTTCCGGTCCTTATCTGACCATCACTGCCACCTATTCAAGTTCTTACAGCTATGGGGGGTATAATATTGGTGGGGTGAAATTGGTTTTCGATGACGGTGTGGAACTCTTTGCCAATGTGCTGGTTGACTATATTTGTAACGCGAATATGGAGAATGCGGGTTATGAATGTGAGGATTATCTTGGTCGAGCCGTTGACGGGGATACCTCTACCTATACGACTCTCGGTGGGACCAATGATAGCACGCCGGCTTTAAGTATGACTTTCGGTTTCTGGTGTCCGAGTGACCGCCGCACATCCTTTACCTGTAGGACGACGCCTTCAGCATGTGCAGATGGAACGGTGGAGGGTGGTCAGTCCTGGTGGACCCGAGCCGATATTGCCTATTGTGAGTACGACTTCGAATACAATTTGACTGCCTTGAACACTGCCTTAAGTTATTGCGGCGTTGGTTGGCATGGTTGCACTTCCACAGAATTTACCCAACGCAATGATAATTTCGTCAACCTTCACGGCTCATCTCTTACCGGACGACTCAATGATGGTGACGATTGTTACGCTCACGACAACAATAACCCTGATGCTGCACACAATTGGAGTTCCGACGGCGTGCGCGCAGCGTATCCCGGTTCCTGCACAGGCACAACGTCGGCTGCGAGCTTTGGTCGCCAGTCGCAGATCGAAAATGGTCTTTGTGCAGGTGCCTATGGATGTGGAGTCCTTTGCTGCTTAGATTAATCGCTCGGAAGCCCCGTCTCCAACAAGAAAGCCAGCTTGTGAATGTTCTTGCGACTCCATCGATTTAAGGGAATACTTCTATCCATGGGGCTTCGACAGATTAAGAAGAACTTCCTTTTTACCATTTTGGCTCTTGGTTTGTTGGGCTCATGCTTTCGCGGTGATGCGGGAACACCCGCAGGAAATAATTGCAGCATCAATAAGAACTGCGAGGCCCCAGCCATATGTTGGAATGGCAGCTGTAAGGCAGTGCCCTGCGTTAATGATGGCACCTGCGCCGGGTCCTTGACCTGTCAATCGAGTTTTTGTGCACCCATCTACTGTACTTCCGACAACCAATGCCCCAACGAATGGCATTGTGAAAG
>CAXGWX010000367.1:0-2242 GCA_964013445.1 uncultured Bdellovibrionales bacterium | reverse complement strand
GTGGCAGGTCGGGGACATGAGTGTCTCCTTTGTCATGTATGGTGCCAACCCAAATTTGGACGCGGTTGTTATTCTCGTAACAGGCCACAGCACAAACATCGCAGCGATGTTTGAACGTTTTGAGAACCATGACTTGTTTATTAATCATACCGGCAACGAGTCTTTCTGGTGCACCCAAGAGCACCAGATTGTGCCTGGCCCGAACAGCAATGCGAAGTTTTGTTTCCAACGAAGCCTGTGATTGCAATATGGGGTGGGGAATAGGGTTTGCACCTTGTGCCGCCTCGCGTTAACGTATTTTCTATGAGTAAGGCCATCGCCTGCGCCCATGCGAATGTGGCGCTGATTAAATATTGGGGCAAAAGCAACGAGGCGCTAAAAATCCCGGCGGCCGCTTCCCTTTCGATTACGTTGGATGGATTGATCACTCGTACGGAAGTTGCCTTTTTAGACGACCTTGAGGGGGACAGCATAGAACTTGATGGCAAGGGAGTATCTTTGCCCACAGGTGCCCGGACAATTATCGATCTTGTGCGCACACAAAGTGGTCTCTCTGCGGCACTTCAAATCAAAAGCACGAATAACTTTCCCACAGCTGCCGGTCTCGCCAGTTCCGCTTCCGGGATGGCGGCTTTGGCGTTTGCGGCAAGCAAGGCGGCTGGCCTCGAGTTAACGCCTACACAGCTTTCGGTTTTGGCGCGAAGAGGGTCGGCTTCGGCGGCCCGTTCTGTTTTTGGTGGTTTTGTTGAGTTGCAGAGCGATAAGGATACGAGCGATGCAGATGCTTACGCTAAAGAACTCGCCGATGCGGAGTACTGGCCTTTGCAGGTTATGATTGCGGTCACCAGTCAAAAAGAGAAGAAAATATCGTCCAGTCAGGGGATGCGCTTGAGTGCTGAAAAGTCGTCTTACTACCAGGCTTGGGTGGACGGGCAAGACACAGCCCTTAGACTTGCGCGGCAGGCGATTGTCGAAAAAGATTTTCAAAAGTTGGCCGATGTGGCTCAGCTCAATACTTTAAAGATGCATGGGCTTATGTTGGCGACACCACCAGGACTTGTTTATTGGAATGCAACAACCGTTTCTTGCATTCATGCATTGCAAGACTTGCAGGAGAGCGGGGTACCGGTGTTTTTCTCCATCGATGCGGGGCCACAGGTCAAAGCGGTTTGTTTGCCTGAGTCGTCGCAAAAGGTTCAGGAAGTTTTGCAGACCATTCCCGGGGTAGAAAAGGTCATCCCTTCAGGCTTAGGGCCAGGTGCCTGGCTTGAGTAGTGGGGCGCATATCGAGGTTTCAGCCCCGGCAAAACTCTTTTTGCTCGGAGAATATAGTGTGCTTGAAGGCGGGCCAGCTCTACTTACCGGCTTAACACAGCGGGCCAGGGTTTCTCTCAGATTAAATTCAAGTGGGAAATGTGTTTTTTCAGCTGCACAATTGGGCATTCATGAATTGTCGTGTGAATTATCTGCGAACGGGTTGGTTCATGCGGACGACGCAACCACGCAGCAAAAATTGCAGATTGTGCGCGAAGTATTCACCGAGGCTCTAAGTGCTTGTCCAGAGATTGAGAACCATTTGCGCCAGGGCTTTACCTTGAATATCGACACATCGGAATTTTTTTCGAAGAGTAACAAGATGAAGCTCGGCTTAGGTTCAAGTGCGGCGGTGGCTGTATCCCTTTGTACGGCTCTTTTAGCGACGGAAGATGAGGGCATTTTCACTCAGCAAGAACGAGTCTATAGGCTTGCGCAGAACGCCCATCAACGGGTGCAGAAGGGGCGTGGCAGTGGCGCGGATATCGGGGTGGCCATTTATGGGGGAGTGCTTACTTTTCAACAGGCCGGGAGAGGCGAGCTGCCAAGTGTTCGGAGCATCGTTTGGCCTGATGATTTAGAAATGCTTGCGGTACATACAGGAAAAAGTGTTGCTACCGGGGAGACTTTGGCGCGTCTGGATATTTTTCGAGAAAAAAACTTACAAGAATTCGAAGAGGGAATGACAAACCTTAAAGAGCTTGCGGCCCAAGGTCTAGAGGCATTTAAAGCCGCTAAGGGTGATGCTTTTCTTGCGCATATAAACGCTTTTCAGGATGCACTCGAAGAGTTTGGGGATGCGGCAAATTTGTCGGAAATTCAGATTTTACCCGAGGACTTTCAGCAAGAGATCCGGAACCTTGGGGGAGCAGCAAAAATCTCCGGCGCCGGTGGTGATGTTGCTTTGATTTTTTATCCCGCGTCAGAA
>CAXGWX010000366.1:0-2259 GCA_964013445.1 uncultured Bdellovibrionales bacterium | reverse complement strand
ATTAAGGGCGGAACAGCCGTCTCTGGATACGCCGCAGGCATCCCGCAGTTCCTCGAGGCTAATAAACTTTTTGTGATAGCCAAGTACCATGCCGAGTGCGGCCGCACCACATTCATTGGCTTCCATTTGCAGGACGACGGGGCAGCGGGTGATATTCTTGTCCGCCATCGAATTACTCACCAAGCAGCTTTGTCAGCACCGGTAAAATGATTGTGATCGGGCGCTGCCATTTGGTAATAATTTCTAAATCGCAAAGCGTTCCAGCATTGATATCAATGTCTGGACCCTCACCCGATGACCATTCATAGCCGGAGGGGGTCTTCGCAGCCGAATTGAGGTGAATGTTGATCATTGTTGGTGCAGAGCCACTAAGGTTCAAGAAGCGATTTACAAGGTCTTCGTTATGCAGTACGCGCAGCATGCCTTGTCGCGTTGCAGGAAACTTTGAAACGTTGTTAACCTTGCCGATCAAGTAGCCAAATTCCTCCTGTTTAACCGTCGATGGGACAATTAGGGCTTTCATATTCGTTTGTACTCTTTTGCCGTCCGTGGCCCTGAAATAGCCAACTCCAATGAGTTCCTTCGAGTTGGTTGTCTTGAGCTCTATATTAACAATGGGCATCCCTGGACGAACAATATCACCTGGGCTGGCCCTGACCTCCAGAATTCTTCCGTCCACGGGAGCGATGATGGCATTATTACGTTTATAGTCAGCCTCAAGAGTTTCGACCTTGTGTTCGGCTTCGTGAATTGCGTGCTCTCGTGTTTGTTGGTCCAGCTCCCAGTTGCCTTCGCGTTGGATTTGTCCGACGCTTAAATCTTTTAAGGCAAGCTTTGCGCGTGAAAGATTTTCTTTTGCGCTTTGTACCTGTCTTCTCGCATTATCTAAGCTGTCTTTTGTAATGAGCCCTTGTTTGTAGAGCTCTTTTTGTGTTTTTAGGCGGCTTTGTGCACTGGCGAGTTCCGATCGATGGTAGCGAATACTATCTTGTTGAGTCGATTTTTCCTGACGCATCTTGGATTCTTGCAAGGCATAATTTTTTTCACCAAATTTCAGAAATTTCCCGTATTCGTTTTTGAGCTCAAGGACATGCTCTTTGGCTTGTGCGATTTGTCGCTCAAGTGTGGGTTGGGCAATATAGGCGAGTACTTGTCCGTTGCTCACTTCTTCCCCGGCCCGCACCAGAATCTTGCTGACGGGACCGCTTTGAATGCTTTCTACCTCCCGTACACTGCCGCTCCGAATGAGCATCCCTTGTCCCTCTATGCTGATGGGGATCCGGCCAAAAATACTCCAGAGGAAGACAACGAAAATTAAACCCAAAAGACTAAAGAGAGCCCAGACTGTGCGCGGCTGTACGACTTGCAGTCTTGGCCCTAATTGCTGAGGCGATTCCTCCTGGAAATCCTCAAGCTGCCCCTCATTTGAGTCGTATTCGCTCATTGCCCGTGCTCCATGCAGATCGGTTCAGAACCAAGAGCATTCTACGATTTGGCTTGTATCTCAAGGGTAAAATGAGTGCCAGGAGCTTCCTCAAAAGCAAGCTACGACAAGATGCAAGCCCCTTTAGGTGCCATACTCTTCAGGGGTTTTCGTGGTAAGGGCCAGGGCATGTAAGGCGCCACCCATGACATCCTGTAGGGGTGCATAGACCATGCGGTGTCGTTGAATAAGGGATTTTCCGGCAAAATCTGTAGAAATGATTTTAACATCAAAGTGATCACTGCCACCGGTCAAATCAGAGATACTAATTTCAGCTCCAGGAAAGGTACTTTCAAGTCTTTGGCGTAATTCATCGGCAGATATCATGAGAGTTTCCTTTCTTGTTGAGTCTATGGCTATCTCAAGGCTCTTAACAAAAGTCAATTCATCCCAAGAACCGGGTCGGATTTGTTCGGGTAATCCGATAAGCGGGCCAGAATGCTCCGAGCACCGCAGTTGAGAGTCCCAGGAGCATGACTGAGGAGTGCAGCCAGAGCGGAAAGGTGAGCAAGAGCCGCATTTTTTCTTGCAGCTGAGGAACAAAATAAATCATCCCGTTTTCGAGGATAAATGCACCCAGATGGGCCGCCAAAAGTCCACCCAGGCTTCCCAGCAGACCAAGGAGCGCCGCCTGCAGACAAATATTGCCAATTACGGTAAAGCGTCGCATGCCCATGGCGTGCATGATGGCCAGTTCGGCGCGACGTTCTTCCAGATGGGTAAAAAATGAGTGGGCAATATTGAGTCCAGCCAGGAGCAGAATGAGGAGACCGGTA
>CAXGWX010000365.1:0-2274 GCA_964013445.1 uncultured Bdellovibrionales bacterium | reverse complement strand
ACGGTCCGCATTCCCTCCGGGGTAGAACCAAAATCTCCAGAAACAGAATAGACCTGCTCCGAATTATTTGTCGACACATCAACACGATAGAGTTCCTTGCCACCAACCCCATCATCCGCCGAATAATAAATATGGTCGCCAAAGACTTCAAAAAGATTCGGATAAGACGCAGTTGAACCAATTGCCAGTTCTGCCAGCATGGTTGGCGCCCCATTGTTTTCACTCACCCAAAGCTCCGAGCCATTAACTCCGTCATCAGCACGGAAATAGAGCTTGCCACCGGCGCCAATCATTTTATCAGGACTTGAGTCGGCGCTCCCTGCTTGAATATCTGTTAGGCGTTGCAAATCTGTGCCATCGAAGTACCAGACTTCACTGCCAGAGGTGGATACCGTACCCTCTTGGACAGCTGAGTTCCACTCTGAGCCCTGGAAATAGAGGGTGTTACCAATAACTGTATTATTCCCATCGTAAAAATAAGCAAAAGAAGGATTTAGCCCGACTGGCGGACAAGCATCCGCATCCACCAGGAACTCCGTAGGCCGAGTCTTTCCATCACTCACATATAAGGCGACCAAGTCGTGCATGGCGCTATGTGAGCTACACCCGCCGCCGTCTGCAAAAGCGTCCTCTGGCTGCTTTGCCAAATAGTGCAGGCGGTTGTTGACAAGGTTGATGCTGCCCCATTGAACGTCCGGGCAAGGGTCCACTTGTGTGCCCGCACAAGAATCTCCACCGCCCAGTTCCTCCATGCGGTAGAGATTGCCACCAGTGCAAATGGTTTTTGCTGCAAGCACCTCAGAAGTATCTAAAACACCACTCTTATCGACGTCGAATCCAATAGATATGCGTATCCCCTTTTCCCCCGGCATAGGACAAGAGCTCTCATCGGCTTCAAAGAGGTGGACCATTTTCTTGCTTTCGGTGAGACTGGCCACCGCATTTTCATAATCCGCCTGCTCAATACAGGTAACGTCGAAGTCATAGAGGATGCCATCGCCCAAATTCTTATCCGCATCCGTTATGCCATAGCCTATCTTCAAGCCATCGTAGGCACATTCTTCAGGCAACGGCGTACTGATGTCAAAAAAGTACTGTTCAAAGTCATTATTTGAGTCCGGATCCCTCGAGTCGAAAGAGAAGTTAGAACAGGCTTCTATACTAAGGTTGACCTCATCCGCGTGCAAGATCCCATCTTCAGCTGTTCCCCCACCGGTGCCGCTGTCCGCACCGACCTTCATTGTCTTTGCAATGGGCGCTAATGAGCTGGCGCCATCAGCTGAACAGGTTTCCAGATTGGTGGCGCTTTCACTGATGCTTAAGAGTATAAGGTCACGCACGCACACCGTCGTATCCTCTTCAAGGCCCTGCTCATGATAACCGTCTCGACAGGTTTCACAATTTTCTCCCTCCCGGCCCTCCATACAAACACATTGCCCATTGATCTCCTCATAGTTGGTTGGACAGGTATCGCAGAATTCTCCTGTGAAATTGTTCGTGCATTCGCAATTATATTGCAAACTCTCATAGACGCAGGTGCTGCCGTTGGCGCAAACCCTATTGCAGGCCCCACAATGGTTCACATCTGTCAGGCTCTGCTCACAACCGGGGGTGGTCTCGCCATCACAATCGCCATAGCCGGACTCACATGTGCATGCGGCCCCTTCGCCTGAACCCACACAATTCTCATTCATATCGTAATTGCAAGAGGCATTGCACTCATCGCTGCAGCTGTAGGGGCCACCTGTTGATGTACATGTGAAATATTCTCCGCAGGCTTGTCCGCACTGCCCACATTGGGTGTCTTGTCTTAAGTCTGCTTCGCAGCCATCACTCGCATCGCCGTTGCAATCACCGAAACCCGCCGTGCAGGCGCATTCCGCCTCCTCACCACTTTGAGCCAGCACACAAACCTCATTTGCCCCATCACAAGCAGGCGTGCACTCTACACAAGAATCCCCATCCTGACCAAGGGCAAAACCTGGCGCACAATTCTCGCATTGGCTGTCCACATCCCAATTCTCACCCATATTACACTGGCAATAGGGTTCGCCGGTCTCCGTATTATAACTACAGGTTCCATGCCCATGACACTGCTCGTCCAGGGTCGCCAGACCGGCGGTGACACAAGTCTGGACGCATGGTCCGGAATCATTTTGATAACCTTCGTTGCAGGTGCATGCTCCGCTGGTGGTATTGCACGTCCCCTCATCCCCACAATCGCTGTCCCTAACGCATTGGAAATCATCGTCGTCGTCATCATCGTCATCGTCG
>CAXGWX010000364.1:0-2284 GCA_964013445.1 uncultured Bdellovibrionales bacterium | reverse complement strand
GTAGCTTCGAAGCAAGGGGGCCATAACAGAGAGCCCCGGATCCCAGCCCCCCGGCTCAAAGCTGCCACCGGCGTCAATTATAATAACGTCTTTATTGGGCAGTAAAAGAAGGGTGCCGTCACCTTGGCCCACATAGGGCTGGACAATGACTAAATTAGAATCATCTTTGTCTGTGCTGAGCCAGTGAAAAACAGACAGAGCGAGCGTAAGAGTTGTGGCGAACCAAAATTTTCTGGGGTGCTTTCCTGTGAAGAGGATGCCAAGAATGACATAAAAACAAATCACTGTTGGCCAGTTGGGCTCGGTGATGACCAGATGAAAGGTTTTTTGTTGCGCAGCCCATAGGGCAAAAGTGTCGAGAAGAGAAAGAGAAGAGCTTAGAATTTGAGTAAGAAGGTTGGTTAAGGAGATGTCAAAAAAGCTTAGTGGCATAAAGACCAGGGCGAGTGGTGTTATCAGCCAGGTCGCCAGCGGCAGGGCAAGCCAGTTGCTTAGTGGACTTAGTAAATTAAAAAAGTAAAAAAGCTTAAGGCTCAAGGGCATGACGATCAAGGACGCGATCAGCGTCGAGAGGATGCTGAGCCGGAGCCATGAAAAGGAAGGATTTTTTGTGCTTATTGCTTTTGGTGCCCACAATAGAAGTCCGATAACTGAGCCAAAGGAAAGAATAAATCCGGGGCTAAACAAATTGAGGGGCTGATAAAAGAGTAGGCCGAGGCCTGCAAGGCCGCATGCATTCAGGGCACTCTTTGGTCTGTTGATAAGTGTTCCCAGTAGGATAGCAAGCATCATCAAGGTGGCGCGTACGGTGGGAAGGCTGGCGCCAGTCCAGAAGCAAAAGGTTACTATAGGCAGAATCGTGCATAAAGCGGCGCTTTTACGCAGTGAAAAGCGCTCTCCAAATCCCGCAATAAGGCTAAAAAGCAGATAGAATCCGGTGTAAATTAAAAAGGTTAAAAGACCAATATGCAGCCCTGAGATGGCGAGCAGGTGGGCTATACCTGCTTTAGCCCATCGATCCCGAGTGTTTGCACTAATGCCTCCACGATCTCCAAGGACCAGGGCGCTAAGTATGGCAGCTTGCTCGAAGTCAAAAGCAGCATAAAGGTTCTGGTGCACCTGAAAGCGCAAATAGTCCAGCGAGTTCGCCAGTCCACGACCTCTCTCAAGCAAAGCATGAGGGGAGCGAACTTTTGCATATTTTTCGATATTAAGTTGGCGCGCCCGATCCAGGGAGTTGGGCCGGTTAGGGCTTAAAGCCGGACGAATATCCTCAACGGCGAGTCGTACTTCGATTCTGTCCTGACGAAAAACCGGTTCTTGACCCCATAAAGTTGCGGACACACGCAAGTCTTTGGCGGTCCAAACTCCATTACAGTACTGACCTTTTAGGGCGAGTTGAGTTTTTTGTAAGCGTCTTTGCGTACGCTGATCAATTTCATATGTAAGTGAGTTGTCTACCTCGGCGATCCAGCGCAAGCTTGGATCGGAGCAAAGTGTGGCCGGTGGAGGCGATTCGCGGGTTTGATTGAGGCGTATACCGGCACAGAGTGTAATCAGCAGGGCACCCAAGATCACCCGACCTCGACGTTTGCTCCATACAGAAGCAGTGGCGAGCAGGAGCAAGGCAAGGCAAGTGAAAAGTACTTTTGTCGGCAGATAAACCAGGTTTTGGATAAGAATACCCATAGCGGCACAGGCAAAAAGGTATAGAATGGGATAAGGTTTAAAGGACATGATATTGAACGATATTATTTCTTTACACGCAGCATGAATTTGAGGATAAAATTTATTGATTTAGAACGATAGTATATCATGTTGACCAAAATAGCAGCGCAATTTCTTTTTCTTACTCTTTCCGCTCCGTCAAATGCAGCTCTAAGTGATGCCTTTGACGATCGGGCGTTTTTGCAGGCTCGTGAAGCCTTGGTGGAGCAAAATCCGAGCAAAGCACTGGCCTTGCTGGAGCCCTATGCGAAGCAAGAAAACTCGGAGCGGTTGGCGGAAATAAGGCTGCTTCAGGGACGGGCGAGTCTCGAGACAGGGCGATTTGCGGACGCCCTAAAGTATTTGCATGGACTCGAAGAAGTGCTGAGCGCGATTCGGCCAACCATTTGGACATTGCAAGCCCGAGCTTATCGAGGGCTGAAAGACTGGTCGTCTCTGGTTGCTCTATGGTCAGAGGTTTTGCGTCGTGACCCAGCTAAGGCATTGAAATCCAAGGCATTTTTGGGGCTGGGCGATGCTTTTTACGGACAGGATCACTTGCATGAGGCTGCCAGAT
>CAXGWX010000363.1:0-2286 GCA_964013445.1 uncultured Bdellovibrionales bacterium | reverse complement strand
ATTGTCGATGTCCGTGCCCTCCAGACTGAAGACCTCCCTCACTCCAGCCTTTGCAGAGAGATTCAAAGCGACAGCCTCCGGTGCGTCGTTCACATTGCTTACGCTGATTGTGGCCATCACTTCCGGTGAGTTGAGAGTTCCATCACTGACTCTAAAAGAGAAGCTGTCTGCCCCAAAGAAATTGGCCTCGGGGGCATAGGTGAAAGTTCCGTCACTCGCGTTGAGGGTGAGAACGCCAAAGTCCACTCCATCGGTGAGGACATAAGTCAGGGCATCATCATCAATATCCGAACCCTGCAAAGTACCTTGATAGAAGCTGTCTTCCTCTAAGCTTATGGTGCTTGCTTGAGCGCTCGGCGCATCGTTCACCGAGAGGACTTCGATGAGCACAGAAGCCGGTTCCGAATCAACGCTGCCATCAGAAACAATAAAGTCGAAAGAGTCCTGACCAAAAAAGTTCGCACTTGGGGTATAGGAAAACTCGCCCGTATCCGCATCAAGCGTCAATACCCCATCACTGACTTCCGTCAGAACCTGAAAGTTTAAAGCATCTCCTTCCGGGTCGATGCCCGTTAAGGTTCCAGACAATTCCCCATCCTCCTCGACGGTCAAGACTTGTGCAGCAGCGCTCGGTGGGTCATTGACCGGCAAAACGCTGACCTCGACACGGGCCACCTCCGAATAACCATCCCCATCCTTAATCCGATAGGAGAAGCTGTCGTCGCCGCTGTATTCTTCATTGGGTGTATAAAGAAAATTATCGTTAAGGGCATAGTCGACCACCACTGAGCCGGCGGCTGGTGCGCTCATAATTTCATAGGCCAGCAATACATCGTCCACATCCGTCCCAGCGAATTTGCCCGAGTAGGTGCTGTCCTCATCCACTTCAAAAGTTAAAGGGGTGGCGATGGGCAAATCGTTCACCGGGTTAATCATGATATCCACGGTGGCCTGGATGCTCTTGCCCTTAGGGTTTGTGCAGGAATAGACAAAGCTATCCACCCCATAGGCGTCCTCGTTCACCGTATAGCTGAACTCACCCCGGTGTGGGTCCAGAAGCTCCGCTACACCGATTTCAGGCTGAGTCATGAGTGCAAAAGTCAGAACCGCAGACTTCGTACTAATACAGTTAAGCAAACTATGAACTGTCGCACTGTCTTCCTCGATAATTAAGAGATCATTGCTGGCATGAATATTGGGCAGCTTAGGCGTTTCAAAAGCGGAGCAGCCCACAAGGCCAAAAGCAAAGCCTATAACAAGCACAAGGTAGCGCAGGTTTACTAAGCGTATTTCAAAAGAAAAAAGCATGCCCCTAAGGACAGTCTTACGCAAAAGCAGGGCTCGCGCAATGTGTGTCTAGCCACGGCGCTGGTCAAAGTATTCGTCGAATTTAGCCTTCGCATCGTCACCAAAGAGCACTCGGCACGCTTCCATAATCCCTTCAGATTGCTTAATCTTTTCCGTGCTGGCGATAAGGGCAATTTTCGACCTGCGACGCAGGAAATCCTCAAGCTTGATAATCATTTCCCGATGGGCTGCTAAGGATATTTCGGCTCGCAAATATTCCGTGCCTTCAATCATGACCTCCGCCATTTTTGGATCTTCCCGTATCTTCTCCAGAATCCCCAGGGCCTGGGCACCGTATCGACGCCAGAGTCGACTCGTTAACATTTCGGAACTGTCCGGGGAGGTCATTGCATCCAACTTCATTAATTCCGCTTGATGCAGATACTCGTCACGAATCGTGTCCACCGGTTCTCCATACCAACGTTTGTTCGGATAGCTGACGCGCCGGCCAAATTCCCGGGTGTAGTAGGTGCAAATTTCTTCACCCACATTCAGACAGTCAGTCAACTTACCGCCAAAGACACTCATATGTGCCTTGTCTTTATCCACCTCAATCACATGCTTACGTGAGAGCTGGACCCAGTCAATTTCCTCATCAACATTACCGCGCACCACCAAAGGCCGGACGCCACATCGTTCTGCAATAATATCCGCTTCCATCAGTGGCGTATCCAGCTTAAGACGCTCATTAATATTGTCGAGGACAAAACGCCGGTCCTCCGCATCCACCTGAGCCTTGGCGGATTCGACCCGCGTATCGGTTGTACCAATGCAGGTCTTGGGTCCCATAGGAATGGCAAAAAACATCCGCCCATCGTTGGCAAAAAAGGTCAAAACTTTCGGCAGTGGAATAATCCGATCCACAATCAAGTGAATGCCTTTGGAGAAAACATGTCGATGCTCGGTCTGCTGTTGAGTCAAACGGTTATGCGTATCCAC
>CAXGWX010000362.1:0-2286 GCA_964013445.1 uncultured Bdellovibrionales bacterium | reverse complement strand
TTGTTGGTGATGATGATGAGGATGTCGGGACGGTTTGGCGCTATACTCCCGGCGGTACCGCATCGGCGATTGCTAGTGATGAGTCGAATGTCGCACATATTGTTGCGGGCGATGGGGAAGTCTTTTGGGCCGATGCTGATAGCATTACCCGTTATGATGTCGCTGAAGCGGCCAGCTATCCCTATTGGAGTGGACTGAACAAGATTCAAGACATCTTTATGGATGATGATTATATACTCGTTGCAGCCGAGTTAAATACGGGGGATTGGCGCGTTTATACGGATGACCGAACCAGTGGTGAGTTGACGGAGCTTTTTAATGACAATGTTTTAGGAAATCTTGGGGGTGTGGTTATGCCCCATGGAGTTGTGCATTCCGGCGGCAAACTTTATGTGAGCTTGCGCTATACAAATTGGCCGAGTTCAGGATTTATTTATCGCTATGACCTGACCACCTCATCCAAGAAAAAAATTGTACATAGTCCGCCGGGCATTGGTCCTATTGCTGCCCTTGGAGATCATGTTTACTGGGGAGCATGGACAAGTTTATCCCGGATAGGAACCGATGAGGCAGGGTCTTATGAAAATGTCGGAACGTGGACCCAGCCAAGCTCAATAAGTGCCCAAGGTGATACACTCTACTGGGGCGATTTGAAGTCTGGATTTATTTATGCTTGGCAGGAGACAGAATAGTTATGGAAGAGCTGCTTTTGGAATTGCGTCAACTTGTCGATCCTACTCTGGCGGAGCTACCAACGATTGCTGGTTTGGATTCATTCTCCTTGCTTTTGGGCGGGGCGGTTGGGTTGTTGGCTTTCGTGCTCTTATCCATACTGATGGGCGGGGGCAAATTTATTATCAAAGGGGCACTCAGTGCGATCCTGCTCTCCGTGGTCGTTTATGTTCTGAGCGCAAAGGTCTCCCCTGAGGCCATTCTGAAAAAATTGCCGGAAGTAGAATTGCCCAAATCCACGCAGGTTTTGGAGCAGGTGAAGGAACAAAAGGCTCTTCTCGAACAAAAAATGGCTGAGCAGAAGGAAAAACTCGAGGCGATCACCGAATAAGCCCGTTTCGATAGGCTTTTGGCAAAAATAAACCCTTTAAAATAGGCCGCTTTTTCAGCTTTTCACCATAGCGTAGGTGTGCGGAATTATCTGAATAAAATTAGTAACTTCCCTTGACAAGGAAGGGTGGCGACTTTAATAAGGCCGACCTTGAGTAAGTATGATGCAGATACAATTGGACAAAATAGGGCCCGAGGGGCTCGAAGTCGCCCAGGAACTGGAGAGCACTTGGCTGAATGATGTGCTGGGCAACCAAGCGCCATTTATTGCTACAGGCCCCGGTGCCTTGAATCTGCAGGTAACCCGAGCGGGAGACGTGGTTTACCTTTACGGCCGTTTGGCTGTACAGGTGAGCGCAAAGTGTGCGCGTTGCTTGGAAAAGGTAGAGTTGGGGATGGATGTTCCTGTTGAGGTGGCACTCTTTCCAAGAGGAGACGAGCCAGAGCCAGGAGCAGATGGCGAGTTGTCAGCGGATGACATGGGTGTAGCACTTTATGACAATATGGAGATTAATCTTGAAGGTGTGATTCGAGATGAGATCTATCTGGAACTTCCAATGAATGCTTTGTGCAGCGAGGAGTGTTCAGGGCTTTGTGAGCAATGCGGTGTGAACTTGAATGGCCAAGCGTGCTCTTGTCCAAAGGCTGTAGATATGCGCTGGAGCGCGCTTAAAGACATTTCGATAAACTAAATTTGAATTACGAGGAGATATATCATGGCAGTACCAAAGAAGCGTAAATCGCATTCCAGAACGAATATGGGGCGCTCCCATCATGCCTTAAAGCCGAAGCAGTGGGTGACCTGTGCTCAGTGTGGCGAACTAAAGACCTTACATCAGGTTTGTGGTTCTTGCGGCTTTTATCGTTCTAAAGAAGTCGTCGCACAAAACAATTAAGATTTTTTCTGTGTCCCATTCTGTGACACGCCAATAAGTTCTTTCAGTGCGAGCCAGTGCTTCGGCGCTGCTGCGACTCTTCCTTCCGGTATATTTAGTGCATAGCGTAAACGGCGATGGCATCCGTATTACGTAAGCTTTTAGCTTGCCATAACCACACCGGCGGCTGGCGCCGTCATTTTATGCGTCGTCTCCTTGCGACTCCTCTTGAAGAGTTTGCGCAAGCGGAGCTGGAACTGTCCAAACCGGCACAGGAACTTGCGGAGCGTCAGATTGCAGTACTCGAGGCATTAGGGATTCATGCTTTAGATTGTTGACATTTTCCACA
>CAXGWX010000361.1:0-2304 GCA_964013445.1 uncultured Bdellovibrionales bacterium | reverse complement strand
GGAGCGAAGCAGACACCAGATGCCCCAAGGCAGAAGGATCGCTCGCAAAACTTTCTCAAACTCCAGGAACCACAGCGACGGCGAACTTTGGATCCAGGTACAATCCACACCCACGCTGAACCGCCCTTAGCCCAGGAACGGGCAAGAAAAAATCTTGATCAGGCCATAGAGAAACTACGAAAGACCAGTAAAAAGGGCTCGCAAAATCCCTTAGAGCTCAAACTCTCCCGCAAGGCAGAGCGAAGGCTAACAAAAGTCTTTAATCTTACTCTAAAGCATTTAGATGCTCAGGGAGTTAAGTATCAAGCGGCTCCAGACCGCTATAGGCTGACCATTGAGCCAGATACCACAACTGCCCTGGGCCGTTTTGCCAAGGGCTTAAAGGAAAAGCACAACGTTGACCTGGAATACCGCCCTGGACGGCTTTGGGCAAAAGGGGCAAGAGGTGTCTTTATTACCGGCAACCCTGACAAACTGCTCCTCTCCCACGCAGGCGTTCTTGCGGCCAAACCCACCTCCACTGAAATCCATGAAACTCGCCACTCCTATCACAAGCAACTCTTTCACGTGCGCAATCAACACAACATTTTTGCCGGAAATGCCTTCCCACCCGACGACGGCTGGCAGGATGAGAAAAAGAGTTATGCCAAAAGATTTTCCCTTGAAGAGCTCTCGACCTTTGGTCTGCAGCACGTCCACGCGGCTGGCGGACTCGGCGTGGTAAGAGCTGGCCTGGCGGGCAACATCAAAGTCTCTCCCGAGGAGCTAGAATCTCGAATGCAGACCATTATCAGCGGCTTGGACGAGCGTGCACAGAAGTCATCTGGGCCCGCGCTGGCAAAACGCCTCATGGATACCTGTACAAAACTTGAAGGCGCCCTGAACGCCCATCGCATGAGCTTCTATAAAGATCCCACAGGAACACTCCAGCTCATGGCGCGCAACGAAGAGCATCGTGCTGAAGGACAATTCACTTTTACAGAGAGCCAAACCAAAAAGTCTGGTTTTTCCTATATCGCCTGCACCTATCGGGATCTGGCGAGTGGGCGGCGCTTGGAAATCCCTCTTTTGCATGATGGCGCGAAGACTCTTTTTTTTGATTCACTGGTTAAACTCAGCGATTCCAAGGAGCCGGAAAAGCTGCTGGGTCTGCTTATGGACCAATATATACGACCACATAACGAATCACTCATGACCATAGCCGCAGAGCAATCCCGGCTCTACGCGGCAATAGATACTCATAAGGCACAACTTAGAGAAACCCTTGATGCGGCCTCCAAACCCTGGACAGAACAAGATAAAGAAAAAATTGCACTGGCAGTTGAAAATCTTCGCTTCAGTCTACGTCGATTACGAGAAACAATAACAGCCTCCAACGATTTCTAACACAAAGCAGAGGAAGCCCCTAAAACGGCTTGCTTCGACCAAATTCCTGTCTTAGAAAGAGAGACCACCTTGAGCGCCCGTAGCTCAGCTGGATAGAGCATCGGCCTTCTAAGCCGAGGGCCACAGGTTCGAATCCTGTCGGGCGCGCCACTCTTATAATAGATGAGGATTGTCTTAAACTAAGACGGCTCTATTCTTAAGCCCACTTAAAATTTTCAAGATGATGCCGCAGCGCACTCATGGTTGGGAAGCGTCCCAAGATCAACGAAGACTTCAGTCCCGCTATGATATAACGAATTTCCTTAGACTGACGAGAATAGTATTTGCGTCCACCCAGGCACTCATAAAAAACACTAATCGCATCAAGGATATCCTGCTGCCGCTTGATCGTATTTGCTCGGCCCCAATGATAAAAATCGATGAGCTTAATCTCAAACCCAACCCCCATAGGTTGAACCAGGATATTCTGTGAGTGCACATCACCATGATATTCTTTGAGGGTATGTACCTCTTCAAGCCCTTTAACCAAGTGGTAAAAAAGATGAAGCGCCTGAAAAGGCTGTAAACGCTTGCCCGACTGCTGCCCAAGCCACTCTTCAAGCGGCTTGCCATCACAGAGTTCTGAAATGAGACAAAGAGCCTTATCGCCGGAAACCGTGATATCTTGGGTGTGATGGTACTGCAAAACGATGGAGCAACGACGCAACTTATTCAGTTTTTGCGCCGACCACACCGCCATTTGAGTTTTTGGCGCATCAGAAAAATACAATTTAGCGGCGCGATGAATGTCCGTATCCCGCTCGACAATTTGATAAACCTCGCCTTCAGAGCCCTCGCCAAGTTTAGACACAATTTGATATTGAGTTCCTAAACAACGCCCAGCCGGCAAGTTAAAGTTCTTTTTCTTACGTGCGGCAT
>CAXGWX010000360.1:0-2342 GCA_964013445.1 uncultured Bdellovibrionales bacterium | reverse complement strand
ACCGGTGACCGTGGCTTCGCAGAAATTGCTGGCCAAATCGTTGCCACTGGAAGTTAGGAAAGCCAGGTCCAGGGCCGTGGATTTGCCGTCAAAGGGTTCGCCCACGATGGCCGTATCGATAACGGTGGAGCCATGTTTCAGATCGATGGTGAGCTTTTCGATATTGCTGTTGCCCATGCTTAAATCGCTGGCCAGAACGTCGACACTCACCCCGCCATTTTCACTGGTGTCCGTTGATGCGCCGATAACGATATAGTCCCCGTTGGTGGCACCGATACAGCTTATGCCTTCAAAAAAGACTGTTGAGCTGCTTTGCGAGCCATCATCCTCGGCAGTTTTGGTGATGACCAGACTCATGCCGTTAAGGTCGACGGCTGTCGAGCCGGCCATATAGACTTCGATCCATTCTTTGCCCGTGTCCGAACCACTGGCATTGCCGAAGACTTCGGTGATGATAAAGTTGCCGCTGGTTGGCGGCACCACATCGCGCACTGTGCCGTTGTCATCGCAAGTGGCAAAACCGCACAGGCCGTTGGTGTTTCCGGGAGTCCCCTTATTGCCGTCCACATCGTCGCTGATGGTTTCGGTGGCGGAGCACCAATAGTTGCTGCCATCATTAAGTTCATAGCTGGGGGCAACGCCACCGTCAAAGGCCAGGCTCTTACCTTCATCTGGCGCTTCGATGCCGCTTTCGCCACCATAGGCAATTTGATCGATGACGTCGTCTTTACAAAGAATCTGTACGCTGCCGACGGTGTTGTTGAAAGCGGAGATGCCATCGCCGTAGCTGAAGTCAAGAAAGCCAAGTTCATCGGTGTTGCCATCGCCCATCACAAAATAGCTTTTTGCAGCGACGCTGGGGGCTCCGCGGACCGTATAGTCCTTGGCTTCACCGGAGCCGGCAACACGAAAAATGACTCGGTTAAGGGTAATGCTCTCGGAAGACGCATTATAGATTTCAACCCATTCCTTACCGCTGTCACTGCCGACCGGGTTGAGCATCAACTCACTGACGACCAAATCGCCGACAATCAGGTTGCAGCCGTCACCCTGGGAAGTTGGTTCCTCGCAGGATGTGGTGAGGAAACAAGAGCCTAATAATCCAAAAACAAGCAGGTGGCGCATAAATTATCCTTATTCAAAAGATACCCATGATATCGCTAAGTGACGAATGTTGCCACGTTTTTAATCATTTTGTGTGGTCATCTCATAGTCTGGGCGGGGTCGCAAGGCAAGGATATCTCCCCTTGGGGGCTCTAGTCCTCTGAGCGTAATTTTTCGATCGCCCGCTTGGCTGCCTGATCATCGGGACGCAGTTTGAGTACTTTCTCGAAAGCCGCCAGGGCCTGGGTCTTTTTGCCGAGCCGCTCGAGGGTAAACCCCATAATATAATAGGTATTTGGGCTGTTCGGAGCGAGTTTGAGCGCACGACGGTAGGCTTTGAGGGCTTGGGCGTACTTGCCTTGGGCGTGCTGGACTTTGCCGAGCTTAATCCAGCCATCGAGATGGTTGGGCTCAAACTCGAGGGCCTTTTCGAGAAAATCTTGCTCTCTTGCGGCGTCATTGAGGGCGTAGGCCAGGTCTGCCAAACCCATATAGGCCTCCATTTGGTTTTTTTCGCTGCGCAAAACCTTCTGATAGGACTTTTGTGCCTTTTGCCACTCCTTGCCGGCCAGATAGAGATGCCCAAGTTCAAGAGTAATGAGGTTTGTGGTCGGTTTTTCACTGCTCACTAGCACATCGATTCCTCGTCCCGGCTTACCTGCTTTGGCCAGACTTTGGGCATAAAGGATCAGCACCACCTCACTTTCAGGGTTCTCTTTGTGCAGATCCTCATAGATTTCTATGGCCTGCTGCCAGTCTTTGGCCTCGGTGGCTTCTTGGGCGCGGCGAATTTCTTTACCCAGTTTTTGTTCTCCACTTTCAGTTTTTGTCATGAGTTGCCGCGCAAGGGCGGGCTGGCTTTGCGCAAGCTCGAGAGAAGCGATGGTGGCTGCCCGATTCTGGCTGCTGCCGGTGGTGGTTTCCATGGATTTATAGATTTCCAGCGCCCCTTGCACATCATTTTGCGCTTCTAAAACAGTGGCGAGCAAGAGACTTACCTCCTGATTGTTTGGATCAATTTGATTTAGGGCTTCCAGGGCACGCCCGGCCTGCGGCAGATTGTTTTGTTCGAGGTGAGCCAGGGCCAGGTTATAAAAGGCGGCGGCGAAATCCGGTTTATGGGTGGTCGCATTTTTAAAGGCTTGCAGACTTTTATCCTTTCTGCCGATTTTGTTGAGGACAACACCCAGGTTGTTATGGCTTTGTGCGTGGTCTGGTTCGAAGCGCAACACCTGTTG
>CAXGWX010000359.1:0-2367 GCA_964013445.1 uncultured Bdellovibrionales bacterium | reverse complement strand
GTGAGCCCGGACGCCGCCAACAACGTTAATATAGATGTCTTGGCCAGCCAAAATGACGCCTGCGTGTCGTTCTAAAACGGCACAAATCATGTTTACTCTGCTAAGTTCGATCCCAATGCTGCTCCGCCGGGGTGCTGGAAATACAGTGGCTGAGCTTAGAGCTTGCACTTCAAGGATAAGAGGCCTGCTGCCTTCGTAGGAGGTGATGACACTGGCTCCGGGGCCTTGTGAGCGCTGGGTTAAGAATATCTGTGAGGGGTTTTGTACTGGGCTAAGGCCGGTACTTTGCATTTCAAAAATACCCACTTCGTGAGCTGCGCCAAAGCGATTTTTGTGAGTGCGTAGGATCCGGTAAGAGCCACTGCGTTCGCCTTCAAAATAGAGAACCGTGTCGACCATATGCTCCATGACTTTGGGGCCGGCAATGGCTCCGTCTTTGGTCACGTGGCCGACAAGAAATACAGAAATATTTTTGTCCTTGGCGATTCGCACAAGTTCATTTGTCACTTGGCGGATTTGGCCCACTGAGCCAGTTGCACTTTGTAGGGCTGAGGACCCTACGGTTTGAATGGAGTCAATGACAACAATTTCAGGTTGAATTTCTTCAATCAGACTTGCAATGGCTTCAAATTCGGTTTCGGCCAAAAGCGACATTGAAATATCCTGATGTGAGAGCCTTTCAGCTCGCACTTTAATTTGCTGTAGAGATTCTTCCGCACTTACATAGAGACACTTTTTATTGTTTGTTGAAAGATTAGCCATGACCTGCAAGAGCAAGGTTGATTTGCCAATGCCCGGATCGCCACCAACCAGAATCATCGAGCCGGGTACAAGTCCACCCCCGAGCACCCGATCAAACTCGTCGATGCCGGTCTGCACTCTGGCGCTCTTATCTGATGGTATGTCGGCAAAGGTATAGTGTTTAGGGGCCGGCACGTTTTTGCTGCTGTTTTTTTCTTGATTCAGGCTCTCTTCACTGAACGAATTCCAGGCTTCGCAGGCAGGGCACTTACCAAGCCATTTGGGTTCGCTATGACCACATTCCTGACAGACAAAATGGGATTTTGACTTCATCTAAGAGGTGCAGTTCTTAAGGGGTACCGAGGCCGGAACCACCAGTGCCCACAGGCTTGTCGGCCTTTAAGAGGCGCTGCAGTTCTTTTGCAGCCAGATGAACTCGTTTTCTGTATTCTTTTGTATCGGCGTGAATTTCAGCAAGGACTTCCGCATGATCTTTAGCAGCCTCCTGAAGGCGTTTGAGCATTTCATCTCCTGCATTTCTGCCGATGCCGCTGTTGGCAAAGAAATTAACGAGAATATCAGACTGAATTTCGTTTTGCTCTTCTTTACCCTCTTCGTCTTTGGCTTCCAAAGCCAAGATGGCTTCATAATCGCTGGCGCTATGTGCATGATATTGATCAAAGAGTGAGGCGAGAGCTTGCAAGTCTTCAGCGCTCAATCCAGCAATAAGTTCTTCAAGAGCAGCAAGCTCGCTGGGAGTAAATATGTCACCTATTTGACTTGTTTGGGTGTTTACGGAAAAATTTGCTCTGCGAGTCTCATAGCTTTGTCGAAAGGTACTCATATCGACGCCATGTTGAGTCTCAATATGCTTGGCTATAAATTGAAGTGCGCCAAAAATGCGCTGCTCATTTTTTTGAAGCTCATCTGTTGTCGTGGGCTTATGGGTGCCTATAAGCATCAGGGATTTGATTAAGGGTGCTCTTAGTCGGGGCTCTATCTCGCGAAGGTCTATTCCGGTATAAAGGGCGAAAGTTCGGGTATAAGCTTGCTCCTTTGTTTCCCCAGGCTGTAGCTCTATGTCAAAATAACCGGAGGCTAGCTCCTCAATGCCATATAATACATCACGAACTTGGTTCTCGGCTGAATCTGTGCCGGGAGCCCCTGTGTTTGGCGCCTGATGTTGAGGTCTGGCACCATTGGGTGGGTTTAAGCCTGCGGTTGTTTCTTGCGGCAAACTTTGCGGTGCGTTACTGGGCTTTGACTGTACTATGCCATCAGTTTGTACTTCCGCCGCGGGTTTTTGTTTCTTTTGCGTTGGCGGCAGGGTGTCCTTGATTTCCTGGCTTGGACCAGTTTCGCCCTGGGTGGCTGGCTTGATGTTATTAGGGCTATCAATCATTGGCGACGTCTTTTCCGTATATTACCTTAAGTCCAGCCATTATCAAAACGGCAGCGGCAGAGCACACCTCTGCCAATATCGATATTTTCGGACAAAAACTTGAAGCGTTGCGGTTTTTTTTCGCTTTTTATTTGTGCCTTGGAATTTAAAGGATCGTTCGAACCAAATCCCTTGCAATAACCATGCGTTGTATCTGTGACGTTCCTTCGTAAATTTGCAGAAGT
>CAXGWX010000358.1:0-2387 GCA_964013445.1 uncultured Bdellovibrionales bacterium | reverse complement strand
CTTGATCCTGGAAGCAGAGGGGTTTCGCACCACACTGCTCGGTGCAAATACTCCGGCGGAAGAAATACTTCACGCCGCTTTAAAGGCTTCAGCATCCCTCATTACGATATCGATTAGCCTTGAGCCCGAAGACGTAGACGCCTTGTCAGAACTCTGTGCAAAGGCCGAAGAGTCGGGAATTACGGTGGCCCTAGGTGGTCGTATGCTCACAGCAGAATTACGAAAACAGGTCAGCCCTGACTTTTTCGGCGATACAATGGAACACCTGTCAGGCTTTGCGCGAAGGCTCATAAAAACGCTTCGCGCAGCCAGCTAAAATTTCCGCACGAAACATTTCTCGCATCTCATAGCTGAAGCGCTAAAGCAGGCCTGACAACGCCTCTTTAAAAGGGATCCCCAGCACCGCATAATTGCCACAACAATTTGTTTGTGAGGCTGAGTCATTCGAGGTAGTTTCCCGGCGCAAACCGGTCTCTCTTGAAAAGACCGCATAACCTCCAATGGCCTCTAAGCCATGAAAAACAAAAACCGAAAATAGAGACGCTAAGAGATGAAACAAATCAAATACCTCATGGTCGCCCTTACCCTGCTGTTCATTCAGCCAGCCTTCGCACACCATGGAGAAGATCCAAACTTTGCTGAATACAATGTTGCGCTTGGAGTAAGCCCCTTCGGTGGCTCCCTCAACTTCAGCCACAATATATCCCACAAAACGACTTATCTCGCCGCAGTTGGTGGAATAGACGGTATTGAAATGGACCTCGGCATCGACGGAACCGATTACACCGTGGGTTCCAAAAGTGCTTGGGTCGGGTTCTTTGTAAACCATCGTCCTTTTAAGAATGCTTCCTGGTTTCGAGTTGTCGGTGGTGTGGGCTTTGGTTCCATTGAGAATGAACTCACTGATGCAGACGGAAACCGTTATCGTGCAGACTACAATGACAACCCTGTCGGCTACTTTGGAGTCGGCTTTGGAGCTGGCACCGACAAGGGCTTCTCCATTGGATTTGATATCGGGACTCTTTACACGTCTGGACCGGATGTCTCGCAGGTGGACGGCTTGGAAAACAAAGCCGCCGTCGAAAGCATCTCAAACCATTTCTTCTTCGGCAGCGTATTACCCAACGCTCAGTTGACGCTTGGTTGGGGCTTTTAAGCTTCTTTTCAAGGGGCCGTTTCGATATGGAAACGGTCCCTTGTGAATTCACCCTATCAAGAGATCGCTATCCAAGTTTCCAGAGGGGATATCTTCACTTCCAAAGTGCGTGGCTTCAATACCCATTGCGTGCAATAACGTGACCAGCAAATGATTGTGGGGCTTACCGTCATGGTCCGCACCTTTGTTCTGTGCTGGCCAATTTCCAAAGTTAAAATAGCGACCCATATTGAGGTTGGTCGCCCCACCGCCGAGCAAGACAAAAGGCGTATTTCGACTGCTGTGAGCGGCACCATCGGACATACTCGTGCCCCACACGATAAGAGTATTGTCTAAGGCGGTTGTACCATCGGCCTCTGGGATATCTGCCAGGAGATCCATGAAACTCTTTAGCTCCTGAGCAAAATAGGCATTGAACTCAATCATCAACTGCGCGGCGACCGGGTCTGTGTTAGCGGAGTGTGACCAGGTATGGATGTTTCCCGTAACCCCGCTGGGAACGATCCCATTGGCAAAGCCAGTGTGGCCATCATAGCCATACTGTACACCGAAGACACGGCCTGCATCGCAACGTATAGACGCTGCAATCAACTTGAACCATTGACTCACAAGATCCTTATTACCAGGTTTCCCCAGCTGCATTTTCGGTATGTATCCCGTGGAGCCCATGAAAGGTTCCCAAACGCCACACTCGAAGTAGTCCGCTTCTGTCAGACATTCTTGGTGGACATCAATTGGAGCCTGTAGGTCGGCAAGTATCGGAGCATCTAAACCGGCCGAAAAATCTGCTCCAGATGGCAGCTCCATTCCCGACACGTCACGAGTCCCCTGCTCCGTGTCCAAGCTCCTCACGCTATCTGTAGACGTTACAGATTTGCTGGAGCAGCCCATAACCCCGAGAACCAATCCAATCCACACCAAACCGAACTTTCGCTGCCTCATATACGAATCCTAACATACGTGGACATGATGACCCAGGCAGCGCCAACATTGAGACTCACACGATTCTGATCTAATATTCCAAGATCAAAGCGTGAAGGAGGCTCGGATGTCCGTACTGATCAAGAATGGCCGTATTGTAACTGCCGTTGATGACTACTATGCAGATATACACATCGACGGAGAGAAGATCGTCCAGATTGGAAAAGACCTACAAGTCGGTACCGACCGGGTCATTGATGCGAAGGATAAACTCGTAATTCCAGGCGGAATCGATGTGCACACGCACTTT
>CAXGWX010000357.1:0-2420 GCA_964013445.1 uncultured Bdellovibrionales bacterium | reverse complement strand
TGATTATGGGCAAGCCATTGCTGGTTTGCGCGCAGCAACGGAGATTTAAATGGGCATCTTAAAACTTCGATTTCTATTTGCCTTGGCGCTTTTCTTCTTCGTTAATATAGACATTGCCGGCGCCGCCTGAACGGCTTGAGCGAATCCTAACCTCCCGGGTGGAGGTTCCGACCTTCCGACTTTTTTGATGCCAGGACAATGGCGCGTGCACGCCAGTCAGTCTATGACTCGTTTGCATTCTTCTCACAGCGTTGAAGAAGAGCAGTTTGAGCCGGGTATTGCCCACGACCATCAAGCCAGAGAGCATCGCCTGCATTTCTGGCTAAGTGATTTGGATTTGGCGGTCGCCTACGGTGTGTCTCCTACGGTGGAGATAGAAATGTCTTTGCCGATGCGAATGGCTATTTCCGAAGTGGAGTTTATCGATGAGCACGGGGAGCTCTTAGAAGATTTTGAGAGCATCCATCACCGGCGAGAAACACTTTTAGGCCCAGGTGATCTTAAACTTCAGAACTTTTTTCACAGTGGCCAAATCTTAGACTTTATCCCCGGATACTGGCGTATTGGTATGGGGCTGTCCTTACCTACCGGAGGTATTGAAAAGGATCCCTTTAAGTTAGGTGAAGAAGGAAAAAAACATCAGCATATCTTTTTTGGCCACGGCACCGTTGATCCGATGCTCTCTTTGGCTTGGTCCTGGCAGGGATTTACCTGGGGGTGGCAGTTGTCGTCGAGTCTGCAGATGCCACTCTATGAGAACCGCTATGGCTATAAGCCTGCTTCCCACAGCAGTCTTGGCGTTGGCGTCATCTATCAGTACCAGCAGCTGTGGCGTTTTCTTGGCGACGTTCAACTCTTCCGCCAAGGGGTGGCGAAGTGGAACGGTGAGCAGGCACGCAACAGTGGAAGAATGGATTTGATTCCTGGTATCGGTATTATCTATCTGCCTTCGACGGATAACACCTTCAGTCTTTCGGTCAGGTTTCCCCAGACCCTCAATATGCAGGGGGGCCAGATGGAAATTCCCTTCATTCTCAGCTTGGGTTGGAATCATCTTGTGGGCAACTAGGTTTGCCGCCTAAAGCGTTGCAAAGCACGAAAACTACCGCTATGAGAGCCTCTCAAGCAGGAGGCTGTATATGAGCATTATGTCCGATAATTGGATTCGTAAAATGGCCAACGAGGCCGATATGATTTCGCCCTTCGAAAGCGAGCAGGTGCGTGAAATAGATGGTCATAAAGTCGTTTCTTATGGCACCTCGAGTTACGGTTACGACATTCGCTGCTCCGATGAATTTAAAATCTTTACGAATATTAACTCCGCGGTGGTTGATCCTAAAAACTTCGACGACAGTTCCTTTGTGGATTTTAAAGGGGACGTTTGTATTATTCCGCCGAACTCTTTTGCTCTTGCCCGAACCGTTGAGTACTTCAAAATCCCAAGGGATGTTTTGACCGTATGTTTGGGTAAATCCACCTATGCGCGCTGTGGTATTATCGTTAACGTCACGCCCTTTGAGCCTGAATGGGAAGGGCATGTGACCCTGGAGTTTTCAAATACGACACCGCTTCCGGCGAAAATATACGCCCACGAAGGTGTGGCGCAGGTGCTTTTCTTTCGTGGGGAAGATGTGTGCTCAACGTCTTATAAGGACCGCGCCGGCAAATACCAGGGACAAACGGGCGTCACACTCGCTAAGACTTAAAGAGGAATACCATGGGCAAAAAAGATCCCTATCGCGACAGTCTGAATTTACCCAAAACCAAATTCGGCATGAAGGCCAATCTTTTACAGATGGAGCCTAATTTTCAGAAGCGTTGGCAGCGCATTAAGTTGTTTGAACGGATGCGCGACAAAGAGCATCCTAAAGGTCCCTTTATCTTTCACGATGGTCCTCCCTATGCAAACGGACCAATTCATATTGGTCACCTGGTGAACAAGTGTCTAAAGGATGTGGTGGTGCGCTCACGGACGATGGCGGGCTACGATGTGGATTATATCCCGGGTTGGGATTGTCATGGTTTGCCGATTGAACACAAGGTGATGAAGGAACTTGGCGACAAGGCCAAGGAGATGGTGAACTTGCAAATTCGTCGACGCTGTCAAACCTATGCAGAAAAATATGTGAAGTTGCAGTCGAAACAAATGCAGCGCTTAGGCACCATGGCGAATTATGGAGAGCCCTATTTGACGATGAAGCCTCAGGTTGAAGAGGGCGTATTGGAAGTCTTCGCCGATCTGGTCGAGCAGGGCATTGTGACCCGCGCTTTAAAGCCGGTGCATTGGTCGATTGCGAACCAAACCGCCTTAGCGGAAGCGGAACTCGAATACTATGACCGGGATGACACTTCGGTGTTTGTGCGTTTTGTGTTGGAGAATGCCAATGCATTACCAGCAGCCCTAAATGCACCTGCTGCAG
>CAXGWX010000356.1:0-2450 GCA_964013445.1 uncultured Bdellovibrionales bacterium | reverse complement strand
GGACATGCTTTTTCGCGATAACACTTTCAATCCGAACGCCGCCATTTCCCTCGATGGCATTGCCTCCATCGACAAAGATTTGCTTATCGCCGGCAACCAAAATTTAAGCAGCCTTAGCTTTGATAAGCTCGAAACGATTGGTGCTGGCTCTCGGGGCGGCTCACTGCTTTTTGGCGTGACGAAGGATGCAAATGGCGCATTGGTTGCAAGTTTAAACACCGGCGCCGCCAATCTATCCATGCCTGCTTTGGTCAGCGTTGGCGAGGATGGTGAACAGGGTGGTGATGTGGATATTCGCACGGACCTGTCAGGGACCGGCAATATTGCCCTGGGCGCTGCAGGTTTTGGAGTTCGCGGCAATGTGCATATCCAGGGTGGCAACAGCTTGGATTTAAGTGCCCTCAAAGAGGTGGGGCGGGACAATGGTGCCGGCGACAAGTCACGGGACGGAAATTTGCTGCTGTCTTGGGAGGCCCTGAACACAGCGGGCTTGGCCGCTATAGAGACGCTCTATGGCAATCTCGTCCTTGATGGTGACAGCAATCCCATCAATTTGAGCGCCCTTAATTTAGGCTCTCTACAGTACGTGGGTCATTTGCCCAGAGAGATTGGTGACGCTTTTCCAAGTCTTATCTTAAAAGGGGCAGGTTTGAGCGAGCAGGATGGGGCGTTGCCCGGGCTTAAAGAGGTGGGCAATCTCCTCATTGAAGATACCACTTTGGCCTATTTTGATCTGCCAAGCTTAACGTCGACAAGAGCGGATCTGATTCTGCGCAATAATGGCTCTTTACGTAATCCGAGTTTGCCAGGTTTAAATACGGTTGATGGGGATTTGCGTCTTGAAAACAATGGCACAGCCCTTAGCCCCGGTGAATATCTGGCCCTTTTGCCTGATGATTTTGACTCTTCCTATCCGGGGAACAGCACCGCCGGCTTTGATGCCTTAACAACACTTTCTGGAGATTTGGTTTTAGACGGCAATACCAACAGCACTGGCGATGGGGGCTTGCCCGAATGTTGGGCGGCCAATTTAGCCAGCCATTTGCAGACGACCTATCAGGGTAGTGGCACGAACCTGCCGGCGGACGACCAAGGCGAACCCTGCTATAGTGCTTCTTGCGGCAATGAGGTGGTCGATGCGGGGGAAGATTGTGACCCGCCGGGCTCGAGTGTCGGCGCCCCTTCTTGTAACGAATTGAATCCGGCCTACTGCAGCGGCAGCGTCGAATGCGGGGCAAATTGCCAGTGGTCCGCAAGCAATTGTCAGGGCTGTTGTGGCAATCAGACCATCGATCCGGGAGAAGAATGTGACGATCCGGATTTAGGTGGGGCAAGCTGCTCTTCATTAGGTCAGGGTGAAGGGGATTTGGCCTGCTATCCGCCGGGAAGCTCCAGCGAATGCACCTTTGATACGAGTGATTGCACGCAATGCGGCAACGGTATTCTCGAAGCCGGTGAAGAGTGCGATGGGGATTTAGGCGATGTGGATTGCGGCGATTTTGGTTTTGGCGCTGGTGTTTTGGCCTGTAGCGCTTGTTCTTTTGATACGAGTGGTTGCGTGTCACCATGCGACGCATTGGTTCATTATTGGCGCTTCGAGGAAGAGGTGCATGCGGCTCTCTACGATGCGGCTGGCAATAGCCACGGTACCTTGAACGGGGCAGAACGCGTGCATCAGGGCACGGACAAGAGCGGCTACCTGGCTTTCACCGAAAACTTTGGTCAGTCCGCCGAGCTTCCTTTCGATGGGACAATGGATACGAGCCACGGCTCTTTGACCTTCTGGCTGCAGGCTGCCGCATCCGCTCAAGCACTCACCGGGCAAGGGGGAGTGGCCCAGAGGGTGGAGCGCACTCGTGTACTTCGTTTTAGCGGTGGACCGAAAATCAATCTTGTGGGTGAGGGCAATAACATGGCCCATATTGAGGTTAAGGCCGGGGGACAGCCCTTCAATTCGACGGGTTTTACGTTGGGCGACTGGCATTTGGTGAGTCTTTCCTGGTCGCCTTCCGCATTGCAGATTTTTATCGACAGGCAAGACCCACAGATCTACAGCCTCACTTCGAGCTTCTCTCTTGCCAGCCCGATGACCCTGGGGAATACCACAGGCGGCTTGGCCAGTTTTATTGGAGGTATCGACGAAGTGATGTTGTTGAGTGCGCCGGTTAATGAGCAAGGGGTTGTGGGGCTTTATATGGCAACCGACACACAAGCCAACAGCCAGCGTTATTGTCTTGTGAATGTTTGCGGCGATAAGATGCAAGCCGCTGCGAACAGTCTTGGCGTCAATGAAGGTTGCGATATTGAAGATGGGGCCCATGCCCATAGCAATTGCACCAAGCCCGGTACGCTTAACAGTGCTGGAGAATTAAATGATTGTCAGTCGGTTGGGGATGATGACGACGACGATGATGATGATGATGACGATGATGATGACGATGATGATGATT
>CAXGWX010000355.1:0-2477 GCA_964013445.1 uncultured Bdellovibrionales bacterium | reverse complement strand
TTCCGGCCACCGCACCTTTTTTTTGAAAGCCAAAAACTCCTCCCATTCGAGCAGACAAAGCTCCACATGGAAGGCGCCCAAACCATATTTTTCGAGAACATCTTCTTGCGCAAGAAAGGCAGAGAAACCGGCCGCAGCAAAATTCAAATCATAGTCACGACAAGGCACCTGCGCGTAGTAGTCCAAACATAACGCTTCCCATTGCTGGGATTCGAGAACATCCGCCAAACAGGAGTAATGTTTTGCCAACATATCGAGAACATGATTGCGGACAAAACTTTGATATGCGCCTAAACGTTGAGCATCCACGGACCACTCCTGCGCAGTAGACGACGCTTCCACTTCGCCGCGCACCAATCGATGCATCCGCTCCATCTCTTCTTTATAGGTTTTAAGCCCCATCAACTTCCTCCGCCACCGCACGCACTTTGTTCAACTCACTCAACAAACGAGACCAGGAAGGTATATTGTTGTCCCATTCAAGTAAGGACCAGGCTGGGCCACAATGCCGAAGCGCATGGCGGTAAAGTTCGAAAACATCATCACAGACCGGCGCCCCATGGGTATCGATCAAAAACTCACCCCGATCATCGTGTCCCGCAATATGCATTTGCAACACTCTTTGCGCCGGCAGTGCCTCAACATAGTCATAAGGGTCGAAGCCATGATTTCGACTGTTCACATAAACATTATTCACATCGAGCAAGAGCCCGCACTCCGCCTGCTCCAGAAGCTCGCAGAGAAACTCAATCTCCGACATCTCGCCAGGCAGCTGCACATAGGTCGATGGGTTTTCAATTAAGAATGGTAGGGAAATCCGGTCTTGAACTTCCTTGATTCGATCCGCCACATGGCTCAATGCCTCCCGAGTATAGGGAAAGGGTAAGAGATCATGATATTCCACTCCATGGCCTGAGGAAGCGGAAAGGTGATCCGAAAACCATGTCGCTTGCAGCCCATTGAGGAATTCGCTTAAGTCCCGCAGATATTCTTCGTTCAAAGGGTCGACGCCCGCAATGGATAAAGAAACGCCGTGGGTTACGATGGGGAAGTTAATTTTTGCTTTGTGCAGAACCGCTTCAACCCGACCGCCAAAGCCCATAAAGTTTTCCGGGAGAATTTCCAGAAAGTCGACTTCTTTTACCCCATCAATAAAGGTGTCAAAATGGGGTCGACGCAAGCCTACGCCAAACTTCTTTTGCTTGAGTGCAGCCCAATCCATAAAGGGGCTATACAAAAAAAAACGGCCGCTTGCACGGCCGTTCTTTATACTACTTTTAAAGGTCTATACGACTAACCGCATTTTCCTTCGCTACAACCATTGGCGCCACACTTCTTCTCGCCGCCTTTGGCTTGCTCTTCACCAGTCTCTGCTGCTGCTTCTTCAGCTGCAGGCGCTGCTTCTTCAGCTGCAGGTGCTGCTTCTTCAGCCGCTGGTGCTGCTTCTTCAGCTGCCGGTGCTGCTGCAGGTTCGGCTGTTGGTGTCTTGGCACAACCAATACCCAATGTTGTTAATGAAAGGGCTACGGCCAAGCCTCCTGCTGAAAGTTTCTTATTTAATGCCATTTTTTTCTCCTTAAAAGATATTCAGGGCAAATTAATAAAACTAATACGTTTTGCATTGTCGTGCAGAAAATCGTCTTGTCGCTAAAAAGATAAAAAAAACGTCCAGATATTCTTAGGTAAGCACCATCCTTCCCAATAGAACGACAAAACACCACCAAAAGGCCTCATTTAACGCTCCCTCAAATGCTTTAACCGCCTGATAAAAAAGCATTTTATCCGCAAAAAAACACTACTTTCATCGCCAGATATCGGCTATGCTAAACTTCATGCGAGCAAGTTTTTCTGCCTTGGTTCTCTTCCTGATTACAGCCACAAGCGCTCAAGCCACCACCGTAGAGGCTTTAAGCGATCGCCAAATCATTGCGCGAGCAGACTTTATTGCCTTCGGCACCGTGATCACCAGCCAGGTCATCACCGAAAAAGACTGGGTCACCACCCGCTACGTCTTTCAGGTCTACCAACCCTTCGTCGGGACTAAAGTGGCGCAAATCGTCCATATCGATTTGCCTGGCGGCAAACTCAACGACCAGATGCAAATGATTGTCCCCGGCACCCCAAAATTACGTAAGGGAAAAAGTTATCTGATCCTCGCCCAAAAGGATGGCAACCGTTATCTCCCCATTGGGCTGACCTTAGGGGTTCTTACGGCCCGCCAAACCGGTCCAAAAACCTATATGCTCTCCCGCTCCATCGATGGCGTCCATCTCCAACCTGCGGGGAACACCGGCAACGGTGTCACCCTGGACCTGGCCGAAACATCCTTGGTAAATTGGCGCCAGCGCATCCAAGACGCGCTGGGTAAACCCGCTTCGCCCCTGCCAAACCTCGCTCCTCCTGGAGTTAAGCCATGAGGTCCGCGCTCCTTATAAGCATCCTTGCCCTATTCTATGCCGTGCCCCTTATGGCGCAGG
>CAXGWX010000354.1:0-2503 GCA_964013445.1 uncultured Bdellovibrionales bacterium | reverse complement strand
ATATTCTCGGGCATTATCCGGTTGGTGATAAGACCTACTCAATTCCATTCAACCTAAAGACCATGGAATTATTGCTCAAGGATAAGCAGGTCATTTACAGCGGCAGGGCTGTCAACGACTCTGCCTTCACTGACCTGGACGGGGACGGGAGTCAGGAACTGATTCTTGCGCCGGAAGGGGACGGGATACAGGTGCTAACCCTGATCAATGAAAAATACACCAACATCTCCGCCAAACTAAAGCTGGATAGCCTGGTCGGAAACTGGAACAGCATTGCCAGCGGCGACCTCAATGGCGATGGCGCCCCTGACCTTATATGCGGCAATTGGGGCAGCAACACTGTACTCAACAGATATCGTCAATCAGGCTATAAGCTCCATTATGAACGACAGGGTGAAACAACAAATCTTTATGAGACATACGCCGCAGGCAATGACGACATGTTTTTGATGAATCTTGATGACTTCAAGAAGGTTCATCCCTCATATGGTTTTATCTTCAAGTCGAATGAGGAATTTATGGATCAACCGATCCAGTCGGTCTTTAAAAGGGAACTTAAGTCTATAAAATATACCGAGTTTAATACGTGCATTTTCATAAATCGTAACAATGAATTTGAACGCATGGAATTGGCTCCCAAGGTGAACTTTCTGCCCACCTTCGGAATAGATATCAACGACTACAACTTGGATGGGAGATTGGACATTTTTTTGTGCCAGGGCTTTACGGCCTCGAAGGGCGATAAAGAATCAAGCTACAATCATTCGGGATTGTTTCTGATCCAGAACAAGAATGGAGACTTGGAACCGTTCGACGGCAAGGATCTGGGAATCAGGACTGATTTATTCGGGCCCAGATCGGTCAGCAGCCCCGACATCAACAATGACAACAAACCGGATATCGTGATAGGCGACAGTGGAAGGCCTTATGCACTTCATAAAAACATCACCACCGGCACCGGCCTCAAATTGAGGCTGTTAGGCAATGAGAATGCCTTGGCAGGCCTCAAGGCCCGAATCAAGTACTCCAACGGGAGCCTCGGTCCGATGTTTGAATATTCACCCAAGCAGGGTTTCAGGAGTTCGAAAAGCCGGTCAATAATATTCGCTCATTCAAAAGATGTTGAATCAATTTTAATCGATCATCATCTGGGTGAATCAATCATTCCGGTGGCTGAAAACAAAAGAGAGTACTCGGTGAACTTTTAAGGCTTCGGCGGATTTGCTTGCCCGCCTCTCTTACTCAGCGCGTAGTATCAGCATTTCTCGTTGAAGCGATAAATGTTCTCAGCGCCAAAAACAGCAAGCCGCTCTGGTACGTTGATCGCTGCGAAAAAAACGCTTGGGCTACCCCAGCAATTGTTGCCCAAAGCGGCAAAACCCAAGTCATCACCACTGCTTCCGGTAAAGTTCGTAGCTACGATCTGAACACTGGTAAGGTGATTTGAAAATGCGCCGGCCTCACCGGCAACGCCATTCCGTGCCAAGTCGTCGGAGGAGACAGCGTTTATTGCATGACCGGCTACAAAGGCTACTCTTTGATGGCTATCCCGCTGAATGCCAAGGGTGACATCACCGGTGCTGATAAAATAATTTGGACCAAGCGCCGCGGCACACCGTGCGTCCCTTCCCCGATCCTGTACGATGGTTTGCTCTACTTCACCCAATCCAACCAGGCGCTTCTCTCCTATGTGAACGCCAAGAGCGACAAAAACCTACATCGACCGCAAACGTCTCAAGGGACTCAAGAACGTTTATGCATCCCCCGTTGGGGCGGACGGCCGAATCTATCTAAACGATCGCAGTGGGGTGACTGACACTCGTCCTGAAACGCTCGAGCGACCTCAAAGACATCGCTAAAACGAACTCGGTGAGCCAATCGTTTCCTCCCCTGCACTAGCGGGTAATCAACTCTTTCTGATGGGTCGCACCCACCTCTATAGCATCATTCAGGAAAAGGATTTGAATTAGGCACCGCGCTTTGTGAAGCCACCTAAAAAGTTAAGATGGACGGGGTGAAGAATTAAAAACCGAGGGTAGGCAAGGTGCGAACCAACAAATTCACGGAAATTGTGTGAGATTCATTGAGAAAAGGAGAGATCAGTGGGATTTGCAATGTCTAAGCCACATATTCATTCGAGTATTGAGTGTGTAGAGGGTTCGATTCCCTTCACCCGCTCCACTTATCCACCTTTCAGTCTTAACGGTTTACCGCTTCAATGTAATAGTTGGAATTCTGATTCTCACAACGGATTCAAAGAGCTTTATCTTAAATTAGATACTCAACTTAGTATTTTGATCCATAATCTTATGTAGCATCCATTGATGAATCTGCGAAGGACACGGCTCTTTGTGTTTTAAAATTTTGCCTACCAAAAAACATCAAGCCAACTGTACATAATGTAAAATAAGCTTTACATATCAGATGTGGAACTTAAATTGAGTTCTGTGCATCTCTTTAGGATAAAAAGCTATGAATAAAAAAATTATGACTGATGTGTGTG
>CAXGWX010000353.1:0-2510 GCA_964013445.1 uncultured Bdellovibrionales bacterium | reverse complement strand
GATTTGATTGTCTGTGTTCGCAAGCTGGAGGTCGTCGAATTCAGAACCGCCACAACCCTGGTAAAGGGAGCCGTCCGGGGTACCAAAGGTGAGAAACACGCCCACAGCAGCGGTGATCAAGAGGGCCTTGGGCCAAGCTGGTCGTTTATGTTGCTGCGAAAAAGGCATATGCTCCCGACTCATAACAGGTTCTAAGGTCAAACCAACCCATCTCAAGGGTCAGTATTCCAATGCTGCGGGAAGGGGCCGCCGAGGCCTAAGTATATAACTTTTGTAGAGAAGTTGTCGAGATTAAATCCGCAAAAACTGTCTGAGAACATAGGGGCCACTGCCCTTATTTAAAAAAGGTATGAGACTTAAGGTCTTAGGGCAATTTTCTGCCCTCTAGCCAAAGCCTTCGTCTTCTGTTAGAAGCTGCGCCCCATGGGCGAACTGGTTAACGAACAATATAAGGATCTCATCGTTTATGTGCCGGGCAAGCCGGTGAGCGAGACCGAGCGTGAGCTTGGCATCTCAGGCTGTATCAAGCTGGCATCGAATGAAAACCCTTTGGGCCCATCCCCCAAAGCGCTGGCGGCGGTACAGGACTATATGCGACAAGGGCACGAGTATCCGGACGGCGGTGCTTTTTATTTAAAGCAAAAAATTGCGGCCTTCCATGATATCTCCCCGGAAAATCTGATCACCACCAACGGCACCAACGAACTTATTGAAATGCTCATCCGCACCACCATGCTGCCTGATGAGAATATGATCTACGGTGGCTATTCTTTTATCATTTATAAGCTTTGTGCTATGGCGGCGAACCGGCAGGTGCGCACTGTACCGTTCAAAGATATGCGTATCGATTTAGAGGCGATGGCGGCGGCAGTGGATGAGAAAACCAAGCTCATTTTTCTCGACAATCCAAACAACCCCTGCGGGACATATTTTACGAAAGATGAATTCGATAGATTCTTAGCCGCAATTCCGGACCATGTGGTGGTGGTCTATGATGAGGCCTATTGCCATTATGCGGATGCGGAGGATTATCCCCAGGGTTTTGACTATCTGAATAAGCGGGAGCGTTTGATTGTGATGCGCACCTTTTCCAAGGCCTATGGCTTGGCCGGATTTCGCATTGGCTATGGGGTCGGCAATAAGGAATTGATTGGCTATGTGAACAAAGGCCGACAACCCTTTAACTGTAACAGCATGGGGCAGGTGGCGGCGCTGGCGGCTCTCGATGATCAGGAGCATGTCGATAATTCGGTGCGTATGAATAAGAGTGAAATGCTGCGGTTGATGAGCGCTTATGATTCGCTGGGCTTAGGTTACCAGCCTTCACAAACGAATTTTCTCCTGGTGGATTTCAAAAAAGACATCATGGAAGTCTACGATAAACTTTTGCGCCAAGGGGTGATTGTAAGACCGATGGCGGGCTACGGTTTGAAGACCTCGGCGCGGGTGAGCATCGGTACGCCGGAAGAAAACGACAAACTGCTTAAGGCCATTCCAAACATTTAAGATGCAGGTTCGTCTGCAAGGTAAGCAACGACTCCGGGGTGAAGTTATTTTGCCGGCGGATAAGAGTATCTTGCATCGCGCACTCATTTTAGGTGCTTTAAGTTCCGGTGAAACGAAGATCAGCGCCGCCGCTTTTGGTGACGACAACAGGCGCACACTTGCCTGCCTGCGGGCCCTGGGGGCATCGGTTGATGAAGTGGATACAGGTTTTCTCTTTGCGGGGAATAAAGCCGCTTTGGCTGCACCGGGCGAGGTCCTGGATTGTGGCAACTCGGCGACGACCATGCGTTTGTTGCTGGGGGTGTGTGCGGGCTTAGGCATCAAGGCCCGTTTTGATGGTGATGCCTCGCTGCGTGGTCGCTCCATACAAAGTCTCATCGATGTCTTCACCGAGTGTGGCATCGACATTGGTTCGCAAAATGGTTGCGCGCCCCTGGAATTGCGCGGTGGAACTTTTAAGGGCGGCAAAGTTGTGTTGCCGCATGCGAGTGCGCAACTTAAAAGTGCGGTGCTCTTGGCGGCGCTTGTCGCCGGTGTGGAGGTGGAAGTCATTGAGCCGGGGGAGAGTCGGGACCACACGGAACGCATGTTGCAAATGGCGGGGGTGCAGGTTGAAGTGCAACGAAAAAATGCTGCAACCCATATCTTTTTATTCAAGGGACAAAAAATAACAGGTAGAGCGTGGCAAGTGCCCGGCGATTTTTCCAGCGCCAGTTTTTTGTTGGCGGCGGCACTCTGTCTGCCGGAGTCGGAAGTGCATGTGCGGCAAGTGTGTCTCAACGGTACGCGCACCGGTTTTTTAGAAATCCTGGAAGAGTATGGTGCGGACTATGGCATCGAAAATTGGTCCGAAGGTGCAGGGGAAGCGGTTGGCGATGTTTGGGTGAAGTCATCAAAACTCAATGCGAAGCAGGCCGGCGATAAGCCCACCCGTATTGGCGCAGATATTTTGGGTCGACTTATTGATGAGGTGCCGGTCCTGGCGGCACTGGCGACTCAGGCGG
>CAXGWX010000352.1:0-2542 GCA_964013445.1 uncultured Bdellovibrionales bacterium | reverse complement strand
GGCGCCTGTGCGACCTTGTGCAGACTCTTTTTCCATCGCGCTGCCGCAGGCGCAGCAAGCACTTAGCAGGAGAATCATTCCATATTTTGCAATCATTGGGGCCTCACTTTCCATGGGGCCCTATTTTGCAAGGCTTAAGCCAGAACCTGGCAAGATATTCTATTGAAATGACTCAGTATTTCTTTGTGATCCGGATCACAAGAGCGCTGCTGCGCAGCATTCACACCGCGAACGGGCAAAGGCTGCACAAGCCAAACTAATTTAAATCATTAGCATCTTCGACCAATGCGTTCAGCAAAGAGCCCAGCTCTGAATAGGAGCGTTGGAGTTTTTTACTGATCAACTTACGTTGGGCCCGCACATCTTCGTGGGTGCTGGTCTGAGTGGCCTTCAATTGGCAAAATTGAGTCTTGCACTCGTCAAGCAATACCAATGCGCGGCGGTTCCACAGCTCTTGGGCGCTCTGTGCTGCTCTATCAATACCTGGGTTAAGTTGTCCTGAAAATGCGCTATTCTTGTTAAGTACGCTAAGATTGATGGTGTTCATGGTTTCTTCCTTTCGGTAACCCGGCCAGATCAGTGATCTCCGTGGCTTTGCGTCCCGACCTCGCAATCGGTTTGCCGTTTCGTAGTTTCTTCCTTAATTCTGTTATACGACATCCCTTATTCCAAGCCTGTGAGAGGGATCACAAACGTGAAAAAAATACAAAATTTTGCTGCTTTTTGTACAAATGACGATCCTTTGCCCTTGGCGACAATCTGGATAGGAGTCATTTTTTGAGCTATCCTAGGCGCATGGCCCGATTTTCTGAGCTGCTCACTACATATTTGCAGAAAAATTGGCATTTTATTCTTCTTTTCCTCGCTCACGGCTTCATTTACGCCGATCTGATTATCCAGGATCCGATCCTGGAACGGGATGATCGGACCCTTTTGAGCTGGGTTCAGGCCCATCCCACCCTCGGAGACATCTTTGGTTCACCTGCCTCCCCATCCCTCGATATTCAACCACTCCGGGATTTGAGCTACCTCATCGATTTCAAACTCAAAGAGCATCTGCCGTTTTGGAGCTTTCATCTAAGCAATGTCATCATCTGGATACTTGGCCTCCTTGGCGTATGGTCCTGCTTTACCCTCTTGCATCCACCGAGCTTCCATCAGAAGTTATTCTTTATTCTCTTTTGTTTGCATCCGGTCTTTGTCGGCAGCGTCGCCTGGATTGCAGCACGCAAACACCTCCTAAGCTTTTGTTTCACCATGTGGGGCACCTACCATTTCTTGCATGTGGGCAGAAATCCGGCAAAGGGCTGGTATCACTACGCGCTGGTTCCCCTCTTTATTTGCGCCGCCCTACTCTCCCACCCCATGGGCTTGGCCTGGCCAATTTGGGCTTTTCTCTACGCCCGCTTTCATAATTCTATTGACGATAAAAAAGTCAAAGCGTTGCTGATTACCTGCGGCTGTATTGCTTTTACAATTTTTGTCGCCAACTACCGCTACTATGGTGGCGAGTACGAAGCTCTCACTTCGCAAGCCAAGATGCTCCCCGCTTCCTCGGAAAATCTGCCCCTAAGCTTTCTCGCCATGGGCCGCTACTTTTTTAATTTCCTTTTGCCCTTTCAGCTTTCGGTGACCTACTTTCCAGGTGCTTGGTGGAACCTGATTGGCTTAGGACTTCTCCCTATCTTCGGCGCCATATTACTTTTCTGCATTGAAATAGAAGGCTTCCTCCTCTGGTTTGCCAGTGCTCTGTTGTTTCTGATGCCGGTAACAGCGGTCATGACCAACATCTTTGTCTCTGACACCTATATTCTCCTTGCCAGCTTTATCCTCATCAACGCCACCATCTTTATCGTCGGTTCCTTTAAAGGTTTATTTTCCTTAAAACGAATGCGTGCTCTTCTGAACTGCATTGCGGTACTTTTTGCCTGGCGCTCATACCAGGAGCAAAAGGCTTGGCACAGTGACCTAAAGCTTTGGGAACATGCCTACGAAACGGAAATAACCCCTGATGTTTTGGCCTATTATGGCAATGCGCTCCTGAAAGAAAATCTTTTCCCAAAAGCCTTAAAAATCATTCAAGAGCTTGAAAGCTTTGCTCCAGCCTATCCTGGGCTGCCCTTACTTAAAGGCAAAGCCATCTACCGAACCGCAGACCTGAGCACCGAAGATAAAATTACGGCACTCGAATCGAGCGCCCAGAAAAACCACTGGACCGCCTACTATTTGGCCCAACTCTACACAACTCAGGACCGGCTTAGAGAAGCCTATCAAGTTTTAGACAAAGCTCTCAAAGAAAAAGCCGATTATGGCAGAGATCAGGTTGTGGTGGAGAAATTCCGGGCACACCTTTGTCAAAAAGCGCAACGCGAAGATTGTCACTTACTTTAGAAACTCATGCCCAATTCTACAGTCGGGACTTTCCCTTCTGAGTCCTGAACTTTACCCCGTTCCATTCCGAGACTGATCTCCCCGGGCAGAGTACGAGCCTCTGAACGAGCAGCCAGAACGAAACTGGCCACGCTAAAAGCAGACAAAATAG
>CAXGWX010000351.1:0-2595 GCA_964013445.1 uncultured Bdellovibrionales bacterium | reverse complement strand
AAAAATGTACAAAAGACGATCAGAAAAAGCAAAAAAACCCTTTGATTTCATGGGCTTGTGATCTGAATCACACAGTTTAGGTCGTCCTGGACCTCCTGTCATTGTTACACCTCAACCGTCGACCACTTCATTATAACCCCTACGAGATATGACCAGGGAATCCATTTCCCAGCATTGAATCGTCCCTTGAAATAACGTACTCTTGTGTGACTAACGTTTTGCAAAGGATGATTCGATGGCTACATATAAGTGCGATAAATGTGGAATGTCTGTGAATGCAACTTGTGGCGAGTGTGATGCGGCACTGGTCAACGATAGCTTACAAAAGCCGGATGGCTCCAGCGTACAGATCTCCAGATGCCCCAATGACCACGGCAAGATTAAATCTCCCCTATGCTGCGGCCAGGATATGAGTTGTAGCATTTAATCTACAGAGTGCTCTTAAAAATTAGAATCTTGACGCGCCATCTGCCAACCACTCTTGTGAGTTTAGGGCTGGTTTTGTCCCTGGCTTTACTCACAGGTTGCGGCACCTTGCTACATGGCCGTCATACCAACATCAATGTCAAGTCAACCCCCAGCGGTGCCAACGTTCGCACTGGCTACATCAAAAACTGCGAAACGCCATGTGTTGTCAAAGTAAAGCGGGGGAAACCTGGCAGCATCACCGTCACCAAAGATGGCTATAAGCCCTACGTTGTCCTACTCAACAAAAAGTTTCAATTCTTTCGTACAGTCATTGGCAATTGGTTTTGGTTTTATATTGGCATCCCGGTTGATATTTTCAGTGGGGGGGCTTTTGATATTAGCCCGACCCATATTCATGCGAAGCTTAAAGCGGAAAGCGGCGCAAAAAAATCTTCACCAAAATCCGTTTCAAAAAAGAAAAAGAAGAAAGACTCAACAAAGCCGCGAGTTTCAACCGAAAATATGGCCGATCTACAGGCTGTAAAAAAGATTGCCGTGCCCCTCTTAAGCGTTTCCAAGCTTGATACAAGTATGTCCGACCTGCTTACCGAAATTGTTACTGCGGAAATTGCCCAGATGGGGCACTATACGGTCATCTCCCAGTCCGACATCAACGCCATGCTGGGCTTCGACCGGCAAAAAGAGCTTATGGGCTGTAACGATGTCGCCTGCACCGCCGAGCTCGGTGGCGCATTAGGCGTCGATGCGATTCTTGCAGGAAATGTTGGTGTGCTGGGCACAACCTATGTGCTCTCTTTAAAACTTATCAATACCCAGGATGCGACCGTACTGACGCGCGGTTATGATAAAGTCAAAGGTGAGCCGGACGAGCTTCTTGATCTTATCAAAAATATTATTCGTGAGATGCTTAAACAAAAGAGTCCTGCATCATAAGCTTTTGTTCAGGACGTAAGCACTCAGTCGCCCCTTGCCCTTCATATTGCTCAAAACAATATTCTTGCACTGCCTCGGGAGTATAGCGCTCATGCCAGGCAACTTGGCGCTGAGCGCTGACCCTCGCCACCAAGAAAAGAATTAGCCTTTGGGTTTGATTCCGAAGCGTTATCGGATAGACCTCAGCCCATAGAATAGAACATCACCATCCCGTCAGCAGGAGATAACAATGAAGAAAACCACACCCTCACCTTATTCACTCCTATTTATTGCTCTGCTGCTCCCATTATTTTCTACTGCCTGCTTCAGAGCGAATACTTCCTGGGACCATGCGCGCTGGTCTGACGACGGACAACACGTTAGCCGGGTACAGCATATCTTCGAGTCAAAAGCTGGTATCAGCACGGATACGGAACGTAACTTTGAAACAGAAATTTGGCGCGGGCCTGCCTCCAATTTAGAAACCAGCGAACCAATCGGTGAATCTCTGCCTGGCAAGAGTGTTACCCTCTTCGATATGGGTTCAGTAGGCTATCTTATTTCAGGGCGCATTGTTCTGCCCAAAGACAGCAGCGATAACGAAGATGAAGATATATTCTTTGAGTTTCATAAGATTGCACTCGATGGAACCGCAACCTTGCTTGGGCAAGCACAATGGAGTCACAACATCTTATCAGGCAATGACGTTCCACTACCACTCACTTTTATCCCTGGACCCGATGGAAGCCAAATCCTTCAAGTTGAAGCCACTGACGCCACATCGATCAGCCTAACCATTCTTGATGCAGCAACACTCGAAGAAAATGCCCCTACTCAGGAACTCATTTTGAATAACCCTAATCGTCAGGGTGACCCAAGCGTCTATCTCGCTTGGAGCACTGATGGTGCGGTCATTATCGCTGATGCCCACAAAAGCGAGAATCCACTTCATTGGCGTATGGAGGTTGGCTCGGCCCCCGCAAACATCGAAAACCTTGCATCAGAATGTTTGGACCCGTCGACAACCAGCTCTGAATTCAACTCGGAAGGCTTACACATCCAATGCGATGACGAGGGCAGCGTCTTTACAGAAACCGATGCGGGCTTTAAACTCTTTGGCTGTGAAGCCTAAAGATTAAACCGCTTGGCCACACACATAACCCGAAGCCCAGGCCCACTGAAAATTGTATCCCCCAAGATGACCGGTCACATCGACGGCTTCGCCAATAAAGTAAAGCCCTGGTACATTTTTTA
>CAXGWX010000350.1:0-2602 GCA_964013445.1 uncultured Bdellovibrionales bacterium | reverse complement strand
AATATGGTCCGTAATCGTTTCTGCAATCATGCGCGAACCACCCACGGGATAGTTACCACCATCAAGATAGTGGCGGACGACCATCGCATGCATGGCAAAGGAGCTTTGTTCCGGTGGTAGGCCATGATCACCCCATTGACCCGTGAGCACACCAAGAATCTTATCATTGTCGAAGATGCTCATGATGACATCTTTAGTGGTGCGGTTGGCCAACTTGAAATATTTTTCCGTCATTGTCGAATAGGTCATTTTGGCAATCCACTCAGGAAGCGCCTTGTTGGCAAAGTAGGGGCGGCCTTGACGCACGACTGTATCTACCGCACTTAAGTATTCCTCTATCTTTTCTTCTGTGCCGGGAAAGTGTTCGATGAAATCATCAATGAAGCGTTGTCTGGGGGCATAAAAGTTATAGGTCTTGTCCGGGAAGATTATGCGGTCATAGTTGTCAGCCATTTTCGCCCATTCAAGTTTGCCATCGCTGGCAAAATCAAAAAGTTTACGGGCAGTGGAATATGAATTGTGAACCTCGCCAATATAATGAATCCCTACATCCCATTCGTATTGCTTGCGTTTGAATGTGTGGGTCCAACCGCCAATTTTGAAATGCTTTTCAAGGATAAGAACTTTTTGCCCAAGTTTCGCCAGGATGGCTCCTGTTGTAAGGCCACTGATACCTGAACCAATAATAATGCAGTCGTATTTTTCTTTGGCGTGCTCTGAACGCCAGGAATTCCACTTTTTCATGAATCCTCCTCGTGCTTTGTTTAGCGCAATTCCCTCTCAAGGTCTAATGGACTTGCTGCCCTATGCCAGAGCTTTGTTGTAGGTGCGGTTGTACTCGACAGGCACAGGTTATATGAGAAGTGGAAGAAGGGTATGCGTGTGACCTCACGAGGCGCAGGGTAAAGGGTAAGTATATTGACTAAGAACCGTAAAATGCTCTCGTTGGCCGCGGCCCTGCTTGTCGTTGCATCGGCCGGATTCATCGTTTATCAGAACCCACCCGCGTTGCCGCCGCTGCAAGACATCTCCCTTATGATGCTTTTTCTTCTGCTGGCAACGGGGCAGATGGCTATTCTCTTTCACGGGCTTGTTTTTCGACAGAGCCTTATTCCTTTCGGTATTAAACTCAACTTTCGAGAATGGTATGGGACGATCCACGTAGCGCTCTTATGGAACTATGTGCTTCCGTTTTCCGGACATGGCTTTAGAGGGCATTACCTTAAAAAAGTATATGGACTTTCTTATAAGCGTTATGCTGCATCATTAATGCTCATGTATCCCGCCCACATAGCGATTTTTTCTTTTTGGGGTCTTGTCGCTCTTTTGGTGGCCTATTTTGAGTCGGGCTATAAGAATTTTATTCTTGCTCTCATCTTTTTCGTTTTAGCCTTAAGTCCCTGCTGTGTCTTGTTATGCGCAAAAATGTTCGAGCCCTTTGCGCAACATGAAAAGGTTAAGAATTTCATTCGCGAAGGGAAGCGATTTGTAAGCGATCCAGGATTCGCTTTGGGCTTTTTTCTGCATACAACAATGATGTATCTCTTTTCCTCTTTATTTACGGTTTTCGCCTTTGCCTCGTTAAACTATGCACTGCCAACGACGGCCGGATTTATTATTCCTTCTCTTGCAAACATCAGTGCTTTGATTAAGCTTGCGCCCGCCTCTTTGGGCTCCTTGGATATTGCTTTTATTTATGTTGGGCAAACATTTGGATTGGGGCTTTCGGAGGGGGTTGTTGTTGCAGCCTTAACGCGATTAACCCATATGGTGTGGTTTTTACCACTGGGGCCGCTCTATTCTTATATTTTGGGCAAAACCATGAACAGTGCCAATTCAGAAGCTGCGGCTTAAGCGGATTGCAGTGCTTCGGGAGCGTGTCTCGGTTGTGGCACGCTTATATTTTTTCTTGTGCGATAATCCTTGGCAAACTCAGCCTTAATCAATCCGGTTTGTGCGTCTACCATCCAGGCGAGAAGATGCCGTTGTGGAATTTGCACACTTTCGACTTTAGCGTAGGTGCCAAATAATATATCCCAGAATGGTGTGGTTACGCCGTGATTCATTGCCGGGTCTTGGAAGTGGTGATGATAATGATGCAGTCGTTGCTTGCGCCCCCAGGGGCCTTTGGGGGCATGGGTGTGTAGGCGTCGATGGTAAAGCTCATAAGCACAATAGGTGAGGCCAAAACCTAAGGGGAAAAAGAGTGCTCCAGAGTTAGGCATGAGGGTATTAAGTACGGCGCACAAGCCAGCCAGGGTGGGTAGCGCCAGTGACATCTTATGCCAGGTTGGGGCAAAATGATGGGCAGTTTTGTGGTGCTTGGTGTGTTCACGGGTCATGGGGCCGGAGCGACCGCGTCCATGAAATTGGAAACGATGAATAAGATATTCACTCAAGGTCCAGCCGATAGAACCGACAATGAAAAAAAGTAAAGATTCGACAAGCATTAATTTTATTCCATTTTGTTTAAAGAAGATTGTTTTAAAGTCTTAGCAATCGTTTTCTCTTGCGCGCCCCAACCGGTTAACAGGGATACGACTGTATGCTCAAAGAGCGCTTCGGGTTCAAAGAGTTCATCACCAAAGCGCGCATACTTTTT
>CAXGWX010000349.1:0-2660 GCA_964013445.1 uncultured Bdellovibrionales bacterium | reverse complement strand
GAAGCAGGAACTAGGGCCGAGTCTCCAAGAACAAAACTTTTTGCCCTCTTGTGCGATGTGAGACTTGTTACTTCCCCATCCTCCCGCCCACTCAACAGGTTCCTTTCACCGCGGCATTTACATCCACAATCGTCGTGAAATTCGCATGCTCTACTGGGTCATGGAAGCGTCCCCAAAAAGGGAGTTCCAGCTCCGAAAAACTCACAAACGTCCTCTTTACCACGGCGCCAAAACCTCAATGATAGCATACCTTTGATAGGCGTTGCTCCTTCGTTCCAATAACAATAAAGTTTTGTCGCACAATCGTAACAGTTGGAAGGTTGACTCAAGCGACACCCAGTGAGATCGGGTTCAAAGACATAAGAATTAGCTGGAGCTATAAGATGGTTCGTATCGGTATCAACGGTTTTGGACGAATGGGGCGCCTTGCCCTTCGTCATTCTTTTACCAACCCTACCTTTGAATTTGTGGTAATCAACGAGCCCAACGCAACCGCCGATACAATGGCTACTCTTTTGGAATTCGATACTGCTCAAGGCCGTTGGAACACCCCCTGTTCTGCCATTGAAAACAACCTGCGGGTCGGCGATAAGGAGATCCCTTATTTGCCTCACAGCGCCCCAGCGGACATTCCCTGGGCCGATTTCAAGGTCGATCTCGTGTTAGAATGCAGCGGTGCTTTTCGAACCTGCGAAAGTCTTCAACCTCATTTGGACAATGGAGCAAAGCGCGTACTTGTTTCTGCTCCGGTGAAAGGTGGTCCTCCGAATATTGTAATGGGCGTCAATCACGAGAGCTTCAATCCCAAAGAAGAGCCGATTATCACTGCGGCCTCCTGCACGACCAACTGCCTTGCACCGGTAGTTCGTGTATTGCACGATGCAATAGGCATTGAGCGCGGCCTTATTACCACCATTCACGCGCCGACCAATACCCAGTCGGTACACGATTGCGCTCACAAAGATCCGCGCCGCGCTCGTGCATCGCAGATGAACTTGATTCCCACCACCACCAATTCGGCCACGGCGGTCACCATGATTATCCCTGAGCTCAAAGGCAAGCTCGATAGCATTGCCGTTCGGACGCCGGTACACAATGCATCGCTCACCGATTGCGTTTTTCATATGCAGCGAGACACAACCGTCGAAGAGGTGAATGCAGCCATCAAAAAGGCCTCGCAAACCAAACCACTCAAGGGCATTTTGGGCTATGAGACCAAGCCTCTCGTTAGTAGCGATTACGCCGGTGACCCACGAAGCGGCATTGTGGACGGGCCAAGTACTCGCGTCACCGACAAGCGAATGGTGAAAGTCCTTATTTGGTATGACAATGAATGGGGCTATGTGAACCGAATGATGGATCTTACGGAACTTGTGGCCCGAAATATCCAATAGGACCCACCATGCGCAACGTTCGCGACTACGCCATCATCACTGCCACCTATTGGGTCTTTACGCTCAGCGATGGCGCCTTGCGTATGCTGGTGCTGCTTCACCTTCATGAACAGGGCTTTTCTCCCCTTTCTTTGGCCATGTTATTCGTTCTTTACGAATTCTTCGGAATGGTCACCAACCTTTTCGGTGGGTGGTTAGGAGCCAAACACGGACTTAAAATGACTCTCGGGGCGGGACTCTTATTGCAGGTCTTGGCATGCAGTCTGCTCGCTCTGTGGGAATCGAATTTAACCGTCCCCCTTGTAATGGGCATGCAAGGATTAAGCGGCATCGCTAAAGATCTTACGAAAATGAGTTCCAAAAGTTATATAAAAATGGTGGTGCCCGAGAACGACCAGGCTGGTCTTCTTAAGTGGGTAGCAATTTTAACCGGCTCAAAAAACACCCTCAAAGGTGCCGGGTTCTTTGTGGGCGGATTTCTCTTAACCACCGTGGGTTTTTTTGGTTCCTGCCTTTGCATGGCTCTTGCTTTAGCGGCGACCTGGGCTGCCTCGACACTTGCTTTGCCAAAAGCCCCTGGCAAAAGCCGCACATCGGTCACTCTGAAGAGCCTGGTGCCCGCCGATAAAAGGCTCCAATGGCTTTCTGCTGCTCGACTCTTTCTTTTTGGCTCCCGAGATGCCTGGTTTGTGGTTGGGCTCCCCATTTTTCTCTCCGCCTCCGCGGGCTGGTCCCATGAAGCGGTCGGAGGATTCTTGGCTTCTTGGATCATCGGCTACGGAATGGTGCAAGCCTCCGCTGGGGCCTTACTCTCTCGATTCTCCTCGAGTGCAGGGAAGCAACCCATCTGGGCCGGTCCATTGGCCCGGTGGAAAATCTCTTTGCTTATTCCTCTTGGTGGAATTCTGGCAGGACTTCAAACGAGTGTTTCACCGACGATAGTCTTGGTTGGTGGATTGATTGTCTTCGCGATAATCTTTGCTATGAACAGCGCTCTTCATAGCTACCTTGTGGTGGCTTATTCGAAAGAAGACACCGTCGCTTTAGATGTGGGCTTTTATTATATGTCGAATGCGGCCGGCCGCCTTTTGGGCACTCTCCTATCGGGCGCTCTTTTTGGCTGGGCGGGCCAAGGAACCGCCGGCCTCACGGCCTGTGTCGCCGCCTCCTTCTTTATGGTGGTTTTAAGCAGCGTGTTATGTATTCCCTTGCAAGAGGCTGAAACCCCTTAGGCCTCACTGAAACGACAACAGAAGTAGGTCGTTT
>CAXGWX010000348.1:0-2662 GCA_964013445.1 uncultured Bdellovibrionales bacterium | reverse complement strand
TGAGCATGTGGCTTTGACCGACGACAAAGCGAAGATGGGCCAGCTTACCCGCATCTATCCGACCATGTGGCATCAAGGTCAGCGTGTTATCGTGGATGGTCGTTTTGAAGGGGTGATGCTCGATGATTTGGTCAACGCCCAAGGGCGCTTGATCGAAGGCACCTCCTATACTTTTAACGCCCGCTTAGGTCGGGGCAGCAAAGGGCCAGTGCGCTACAATCCTGGTGAGCGCGAACCCTATGTGACCATGGCGACGGTCAAAGAGCGCGGTGAAATTAAAGACAAGCTCTTTTTGCAGATGCCTTTCTTCCAGGGTGAAGCCACGGAGATCCGTCAGGCGGTGCGTAAGCTCTCGAAAGCCATCCCATCGATCAAATACAAGACCGGTTCGCGCAACACCTCCTTTTATTTTGATGCGAAGGATTTTGCGGTGGTCAGCGATGCTTTGCAGGGGCTTTCTCTTTCAAAATCCTCGATGGAGCATTTGCAAAACTACTTCGAAGATTTGGCCGAATCCGACATTGCTACCGAAGGTCCGAACCTTGAACACTACTCGATGCAGGCGATTGGTGGCTTTAAAGATAAGCTGACCCTGGCCGATGGCTCGGAAGTTCCAGCCCGTCTTTTAAGCGTGCAGAAAAAAGCTCTGGCCTGGTTAGAAGCCAATGGCAACAACGGGGTTTGCGCGCTGGATACGGGTGTCGGTAAAACTTTGGTTGCGGTGTCGATGATGCGCAAAATGATGCGCGACGGTTATCACGAATCCAAGGATTCGAACGGCCGCTTTCTCTATGTCTGCCCGCCATCTCTGCGCGGTAATCTGCCCAAAGAAATGTTTCGCTTCTTAGAGCCGGATGCGGCCGAAGATTTGTACAAGCGGGTGGATATTATGTCCTATGGACAATTCCGCAGCGCTATGCGCACCGGCAAGTTTCAGGGCAAGCCCTGGTCCGGCGATGGTTATACCGGCGCCTTTTTTGATGAGGCGCAGGCGATGAAGAGCTTAGGTTCGAAAACCACCCAGGCTGCATTGGGTTGGGATAACCCGCATAAGATTTTACTCACCGCTTCCCCCATGGAGCGCAATCCGATGGAAGCCTATGTGCTTAGCGCCATCGCCAACAACATCAACTTAAAAGACCGGGTTGAGGGCAAGAGCTATCGCCGCGAGATGCGTAAATTTAAGGAACGCTTTTGCGAGACTTTAGGTGGTCGTATTTTAGGGGTGAAAGAAGATCCACTCACCAGGCGTGACTTAAACACCTGGGTTAAGCGCAATATCTTCTATGCGGATAAGCGCGATGTGGAAGAATTCAAGTTGCCGAAACTCACGCAAGAAACCGAAGTCCTGAATATGGACAAGAAGGTGGAGAAGGCCTACCGCTCAGCGGCCCGGCAGATTTCTCAGGTGATGAAGGGCATGGTTTCCATGTATCGGGATAAGGGATTGCTCATCGAAGAAGATGGCAAAACCAAAATCAATCCATTGGCGAAAGACAAACGTATTCCGCAGATGTTTGGCATCAAGTTCCGTAACGCCATCAAACAGCTGAACGATTTGGCGAATATGCCGGAAAAAATTGTTCCGGGCGCTGGCTATCCTAAGCTCGATAGGGCGGGCGAAATTTTGATGAGTAAGTTGGCTTCCAGCAAAGGCGCCAGTCGCGCCGTGCTTTTTAGCGATGACAAGGAATTTGTCATGGAGTCGGCCAGGCAGATGTCGCTTAAAATCCCGATGAAGGTGCATGCGGCTTGTTTGAACGATAAAATTTATCTCTATAAGAATGGTCAGCAGCTCACTGAATTTAAAGGCCATCGGGTACCGTTTACGCCGCGTCAGTACCGTAAAGATCCAAGTCAAAAAGCCAATATGCGCACCAACCGCAAATATCTCAAAAACGAATGGCAACAGTTTGTGCTCAACGAACTCATTTCGCCGAATCGGGATGTGGCCAGTTGTTCGATGCAGGGTCAGGTTTATCAGCAGGGACAAAATTTGCAGGCCTTTGATACGGTGATGCAGCTTGACCGGGATACCTGGTGCTCTGAGGATATGCGTCAACGTACCGCCAGGCTCTGGCGGCAAGGGCAGAAGAAGCCGGTGCATGAAATTACTCTCGATACGGTCTACCCCGAGGCACGCAACGATTTTGATGCGACCTTGGATGAAATCCGTGCCCACTATCAGGTTCTTGAAGGCGAGCTTTTCGATAAAATCATCAAAGAGTCACAGAGCACGGAATTGGGCGAAGAGTGGTTTGGCCTGGATAAGGATTATGCGTCTTTCTCCCGCCTCGACGAACATACTTTAGAGCTTATGCTTTCCCCCTATCTGACGCGCTCGAAGCCGCCGGTCTTTAGACGCGCCGACAAACAACAGGCCGCTTAAAAACCATGTCGGTCGCCCATCCCCGTAGTCTTGAAGAATGGCAGGCGCATGTGGCGCAGCTTTCCTCCGAAGAGCTTTGGGATAAAGCGGCGGCGGCGAATACGGTGAAGTTTGTCGAGTCGCTGCAAACTGAAGGCTATCCGGCCGAAGATATCGAAGAGATTTTTCTGCTCATGGCCAGGCGCTTTAAAGAGCTTGAGATGGTTCCGCCCTTAGATGGCTATATCGATTTTCGCGATTTGCTTGATGGGGTAGAAGCTTAGTTCGATAACC
>CAXGWX010000347.1:0-2725 GCA_964013445.1 uncultured Bdellovibrionales bacterium | reverse complement strand
GATTCGCCGGAAAAGACCTGGCCCATCTGTACGCCGTAAAGTCCGCCAACCAGTTTTTCCTCCTGCCAGACTTCAATGCTGTGGGCGTAGCCCAGCTCGTGCAGAGCGGTATAATTGTCGATAAAGCCATCGGTGATCCAACGCTCGTCCTGCCCCCGGGTTTCGGCACAGGCTTCCATGACCTGGCGAAATTGCTGATCGCAGGTCAGGGTAAATTCGCCCCGGCGTTGTATCTTCGGCAGGTTACTGGGGAATTTGATGTGGTCGCGAACAAAGACCGCCCGCGGATCCGGACTGTACCAGCGCACCGGATCTTCGGACCAGGGAAAGATGCCCTGGCGCAGGGCCATCAAGATGAGATCGGGGGAGAGGTGGGGGGTAATGGTCACCAAACCGCTTGGATCGGCTGTTTCCGGGTCGGGAAAAACATATGGGCGCTGTTTAACCATGGTTCCTCTATTGTAGCCTGAGTCAGAGAAATTCTCCATAAGGTCGTTGACACGACGCTCAATCCCAAGGATAGGAAAGATACCTATTAATAGGGGTTTAACGCAATGCCATTGGCACAAAGTGAAAAATATATGGAGCAGGCGCTGGCAGAAGCGCTCAAGGCACAGGGGCGGACCACACCCAATCCGATGGTGGGCTGCCTTATCGTCAAGGGACAGCGGCTGCTGGCCCAAGGCTTCCATGCCCGCGCCGGTGGAGCCCATGCGGAGGTGGTGGCGCTGCGCCGGGCCGGTGAAGCGGCGCACGGCGCTGATATGTATGTGACCTTAGAGCCCTGTTCCCATCATGGTCGCACCGGACCTTGCACCGAGGCGATTATTGCGGCGGGAATTAAGCGGGTTATCGTTGGCGTTAAAGATCCAAATCCTATCGTCAATGGACGGGGAATTCGTCGTCTGCGTGCCGCCGGTATTAAGGTGGAAGTAGGTATCCTTAAAAACAAATGCACCGTTCTCAATGAAGCCTATAATTATTTTATTCGCGAGCGGCGGCCCTATGTTTTGGCCAAGGTGGCGCAAAGCCTTGATGGCAAGGTTGCAACCAAGGTCGGCGAGTCAAAATGGATCACCTCGAAGGAAGCCAGACGTTATGGTCATGGTTTACGCAATGTGGCGGACGCCATGCTCGTTGGAGTGGGCACGGTGTTGGCAGACAATCCGCAGCTTACCTGTCGTGTACGCGGTGGGCGGGATCCGATTCGGGTGATACTTGATTCCCGGGCGCGCACTCCCGTGGACTCGAATGTGGTGCAGGTAGCCAAGCGCTCCAAGGCACCGACTTGGGTGGTTGTGGGGCCAAAGGCTTCGGCGAAAAAGAGAGCAGCCCTGGAGCGGGCAGGGGTAGAAACTTTTTCAACCAAACTTTGTGCTGGGAAAATCGATCTGGATGATCTGCTTCTGCATTTAGGCGAGCGGGAGCTTTTGTCGATTCTTATCGAAGGGGGCCCGAGTGTTTTGGGCTCATTTTTCGAAGCCAAGCTGGTCAACAAGGTCTACGCCTTTGTCGCACCGATGCTCATTGGTGGGGTGGAGGCTTTAAGCTCCATTGGTGGTGCGGGGCCGGCCCATCTCTTAAATGCGGCGCGCTTGGGACAGGTTGAAGTCGAGACCATTGGCCGGGACTTTCTGGTCACCGGATATCCCCGCTGGCTCGGCGAATAGGGCGAATTTACATCGCTTTTTGAAAAACGCGCCAGTTATTTTGTGAGCTCCTCTTTTCACGCTAACCTTTGCTCAATCAAACGCCTCTGAACATGCGTTTGGTTCTAGCAGTAGGAGGATATTTTGCTTTCGGCTCTTGAAGCAATCAAGCAGTTGAAAAAGGACCGAAGAACTTCGGCTCGTAGTCCGGCGTTTATGATGGTCCGTGCCCGGGATTTTTCCGCGCCAATGTGGTGTGACGACATTGGTTTAGGCGGAATGAAATGCCGGAGTACCCAAGTTAGGTGGCCTGGTTCTTATGTGGATTTAAACTTCCGCTTACCGGGTAGCCCCAAATCCTTTCAGATCGGCGGCCAAATCACATCCATCCAAAATACGGATGGGGATGAAGAAATCAGTCTTGGACTGCGTTTTTGTATGATGCCGGATCAATGGGAGTTAGACATATATCGTTTCCTGGATGCACGGCGTGAGCTTTGGGGGGCATCGGAGGAAAGAAAAGAACTTAAGGGAATCAAACGCTATTTAAGTCGTATCAAACCCTTTGAAGCCCTTTTACTCGAGGCCCAAGCGGCCATGCGAGTCAAAGGTATAAGGCGTTTTGGTTTCCATGGCCCGCAGCTACATAAACCTTCGGCGAGCCAACTCGTTCAGCTTTAATCTTTTCCTGCATTTTCTGACCAAATGATTTTTAGGCGCTGGCGGCTTGACCCAGGGTTCGGTCTGCGCCCAAGGCCTGAATAATCTCTTGCGCCATTTCATAACGGCCAAGGGGCGGCATAATATAAGTGCCTGCAACTTTATCCCGATAACTCATCAGCGCCTCGGTGGCGATGGCCACGCCTTCTTTACGGGCCGCTTCACCTTTACCCGCTTTGCGCATGCGCTCACGAATATCGTCCGGAATATTCATGCCAGGAATGTGGTTGTGGATGAATTCCGCATTCCGATAGGAGGCCAGGGGCAGGATACCGATAAGAATCGGCACCTGCAGATGGGCCGTACGCTCTAAGAAGCGGTCGAAGTGGCTTTGGTCGTAGACCGGCTGGGTCATG
>CAXGWX010000346.1:0-2732 GCA_964013445.1 uncultured Bdellovibrionales bacterium | reverse complement strand
ACAATCATCAAGTAGGCGTATTTATCCAGGCATGAGTGGGACCAATCCCCCCATATCGCCTTGTTGGCTATCCCGCTTTTTGTTAGCTCCGTTGCCCAGTCATCAAAACGCTGATCCTCGTTCATTAGATTCCAGTCATCACGCAGTCCCTCCAGCTGTGCATCCTCTAGCGGTGATGTATTCAAATAGCTGTAGATATCGAAGTGGGCACAGAGGTCCGGGTAGCCCTTATAACCCGCCAGCCCAAACTCCAATTCATAGGCAGAGACCAGAGAGTTGCCGACAAAAACCCAGTTTGGATTGATGGGTGTTAAGCCGCTACAGTCGACCACCACATCATCATCATCGTCGTCGTCATCGTCATCGTCATCACCGGTGGTACAGAGATCTGCTGCCTCATCACAAAAAGTAATGTTTTCCGGGCAAGGATTTCCCGAATTCTTACATTGGCCATCGATGCAAGCCGGATGACCGTTACAGAAGAGCTCATCGTCCGTGCAATCGCCGTGGGCCTCACAACCACATACTTCCGCACTACCAGTGCAGACACAGGTATCTGTCTGCGCATCGCAGCTGTAATTAGCAGGGCAGGCAATCATCTGGCGCTGACACACACCGCCGCCACAAAACCCTTTACTCAGACAACGGTCGAGGAAAGAACATTCCGTATCACTTGCACAGGGGGTGCACTCTTCGGGGTCAAAACAGCCGCATGAATCGAAAGCCTCTCCGCAGGACGGAGTATCAACGGGGCAAGGAGGATATTCACTCACCGTTTGGCAAACCCCATCCACACAGGATTCGGTTTGACCGTTGCAAAAGACGCCATCGTCACAATCCGCATCTTCTGTACAGGTGGTGGAACAGACACAACCCTTACCCGAGCATGAGCAGCCCGGTGGACAATCGACGACATAGTTGGCGCACTTATCCTTATAGCAAATCCCCTGTCCCCCATCGCATAAAGTTCCTTGGGAGCAATCACTGTGGGTTTCGCAACTTGTACAATCCGGATCACCGGGCATGCATGTACAAAGATTCACCTCCGCATCGCAGTAAATTGTTTCTCCACCGCAGGGATACTCCGTACCATAGCTGCACTTGCCGCCCAGACAGAACTCCTGACCGTTGCAAATATTGCCATCATCACAATCCCCATGGTTAGAACACGGCCAAGCGCTGCAAACGTCCGCCTCTTCATCACAGTAGGGATTCCGATAGTCACATGGATTTCCCATGTGCACACAAACCCCTTCAACGCACGTATCAACGCCGTTACAGAATACCCCGTCATCACAATCCCCATCTTCTGAGCATTGCGCCTCTGCACTTACGGGCTTACAATAATCCCTACTGGCAACACAGATCTCCGAACCCTCATCACAGGGATTCCCCAAACCCACACACTCGCCCCGAACACAAACCGGATTACCAGAGCAAAAATCATCACCGCATTGCGCATCCCGGGAACATTCACACTCATTATTAAGTTCGCATGGCCATTGACAAAAACCCTCCGCACAGACGTGCAAAGCATCACACTCGCTGTTGTCCTGACACTGCTCCTCCGTACACAAGCCGGCCAGACAAGCCAGCGAACCTGGACATTCCTCATCTCCATTACATGCAATGGTTTGACAGACGTTATCGATGCACAGATCTGTGCCATCACAATCCGCATGAATATTACAGCGGCGATTTTGCTCCATGGGCAGTAAACAACCAGGCAGGAAAATGGCAAAAAGCAGCGAAGCCAAAAAGAGTGCTCGCAGCAAATCGAACAAACCCCTATTTGTGACAACCTCTTGTCTCATCGTCAAAAACTATCCCATATGCGGCATTTGAGAATTTGCCCCGCGCCGCCAACAAAGCATACCCAAAGCAAGACACCAGGGCCACCTTATCTTTGATGATTTTTATTAGAAAATTCAGGAACTTCAAAGCAAACCGGGGTGTTCAGGGGCAAAAAGAGACCTGCCACCACACAAAAGGTGCAAAACAAAATTGCTCATTAATTTTAGATGCTTATCGCGAGAGCACATCGGCTCAGAAAATGCCTCATCCTACTCCTGATGCCACCTCTTAGCTTAAAGCCAACGACTCAGAGAAAACCCCAAAAATACTGCCAGGATACCCACGATCATCTGAGTACCAACATAAATCCCGAAGGGCCAAAACGCCCCTTCCCGCAAGAGACGAAAAGCATCCAGGCCAAACGTCGAAAAGGTTGTAAAGGAGCCCAAGGCCCCAACAAAAATAAAGAGACTCCATTCAGGGGAAAAGATTTGCCGAGCATCCTGCACGCCAGCCAAAATGCCAATGAGCAAGCATCCCAGGAGATTAACCAACATCGTTCCCAGAGGAAAAGTGCTCGCCACAAAGCGATGCACCAAAGCGCCCAAGCCGTAGCGGGCGAGAGCCCCAAGAAAACCACCAAGGCCAACAAAAAGAATCCCCTGCATCCCTAAAGTCATAGCACTCTACCCAAGCAAACCCCAAAAAGTGGCCATTTCCACAAAGCCCTTGCGCAGGCGCCCGTGCATAGTGTATAAGCCTGCCAGCCCCTACCTTTATACTCTTGGAGTAAGCAATGAAATTTAGGATGTTTCTCTCGTGCCTCGTACTGGGTCTGGGACTGGTGGGCTGTTTTCGTGATGATGGCATGGGCCGCAATACGGACAATGCCAACCTTGATTCCCTACAATCAGAAGATGGTAATCGTGGCAACGATC
>CAXGWX010000345.1:0-2779 GCA_964013445.1 uncultured Bdellovibrionales bacterium | reverse complement strand
AGAGGTGTATGGCCTCGAAGGCGTCGAAGACGGTTTCTTCCTGCGTGATGATGTGCCAGGTGACTTTGCAACCAAGGAAGACGGCAGTTTTCGCTTTCCCCACGAAGACCCCAACTATAACGGCTATGCCTGCATCGAGTCCGCCTACTCCTGCGGCACGCCACATATCGACGATGGCAACTTTGTCTCTCAGGATCAAATGCTGGGTCTGATGTTTGGCCTCGCATTCGTCAAAAAATTTATTCCGGAAGACACTGTCATTGAAGGCGTTGACCTACTGCATGAAGCCAAAGCGATTGCCCACCGCATGCTCACCCATCTTTTGGACAATGACTGGAAAATAACCGACCCAGAAGGAAATCATCCACCGGCCCGATGGGGTGGCAGTGCCAAAGGCTCATCCTTCTTTCTCGCGGAAGCAGCCAACATCATTGCCGGCAACACCTTTGGCGTGGACGATTACCACGATGGCACCAGTCGAACCATTGGCGCACTTGCAGTGGCTGGTCTTGATGTCAGCTTCACCGCGCAAATTTGGTACAACAAAGGCATGGCCTTGGAAATGGCTGCGGTTACCGATGTTTGGAATAATAACAAAATGGCCAGAAAGGCTCAGCATTATGTGTCGCCCTTTTATGCCTATGTTCACGCTGTCTTAAACGGTGGCTCTGTGGGCTCAGCCATCTCGGATTGGCAAGTATCCACAGTTCTTAACGGCGCTGCCTGCGACGGTCCTTGTAACGAAACTGAAAACTGTGACGAGCGAGATGGTTGGCGAGGCGACTACCGCTGGAGAAATCCGGTGCGAAGAAACGGCTACAAATGGCGTATACGTGGTGAATACAATGGCATCGATTATATGCTCATGCACAATATCTTTAACATCTACCATGATGGCGATGTCCAGGGAGAACTCCCCCCTATTCCGAGACCTGCAGCGGACGTCAACAGCGATCTGGAGGACCTCATCGAATTTGGCGCCAACGCAGTGCAAAGCTATGACCCAGAAGATGCGTATAACGCCAGGGACATGCATCAACGCTTTTGTGGGCGCTCATTCTTCGACTGGATTAATCTTGCCCGCCAAAACAAAGTCTCTATCCATACGGGCAAAGGCACGTGGCAATGCCCTGCTTCTGGTGCCTGTAACATCATCAGTAGCAATGGCCACGGCGATGGCGGTGTAGACCTTATCATCGGCACCAATGCAGCCGAAACAATCAAAGGCAATGGCGGTAACGACTGTATCTACGCCTTTGCCGGCAACGATACCATTAAGGGCGGACAAGGTGCGGACGAAATCCATGCGGGCGACGGCAACGATGACATTTATGGAGAAAGTTCGGGCATCAACCTGGATGGTGAAGCCGACCTCATCTATGCGGGCGCGGGCAATGACTTTGTCAGAGGTGGCCCCGGATATGACTCCATCTACGGTGGCGACGGCAATGACGAGCTTGAAGGAGGCTCGGGCTGGGACTATCTCTTTGGCGGCGATGGCAATGACACCCTCAAGGGTGAAAGCGGTCAGGATTTCCTCGACGGAGGCAACAATGACGATGTGCTAAGAGGCGGCAGCGGTGATGACATTCTCAGGGGTAAACGAGGTCACGACAAACTGGATGCTGACGGCGGTGACGACATCCTCTACGGCGAAGATGGTAATGATTTCCTTAAAGGTGGAACCGGTGATGACAAGCTCGTTGGTGGTTCAGGTGATGATCGTATGTGCGGCAATGGCGGCGACGACAGCATCTACGCTGAATCAGGCAACGATGAGTGCCGAGGCGGCTGGGGAGACGACAACGAGCATCACTGTGAAAGCAGCGTTGGGCGTTCAAAGTGCACCCAAAGCGCCTTCAATAACTACTAAGCCACATCTGCTGCAGAAGGCTCAACCCGAAAGATCGGCCTTGAGCCCTTCCGGCCCTTTAGCTAGGGTCGGTTGATGCCGGAACAGACACGAAACCCTCTTGGATTTAACCCAGCGAAGAAGAGCGATATCGAAGACTTTATCCTTTCTTCCGAAGTCGCCGAGTCCTTAGCCGAACAACGTCCAGTGGTTGCCTTGGAATCGACAATCCTTGCCCACGGACTACCCTACCCGGACAACATTGCTTTCGCCACAAAGGCCGAGACTCTGGTGCGAGAAAATGGTGCGACCCCGGCCACCATCGCCATCCTCAATGGCAAAGTACATATTGGCTTAGAAGCAGAAATTTTGAAAGCCTTGTGTGACTCCGACTCAATCTTAAAAACCTCAAGACGCGACATCGCCATCGTCACCGCGCGGAAACTTAGTGGGGCCACCACCGTATCAGCCACCATGCACCTGGCCCATTGTGCGGGCATCAAAGTCTTTGCCACCGGTGGCATTGGCGGAGTGCACCGTAACGCTGTGCAGACTTTCGACCTATCACAAGACCTATTTAGCTTAGCACAAATCCCAATGGTCGTTGTTTCTGCTGGCGCCAAGGCAATTCTTGATCTTGCCAAAACCGTAGAAGCTCTAGAAACCCTGGGAGTACCAGTCATTGGCTACCGCACGGAGGAATTCCCCTCCTTCTATTCACGTACCAGCGGCATTCACCTTGAAGAGCAAAGCCAGACCCCGGAAGATATTGCTCTGATCTTTAGAAATTCTGAACGAATGGGGCTTACAAACTCTTTATTGATAGCCAATCCCATACCGAGAGATGACGAAATCCCCGCAACCAAGGTCGAAGGACTCATCCACCAAGCCCTGACCAAGGCCGCTACTCAAGATATAGCCGGTAAG
>CAXGWX010000344.1:0-2809 GCA_964013445.1 uncultured Bdellovibrionales bacterium | reverse complement strand
GCGTATTCTTTATTTTCTATAGCATTGCAGGTGCAAGTCTCGAGCAGTGCCTCACAGACCTTCTCTTCATCCGCACTCAACTCACTCTCGCCCGCTTCATTTTCAACATTTTGAATACAGGTCTTCTGCTCCGTCTCGCTTGCCAAACAGCGACAGACATCCTTAGCCAAAGCCACACACGGACCTTCACAAGCCAGAACAAACACAAGAGAGCCAAGAACACTTATGCGTAATATATTGCTTTTTAATCGCTGCATGGCGTAACTTACCTATATAGATCCTCGATGAATCAAATATCCACCCATAAAAAGCCAGCATCTTACTTGCGCTGCGTAAATGAAGCAACGAAAATAGTGCAATGGCTGCTCTAAATGAAGCATATATTACCGGACTGCTCATCGATTACGAGCAGAGAACCACGGACTTGGGCAGGAAACTCAAAAACTCCCAGGAACAAGCCTCGCAAATTGATGATCAGCTGGGTCAGCTGCTGACAGAGCTTGAAAACTCCAGGGCGGCGCTCGTCAAATTAGAAAAATCCCTCGACGAGAGAAATCGCTTTGTCGCCGACAGCAATATGGAAATTGCCAGCCTCCATCAAGAAATCGCCCAATACAAAAAGAAGCAAGAGGACCTTAAGATTGAGATGGAACGCCTGGGTCAAGGAGCCATCCACCGCCGACTGCGCCGGGAAAGAGCAAAATTGACCGTACAAATCGAAGACAGGGAAGAGGAAATCGGCCGTCTGCGCGCCGAGGTTGAAGATGCCCGTCAAGAGGTTCAAGAAGGGGAACAAACGATTAAGGACACCAAGGACGAGACACGGGCAACCACCCTCAAGCTCGACGGATTACAGAACCAACTTCCGAGCCCTTACCTTTTTTCTGAACTTTTTATGGCCCGCTGCGGACAAGCCCACGCCAATCTTTATCTGGAAAAGGAGAACGAAGATTGGGAAGCGGCTGTTCTGGATTCCATTGGCCTGGTGATTGAGCTGCACAAAGATTTGCGGGCGGGTAAATATCGACTCGACAAAAACAGCGATATTGTCGGCGGCCGAGCCCTCGCCACCGGAGAAGCCATGTACGCCGCAATGATTCTCAAAAAACCCGATCTGGCCTTAGAAATCTTCTCCCTCGCCACCGATCCGTCCCTCTATTTTCATCAGATATTTAATGTCTTTCGTGTCTGGATCTTAGGACTTTACTTGAACGAAGACTATACGGAACTCAAGAAACTCTTGCGTACCCACCGTTATGCAGGCGGCTTAAGAGAGGCCTATGTGCTGTGTTTTTTAGGGCTGCTGCTCAAAGACAAAGATTTGATGAACAAAGGGGTTCGGGACATCACCAAACACGAATGGGAACTCTGGCAGGCCCAAACCAAAGACCGTGGTGGTGGCATCGTCAACATGGGGGCCACCGCGCTGACGCTTATGGCTCTGGATCGGGGAATTGCAGTAAAACTCCCAGGCCCCACCGTGCCTGATATTATTATTGCGCCAAAAAAAAAGGCCCCACGCAAAGCGTGAGGCCCTTTCGATTATTCTATATGGATAAAACTCTAGCTGCCGTTACAGGCGGTAGAATCACCTGAACAGGTACCATCGCTCTGATTACAGCAATTGCTGGCGCAGTCCGCATTAACAATACAGGAGCCTGCATCAGCCACAGAACCACCTAAGTGAGGTATGCAAATATTTTGTGTTCCAAGAGGTCCATCAACGATTTCCCAACACTCCCCGTCATAGTCTCCTTCCTCATCCTGATTACCACACTCAGCACCTTCAGTATCACAGCTCTCAGAGCACCAGAAGGTATCTCCCGCACGTGTCAGGCAGAGATTATTGGGGCAAGATGGTGTATCCAACGCATTGCCCAAGGCTGAAGCCTCACAGTCATCATTAAAGGTCAGCTTTGGAAAACAGTAAGAGCGCTGCGAGCCATAGAAAGAATCGCACTCAAAACCTGCTTCACAGACCGCATCACCGGTACATTCCGTGGCACACTTACCAGAAAAGCATTCGCCGGCCGCACATTCAAAGGAGAATTCACATTCCGCCCCTGCTTCTTTACCTAAGTTTGCATTGGGCCAACAAACCTGATCCAAAGGATAGGTGGTCGCCGCATAGAGGATCTCACCATCGCTGAGTTGAACCCGGAAATAATCCACATCCGCATCATCACCTTCCGCCAAACTTGCAGAAAAGCGAACCGGTGTAAGGTCATCCACCAACTGGGCTTGACCGATAGAGCTGTTATCAGCAGGCACCTCTTTGAGTTCACTCTCTAAACTCACGCTGCCATAAGGCGGTGGGTTGTTGGAAGTAAAGAGCTGCAATTGGTAAGCACCCGTATCCGGATCTGCACCCACATCAGCGTAGTAGGAGGAGGACTCGACTTTCACCCAAACCGAATCCAGATCGTTGTCTGAAGTGGCATCTGTATAAGAAGCGCTTGAATAGAGGTCAATTAGTCCACCATTCGCATTCTCATTGTCGTCCACCGGATCGGCCAGGGATGCGCCGCTGCCGTCTACAAACTCAATCTGGGTGTCCGTTTCCACATTATAGGTATAAGACACACAAGCCCCATCACGACCGCATTCCGTATCGCCAATCTCGCAGTCCGCAATACAGAAACTCTCGTTCCAGCAGGAACCGCTGTCGCAATCAAAATAGCCTGAGAGACAAGGATCTGCAGCAAGACTTACACCGGGCAGAGGCAGACATGCATAAGTTGTATCGCTGCCCGCAGTCGCCTTATAGCCTCGACACCCAACTTCCAAATTGGTGGCAAAGATTGTGCCT
>CAXGWX010000343.1:0-2870 GCA_964013445.1 uncultured Bdellovibrionales bacterium | reverse complement strand
CTCACTCCCCCTTAAGAGCATCGGCAGCTCGATGCATCTCAAGTTTTTTGAGAACCGTCTTTGCAGCCTGGAGTTCATCCTCGATGCTGGCATAATCAGTCTTTTGATAATTGGGATTGATTTCCGCAGCCCATGGATAGGTATCGAGAAAGGCCGAGATATTCGCAATTGTCACCGGCTTGTTGTCTAAATAGGTGAAAAGCAAATTCATTAGAGCATAGTCGGATGGATAATCCATGGTAAGTCGTAAGTTCCGGACCGATTCGTCAGTCTCGACTTGAAAGGTGCCTATGGAAAAATCTTCCGGCCGCCTTTGTATATAGGGCGTCACGTGTTCAAGTTCGTAAGGGTCTTTGGCCTGGGAATGTGCTTGTTCAAGCGCAGCCCGGGACATCATTGCTGCGTTGAGTCCCAAAGGCAATCCTGTGATCCGTGAATAATCATGCTTGCGTTCAATATGGGCATCGACGGCTGCATCAAGGCAGGCAATGTCAATACACGGATTGTCTCCAGTTAGCCTGACAACCACGTCCATATTGTGCTCTTTGGCGCAGAGATAATAACGACTCAAAACATTTTTCTCATCACCCCTGAAAACATTGTTCGGAAATGTTTCTGCGATAACATCATCGCTCGGCTGGTCGGTCGTTGCGACAACAAAAGTCTGAATTTTCTTCGAGCGCTTAAGGCTGCCTATAATATGGTCAAGTGCCGTGGTTTTTGCTGAGGACGGCAGCGGCAGCAAAGCCTTGTTCGGTAGACGGGTAGAATCGCAGCGGGCTTGTATGATTGCACCGATCAACATAAAAAAATCACCCCAGAATTTAGGTTATGGTCCAGCCGCCATCAACGACAATGTTTTGGCCCGTAATATAGTCCGATGCTTTCGAGCTTAAGAATACAACGGCGCCAACCAAGTCTTCCGGCCCTCCGATACGCTTAAGGGCAGTCTTGGCGCTTAGATTCTTAACAAACAGACTGTCCTTTTGTACCTCTGGACTTGGAAAGGCCCCAGGGGAAATAGCATTCACCTGAATGCCCCTCGGTCCAAGATACTGAGCAAAGTATCGGGTAAGTTGCAGGACCCCAGCCTTTGCGGCGCCATAGTGGGGAGGGTTGAGAAAAGCCGGTGACTCCTCGTAAACCGAAAAGTCAGGTGAAACCATTCCATACATCGAGGATATGTTAATGACTTTCCCCACGCCAGCCTTGTCGAAATGGGGCGTGACTTCCCGGATGCAGCGGTAAACACTGTTTAATGCACCATCGATACTTTGCTGCCAATCTTCATCAGAAATAGCCAAGGGGTCTTGGCCGCGGACATAGACCGCGTTATTGATAAGTATATCAATGCTTCCCCGTGCATCGGCTATCTCTGAAAATGCATTGCGGATGCTGTTTGCATCAGAGATGTCGCACTTTACAAAAGTAAGCCCTTCGCTTGCAGCTGGGAAGGCCGCCTTGTGTTTTTCTTCACTTCTGCCGAGAACGTATACTGAGGCGCCAGCCGCTTGCAGTCCCTTGGACATAGCAGCACCTAGATGACTATAACCACCGGTGATTGCCACCACTTTTCCATTTAAATCAAAAAGTGACATCAAGTGGTTCTCCAACGAAAGGGCAGTAAAATATTTTCATCATCCACTGCAAATGCATCTATCTCTTTTTTGATGCTCTCGACTTTTTTCATGTGTCGGGACGCATCTACGTTTTCGCGTAATTCCTCGAGGCTCGCAACCCCAATAACGACCTTGTCGATCGCTTGCTGGGCAAGAGCGTAGTTGAGTAAGAGGGTGGGCAAGGACAGCTCCGCCGCCATCGCAACATCCTTTAAGGATGCCAGTTTGTCCGCGACAGAGGTGAAGTGCTCAGGCAGAGCTTGAGCTTCCAGGAAAAAGAGACCTTGGAGAAAGGCCGAGCGGGTGTGTATTTCTACCCCTTTAGCTTTCAACAGGGGCAAGAGTGGACGGAAACGCTGGTCAAAAACATTCCAGGGGAACTGGACGATATCAAAATCAATATCCTTTTCCAGCAACCAATGAACCTCCTCTGGGTAGTATAGGGAAACCCCATATTGCTGAATACGCCCTTGTTCTTTGGCCTGCTGGAGACCTTCGCGGACAAGCGGGTTTTTAAAACTCTCCATGTCGTGGGCAAGAAAAGCCTTACTTCGCTGCACTCCAAGTCTCTTCAAGGAGGCATTGATGGCTTGATCAACGCTTGTGTTATCTACCTTTGGTGGCAGCTTGGATACGATACTAAAGTCGCAAGGATGCTCTTCCAGGAGTATTCCCAAAACCGTCTCGCTTTCGCCGTAGGCTGCGGCCGTATCCAAAGTGTCGATTCCATTTTCCCCAGCATACTCAAGAATGCGGGCGACCTCTTGCTGCTGAACCTGGCCTTTGTGATTGCTGATGCCATAATCGAGGCCAAAAGCTACGGTGCCCAAAGCAATGCGACTTTGTTTTTGTGCACTTTGTTCTGTCATCACTCTTTTTGCTTGTAGCCCAGTTTGGTGTGATGCGCCATAAATATGCGCTGCCGGATTTGCCTTGCATCGCTAGAACAATGGGGGAATACTTCTCTGGGATGGGTCTTATGAGCATTGGCAAAAGTCTTCTTTGGGTTGGGTTGCTGACCATCTGCTCTTATGGGTGTTTTCAGGCAGATGGCGTCAAAGAGGATAGCAATGACTGTCTTTATAACAGCTCATGTGCAGCTCCAGCCATATGTTGGAATGGCAGCTGTAAGGCAGTGCCATGCGTCAACGACAGTACCTGCGCCGGGTCTTTAACCTGTCAGTCGAGTTTTTGTTCACCCATCTACTGTACTTCCGACAACCAATGCCCCAACGAATGGCATTGTGAAAG
>CAXGWX010000342.1:0-2876 GCA_964013445.1 uncultured Bdellovibrionales bacterium | reverse complement strand
GACCGACCACGCAGAATGGGCCAATCTGCACGCTTGGGTCTATCTCAGCCCCGTCGTGTATAATGGCGCTCTCATGAATGGTCATTGTCGTCACCCTCAAGTTCGCTGATACGTTTTTCTAAGGCTTTAACCGTGGAGCGTAATTCCCGTATATGTTGCTGTGACATGGTCATTTTTAGCCAGTCGCGGTGGGGCATCAAGGGGGTCCCTGAGTAAATACCCGCATCTTTGACGGTCTTCGTGGCCCCCGCTCGCGCAGCCAGAACCGCATCGTTGGTGATATGGATATGGCCGGCAGCGCCAGCTTGCGCTCCGAAAATAACCCGATCACCAAGGGTGGTGGAGCCGGCGATACCGCTTTGCGAGACCAGAACACAGTCCGCACCGGTCTGCACGTTGTGGGCAACCTGTACCAAATTATCAATCTTGGTGCCTTTACCGATAACCGTTTCACCAAAGGTGGCCCGATCGATGGTGCTGTTGGCACCGATTTCTACATCGTCTTCGACGCGCACAATGCCGACCTGGGGAATCTTCTCGCGCTCGCCACTGCTTTTCGGCGCATATCCAAAACCGTCGGAGCCAATGACCACGCCAGCGTGGAGAATAACCCGATCACCAACCAGACAACGTTCCAACACCTGTGCTCCGGGATGCAGCAGGCAGTGCTCGCCAACAACCGCACCTGGTCCGACATAAGCTCCTGCTTCGATGATCGAATGGGCGCCAACAATGGCTTTGGCATCGATGATAGCGCCAAAACGGATGCTCGCACTTGCATGCACCTGCGCTTCTGGATGCACCATGGCGTGGTCCTCGATGCCTGGGCTAATTTCCCGTTGGGGGTAAATCAGCGCCGCCACATTGGCCAATGCCAAATAGGGATCATCGCAGACCACTTGAGTGCACTCGATATCCCTATGATGCTTAGCGACCAACACAGCCCCAGCGGAGCTTTGGGCGAGCATATGCTGATATTTTGGGTTGGCCAGAAAGCTCAAATGGCTCGGACCGGCGCTTTCGAGGCCCGCAATACCATCGATTTCCTTCTCCGCATCGCCGTAGACCGATGCTTTGAGGTGTTTGGCCAGGGTTGCAACGGTGGGCATGCTTACTTTCCGTGTCTCCGGTTGTATTCTTTGATGACTTCGTCGGTCAGATCCATATGGCTCTTGTGGTAGAGCACCGTATCGCCAATATCCATGATCAGGGTATAGCCATCCCGATCGCCGATGCTGTCGATGACCGCCGTTAATTTTCGATAGATTTCCTGGGTGAGGGCAGACTCCTTCTCCATCAATTCCTTCTGCAATTTCGCATAAGTCTGCTGCAAATCCATAAACGATCTTTGGAGTTCTTCGGCCTTGCGCTGCTTGACATCCGCCTTCATCATGGCCTGCTGCTTTTCGAAATCGTCGCGCTGCTTCTTGAGCTGGTTTTGCAGTCGATCGAGCTCAATCTGCTTGCCTTCGAAGTCCTTTTTGAGCTTGGCCTTGGCGTTTTTGCCGTCCTGAACCTCATTTAAAGCCCGTGGCATGTCCACGTAACCGAGTTTCATGTTTTTGGCCATGGCCGGGCCGGCCAATAATGTCATGATAAATAGTGAAGAAATAAGCTTTTTCATCTCTACTCCCTTAGAATTTTGCGTTCACCTATCATACTAGGGTCCGTGGTCAAGCCGATTCCGGCGTTCTCAAGGGGCATTGGGGGCACCGATCGCGGTGAAAAAACAGGCTTGTTGCCGCCTTATATCCCATATAGGACAAGGCATGCATTCGGACGCACCGATGATAGCACTTGTAGGCCAGACCGCCAGTGGAAAATCGAGTTTGGCCATGGCGCTGGCGCAGAATGAAGGGGAAATCCTCTCCTGCGATTCGGTGCAGCTCTATCGGGGCTTTGATATTGGCTCCGCTAAACCCAGCCAGGAAGAACAGGCCCAGGTGCCCCATCATATGATTGATGTGGCCACTTGGCAGGAAAACATTGATGCGGCGGACTATGTGCAAGGGGCTCTTGAGGCCATCGCGGATATACGGGGCAGGGGGGCTCGACCGATTCTTTGTGGCGGCACCGGCCTGTATTTGCGGGCCTTACGCTTTGGCTTGATTGATGTACCAGAGGCCGACCCAGCACTGCGGGCGGAGCTGGAAAACGCTGAGCACGAAAACCCGGGCAGTCTCTTTAAACGTCTGCAGGAATTAGACCCGCAAGGCGCGGCCATGGCTGATGCACACAACAAGCGGCGGCTCTTGCGCGATGTGGAAATCTGTATCCTGGCCAAACGGCCAGTGAGTGAAATCCGTGCTGAGCATGCTTTTGCTGGCGAGAAGGTGGCCATGCAACTTTTTGCCCTGCGTTGGTCAGATGATGTACTGCGCGAACGCATCGTCGCCCGCACCAAGGCCATGCTCGACAATGGTCTACTCGACGAAGTCGAAAGGCTTTTGCAAAGCGGGGTTTTGCCTGAATGCAAACCGATGCAATCGGTGGGTTATAAAGAAGCTTGCGCCGTCTTAACCAAGGGCGCGTCTAAGGACGAACTTGCCGCGGAAATTGAGGCCAATACCTGGACCCTGGCCCGGCGCCAACGAACCTGGTTCAAAAAAGAAAAAGGGGTTGAATGGCTCGATGTGGAAAATATCGAGCAAGCGCTTAAGGAAGTGGAGAAGAGAGTAGGGGAGTAAACGGAAATCGGACTTCGGACACTCGCCTGCGCGACTAAGCTGCAACCACTCACCTGCGCGACTAAGCTGCGAACTATCGCTATCGCGCCTTCGCAGCAAGTCTTGCAACGGTTCGCACGGCTGTATCGACTAATCCTCGGCGCTCCGTTTAGGAGCCCCGTCGGAAAGTCTCACAACACCTCGCACCTG
>CAXGWX010000341.1:0-2897 GCA_964013445.1 uncultured Bdellovibrionales bacterium | reverse complement strand
GGCATTCAAAAATCACCGAAGAGCATGTTCTGAGAATTTGCTCAAAACGCCCAACCACGCAAGCAGCCCTTAATGCGGTGATGCGTTCCGAGCGCTGGCTACAACGCTATAGGGTGAAACTGGCCCTGGCACAAAACCCCTACCTTTACGTCCCCTACGCCTTGAACCTGCTCGCCTATCTGAAGCAGCCTGATCTCAAACATATTATGGGCCAACCATCCAACCCCTTAGTTTTACGGGACGGCGCTTTACTCTTTCTGAGAATAGCGAGCCAAAGCGAAGACTGGCCTTAGTTTAGCAAACGTTTATATTGCTCAACGCTGCGCTGATAGGCTTTTAAATTTTCACCGGATAGGCGCAAAGAAGATGTGCCGTTAAAATCAAGTGGGTTAATGACTCTGCCACGACGGTCACGCAACTCGTAATGTAAATGCGGCGCCCCGGAGCGCCCCGTATTACCTACCGTGCCTATTTTGCTTCCCGCCTTGATGCGCTTGCCCGCCTTGACGCCCGGACTGACACTATCGAGGTGCAAAAACAGCGCCCGGGTTCCTTTTTTATCAAAAACAATATCCACACAATTCCCATTATAACGGGTGCGCCAATTGACTCTTGATATACGCCCGTCGAAAGGCGCCACGATAGGTGTTCCAATGGGCGCTTTGAGATCCAAACCATTGTGGAACCGTTTGCCCCGCCCTCTCTGTGGAACCTCAGTGATTTGTACATATTTGGGAACCGGATTTTTCTTAAGAAAGGGCTCAATCATCTTGCCGTCAGCGTTGTAAAAACGTCGAACCTCATCGTCACCAGAAAAACGGTAAGCTTGAGCCTTAATCTGCAGACCTTGATAATCCATTGCCACGAGCTGCGGTTCCTCACCGGGCTCAAAAAGAAGTCGTAATTTATCCTTGGGATGAACTTGCCGAACCACATCGCCGTGCCACCCTAAAATGCGCGCCACCTGGGCAGCCAAGGCCCGTCCCGCACTGCTGTTTTTGCGGACCAGGGAGGCCTCTATAGAGCCCTTAATCTCGGTTCTGATAACATTTGGCTCCGCACTAAGACTTGTCGCCAATACCAGTGTTAACAAATACATGGCTACGCTTTTATCAGTTTTTGCGCAGAAGAAAACCTTTTTTCCCTCTGTTTACCCTTTGATATAATTAGGTTAAGACAGTGCCTGAACAACAATGCAAATGATTTACGCCATACGATTCTTTATCGCCTGCTTTTTCATGAGTGTGGTGGCGGGGTGCATTGTCCTGGCCAGACCTTTTGGCCTGGCGGATTGGGCTTACTCTCGACTTGATGTTCTGTGGGGGAGCGTAAGCCTGAAGATATTGGGCATCGATATGGTCGTTACGGGTAAGGAAAAGTTACAAGAGCCCGCCATTTTTGTTTTAAATCATCAAAGCATGGTTGATCTCATGATCGTTACCGCTCTGCTTCCACCCAAGACCCGCTATGTTGCTAAAAAGGAACTTGAGAAGATACCTATCTTTGGTTGGGCACTGGCTCCAGTCGGTATCATGATCGATCGAAAACGGCCGCGGGATGCGATGCAAATCATTTCAGACCAACTTGAGAAGTTGAACGGTTGGTCTGTCGCTATTTTCCCCGAAGGCACAAGGACACGAGATGGTGAATTACGCCCTTTTAAAAAAGGTGCTTTTTATATGGCCCTGCAAACAAAACTTCCCATCATTCCTGTGGCCTTCGATGGTGCTTTTCAAAGTGTATCGCGGGGTGGTCTATTCCCTAAGCCCACGCGCATTTTTGTAAATGTTGGCCCTGCGATTAATACGCAGGATTGGCAGCTTGAAAGCCTAAATAAGCATGTTGAAAGTGTCCGCGAAGCTCTGCTAGAATGTTTTGAAAAGAGCCGTGGGCAACACAGGGAATACGAAGGATAGTATCTCCGCCAAATGCCCTTGACTCCTTAGAGGACAGAGTCATTGATGAGCACAAACCTATTTATTGCGGTCCTCTGGTTAGCACAGAGCCTTCCTCCAACCATTCCCCCTGAGGAGATCAAAAAAGGTCAAGTCGGTGAATGCAGAACTGTCTTTGAGGGACAGCTGATTGAATCTTTTCCCTTTGTCGTCAAAGGTGTGATGAAAAATTATCTCGGTCCGGACCGGGACCTCATCCTGATTCGCCTCAATGACGACCGCACGCGGCACACTGGTGTCGTCTCAGGAATGAGCGGCTCACCCTGCTCCATCGATGGTCGCTTGGCCGGCGCTCTTGCTTACGCATTTGCCAGCTTTGCCAAAGAGCCTATTGCAGGCATTACTCCGATTGCGGATATGGAAGCGGTTTGGGATATCAAGGAAACCAAGCTTCCCTGGCACAGACCACAGGCAACAAACGAAACTCAGTGGCAAGCCCTGAAGGATGGTGTCGCCGAGGCAACCCCTTTACCAGGAAATGACGTTAGCAGACCCATCTCCACCCCTTTGAGTCTATCTGGGTTTACTCCCGAACTCCTCAATCACTTTTCGCCCTGGCTCGAAAGTCAGGGATTTATCCCTTTGGCCGCAGGTTCAAACGCTACAGGCATGAAAAAACAAGCTCTGGAACCAGGCTCCGCAGTCGCGGCCGTACTTGTTCATGGAGACGTCAGTGTTGCCGCTACCGGTACAGTAACAGCAGTCGAAGACTCAAAAGTGCTGGCCTTCGGACATCCTTTTTTGGGTGTGGGACCGCTCTCCATACCCATGGCCCAAGCAGAGATCATTAATACCATGGTCTCAGCCCACCGCTCTTTTAAGATGTCCATAACTGGCCCGACCATTGGCGAGCTCTCCCAGGACCGAAAGCCTGCGATTGCCGGACGCTTAGGACCTGTCCCCGCAATGATTCCAGTGCAGGGGAAGATAAAAACATCCGAA
>CAXGWX010000340.1:0-2910 GCA_964013445.1 uncultured Bdellovibrionales bacterium | reverse complement strand
TAGGATAACTCCTGCTGCTCTTCGTCTTCTTCATCGCCAAAGAGGATTTCAAAGCGGTCGTCAGAACGCATCCAAAAAAGTTTGAGTTCATGTCCTTTAGCCAAACGGTATTGGCCAAGGATTTGCCCATCCCAATACCTTGGTGCAGCAATCATATCCACCGCTTCTTCGTTGGCGAATTGGCGCACCGCCGCGCCAATGAGTACGTCCAAATAGGAACGCCGATAAGCGACAGCGAGAGCGCCATCTGAACCGACTGGGGTTTCAATAAAGACACTGCTGTCCCAAAAATTAAGATCCGTGTAGCCACTTAAGCTCTCCGGATTTAAGTCTTTAAGACCCACATCGAGAATGCCTCCTGTGGCCCCGGAATAGTAGGTGGGGAAATTGCCCGGATAAAAATCAACCCGGTCGAGCATGCCGTTGGGAATAACGCTACGCAGTTCACCAAAGTGGTAGATGAGCGGTATGGGGGTGCCTTCGAGGAGAATGCTTGTGTCTTCTGGTGCGGAGCCACGAACCACAAAGCCCTCTCCAAGTGGAGCCAGGGCGACGCTGGGTAAGTTTTGCACGACGCGCATCACATCGCCGAATGTGCCGGGAACTCGTTCAATCTCCTGAATATCCAAGGTGGTGCGGTTCACTTCTTTACGCAGACGCTTCGCATTCACCGTCACATCGAAGGGGTTATAGCTTAAACGCTCAATATAGTAGGTGGAATCAGTGATTTGATTCTTAAAAATCGAATCGAAGGTGCGCACTGGGAAATAGCCTTCCGGGTTGATGAGAATATTCCAATTGCCAGGAGTCAAATCATAAAAGACAAAGCTGCCATCCTCCTTGGTCAGGGTTTCAAAGGCCAGGGTCTCACCATCTTTTCTCTTTTGAAAAATACTTACCAGGAGGCCAGCCATCCGCTTGCGCGTACCCCGCTCCAGAACTGTGCCCCGAAAGTTGGCTAGTGCCTTGGTTGTTTTGGTTGGCACCAATTCTTCCGGAGCCAGGACAAAACGATACACATAGGTGATACGCACCGGCACCGCATCCTCCCCTGCATAGGCAGGTTCAAAGACGAAGTGGGTTGCAGCCAGTAACGCAGGTTCCTCAAAGCCAGCCCCCGGGTGACTTGCTTTGACAACCCGGACCGCTTCGATGGCGCCTTGAGCATCCACATCCAGCTCTAAGGTGACTTCCGCTTCGAGTTTTTCTGCGAGGGCTTTTGCAGGGTATGTTGCTTCGACAAAGGTGATAAGCTTGGGCATTCGAGTGATGGCGCTGAGCTCTTCTACTTTAGCAGCATCCTCTTCTTGCCCACCAAGGAGGAGGAGGGGGATAAGGATAAGGGCATGCATCACTTCGTAACTAGTCCAGCTCTACAGAGCGCTCTACCCAGCCAACACCGCCGCGGCTGTCATGGGCAATGAAGTAGAAAGAGGCTTGATTGCCTTGCCGGGTTTCATCTGCCGGCAGGCGCCACAGATTTTGATGCAGATCTTCAAGGTCGCTTAAGGGCGGATTGTATTCGGTGCGTGCGCTGAGCAATTCACCGGCTGTGATATACCAGGAGATGTAGAGTTCCTCTTGGCTGGGCAGCATAATCAGCTGAGCATTATCGTCGAACCCCCAGGTGGTGAACTCCTCACTTTGCCCTTCCTTGATGTCGACAAAAAGATGATAGGTCTTATCGATTGCAAGTCTCCCGGAGCCGTCGGCGGGCATGAACTCCGCATCTTCTATGGTCGGTTCATCATCTTTAGTGCTGCCTCTGTCTTCGTCTCCCAATTTGCTTTTGCTTAAGAGAAATTTAACCTCATCAAACGTTGGGTTTTGATTGGCCGGCGTACCATCATAAAGCAGGCGTAGACGTTTGATGGCGGTGATAGATTCCTTTGCATCATTGATTTCAAGGCGCACGGTGACAGAGAGACCACCAAAGCAATCGGGGAAGAAACCTGCCGCATCGCCATTTTCCGGGGAACATATATTCATGAGACTTGCATTGTCGAAAATGTGCTCAAGGGTGGCGGTGGAGTTAGAACCCAGATCAAAGGAGATATGGGCCGCATCCGCACCAACTAAGGCGGCGAACTCGCTCTCGCTGGTCAAGCAAGTAAAGCCCTCTGCGCCAGAATCGACAAAAGGACACCAGGACCAGGAGTAGGTTGGTTCTTGTTCGCGCTCGCTTGGTTGATAGATGAGGGCTTGCAGGGTGGTGCTTTCGTTGTTGGCGATACTCGGCGGGGCTGCTTGAATGGCCATGACCCGTAGACGGTCAAGCTTTTGCGGAGTACCATAGCCTTCGCCACAGGTTGTGTTAGCGAAAACAAGTATCAGCAAGAGGAGCTTGTTGTGTATGTGGCTTAATTGATTTCCCATTCAAGGTTCACCCAAAACCAAGTTGTAAAATTTAGGTCGGGTTATAGGGCAACGCCGAGTGGTGCAGGCGTATCTTGAGATTACCTACAGCGTCGAGAATATAGACAAAAGAAAACTCAACCTTTAGTGGGGCGCCGCTCTTATTCGTGAAATAATAGTTGCCCATCGCCATGGCGCTGTCTTCACGACATAAGATATCTGCATTTTCAAAGCGCACATCTTGCCATGGTTCGAGGGCGAAGCCTTTATCTTCAGGAAAGTCACTGTCTTGTCCGACAAAATAGGACAGGGCACTTTTTAGATTGGAGCGAAACTGTTTTTGCGCCGCTTTGGTTGGACAAAACAGAAGCCTCCCGTCCTCTATGGCGTAGAGCTTTTTAATATATTCTGTGGCTAAGGTCCTGGCTTCTTCCCAGCTTGGCGCTTTGCCTATGGCGACAATGGCCTGCGCCCAAAGTTTTTGTACCTCTTCGACCTGACTTTTTTCAATCATAGGTGCTTCATAGAATATCTGGCGGCAGAGAGAAAGGGGCT
>CAXGWX010000339.1:0-2928 GCA_964013445.1 uncultured Bdellovibrionales bacterium | reverse complement strand
CACCAAAGACTCACTTGAGCAAAATCTCTTGACCATTGGTGATGCGCTCAACCCACAATTTCTGCAAATTTCTCCCGGCACCATTGAAAGCGCCATGCCGCTGCACAAAAAAACCTGGTTCTGGGTTGTTAGCTCAAGCATTGCTTTAGGAATTATTGGTGGCACCGGATGGTATGCCTATCAGCAATCTATTGCCTTGCCTGAGACAGATGGAAAAATAAACATCGATAAATAGAAATGACAAGCACAGGACAAAGCGATCAAGCCGAACTTATTTTTGGCAAATACCAGATAACCAAACGCCTGGCCGCCGGCGGCATGGGCGAGATATTTCTGGCAAAGCAGACCGGAGTAGCCGGATTCAATCGACTGGTCATTCTTAAAAGTTTATTGCCACAGCTGGCAAACAACCCCAAAGTGGTCGATGATTTTCTCGATGAAGCACGCATCGCTGCGACCCTGAATCATCCAAACATCGTTTCCATCTATGAGGTAGGAGCATGGGAAGGGGTCTACTTTATCGCCATGGAATACATTCGTGGTGTGGCCATTCTCGATCTCATTCAGAAAACCAATCAAGTCGGTGAAACGATTCCACATCATATTACGGCACAAATCATTCATGATGCGGCCTTAGGACTATCCCATGCACACAAGGCCCGGGATGTTGAAGGTGCACCAATGAATATTGTGCATCGAGATATTTCCCCACAAAATATAATGGTGCGCTCCGATGGCGTGACCAAGGTGGTGGATTTTGGTATCGCAAAAGCGGCTAACAGAGTTAACAAGACGGCAACGGGCTTGGTCAAAGGTAAGCTGGGTTATATGGCCCCCGAACAGATCAAAGATGCGGGTGTGGACCCACGTTGTGACCTTTATTCCTTAGGCATCGTCTTCTGGGAAATGTTGGCCGGCAAGCGCTATATGGCTAAAGGTGGACGGAACGAGCTGGAAGTCTTAAGGGCCATGATCACCGAAGAGCCGGCACCCTTAAGCAGTCTCATTCCAGATATTGAACCGCATCTGGAAGATATTGTCATCAAGATGACCCGGCTTGATTCAAGCCAACGCTTCTCCGATGGAAAAACCTTGGCCCATGAAATCAGCAAATATCTTGATAAAGTTGAATTCGCTGAAAGTGAAGTTGAGGACTTCGTCAATAAAGTCGCACGAGAGGAAATTGAAAGCGCAACTGCTGAGACCGACGGATCCAGTCCTGAAAACTTTATGGTGTCTCTTCGACGACCTGGACATAACAATACGGAAATCCTCTTTAGCTCCGCTTCAAAAGCGGCAGAAAACGCGCCCACAAATAAGAGTGGAACTGCCGCACAGGCTCCATCGAAGCGCAAAGAGCTGATGATGGTTGGTGTTATCTTGCTCGCCCTGCTTGTCATTGGCGGCATTGTTGTCGGGGTGACCAGCAAAAAACCGACAACCGGCCAGCTTGAATTGATTCCTTTACAGGAGCAAAAGGCTGCGGCATCTGAAACGCAAGCCACACAGGCATCTCTGGTGGTCGAAAGCTCACCCGCTGGCGCTGCAATCTATATCAACAACACCAAAGTCGGCGTAACCCCGGCGACGCTTAATAAACTCAATGCGCTGGAGGATTATGAGGTGCGCTTGCGGCTCTCGAAGCATGAGGATGCGACATTTACAGTCAATCTTAAACTCAATGAGAACCGCTCCCTATTCATCCCACTGATTCCAGCCCGAGCCCAGGAAAGGCAGCCGAGCACCGCACGTAAAAAACGCTCCAAGCCACAGCCGACACAAGAACGGCAACCTATGACTTTTGCCCCCTCAAAAGCACCTGGCAAAAGCACAAACCCGACTCCAACGCCAACTCCAGCACCGGTTCGAGCCAGCGCCAATCAAATGCAGGGTGAAGGCTTCTTAAGCCTCAAAACCAATCCCTGGACCGAGGTCAATATTGACGGTGAGCCCTACGGCGTCACCCCCCTCTTTAAAATTCGCCTGAAAAGTGGCCCCCATCGCCTCACCCTGACCAACCCGCAAGCGGGCATCAACAATACACGCACCATAAACATCAAGCCTGGGCAAACCATGGCCATCAATGAAAGATTAGGGCGGTGAAAACATCTCTAATCGGCTTTATTCGCTCGAATAATTGCGTTACAATAGGGTTCCCCCTGCTCCTTATGTATTGGAGTTTCTCATGATGCACAGATTAGTACCTCTTTGCGGCGCCTTGATTGTTTTGACGCACGCACCACTGCTGGAGGGCGCCAAGGTCGAAACAGTCAAGGGCACGGTTACCATTTTACGTGGTGCCAACACCTTCGATGCCAGAGAAGGCATGACCGTCGAAAACGCGGACCAAATTCAAACTGCTGGCAACAGCAAAGCTGAAGTGAGTCTTGGCAAGAACCTCACCCTCAGCGTAGGTGTAGACAGTCTTGTACAAGTCAAAGAGCGTAATATTGAAGTGAGCCATGGTTTTGGTGCACTCAAGCTCAAGCACCTGCAAGGCACGGACAACGTTTGGACCCTTGGCTTTGAAAAGTCAGAAGTCAGCATGAAGGGCGGTGATGAATACCAAACACCGGCTACTTTTCACGTCTTTTGGGACACAAGCTCGAAGCGATTTTGTTCTAAAGAGGGGGTGGTCAAAATATCTTCTCGCCACCCGGACAAAACAGTCAAGCCTCTGAATCTGCGGATGCACGACTGCTCAGGAACAGAAGCCGAACAAACGCGCATTGGTTTCCGATTTCGAATCTTCACTTGGATCGAAAGCAAAATCAAATCGGTCTTTAAGAGTATCTATATCTAAGCTAGGGCTTCGGCAGTTTAACCGTAACCGTATGGGTCTTCTGAGTGCTGTTGAGCTTGTTTTGGTCGACGGGCTTACCTAAAATCTGCATAATTTCTTTACCCAAATGTTTAATCTTAATTTCT
>CAXGWX010000338.1:0-2957 GCA_964013445.1 uncultured Bdellovibrionales bacterium | reverse complement strand
AGCCTCACAAAACCTTTAGACAGTGTTTGATTGGGCCTACTCGGCAGATTCTTCCGCCCAATTCCCAACATCGTCACCACCGCCATCAACTCCATCTGGCCCATAACTCATCAGGTCAAATCCACCGCTATTTTTTACCCCCGGATAGATATAAACATACTCATTGTCCCACGGGTCCGTGGGAATCGTGGGCATAAATGGCTGTTCTTTACCTTTTGGGACCGTTAATGCACTCAGGCCTTCTGCTGTGCCGGGAAATTTCTTAAAGCTTAATTTATAGAGTTCAAGCGCTTCACCGATTTGCTTGATTTGAGTATAGGCGACTTTCTTCCGTGCTTCTTCAAGGCGATTTAAAACAGAAACCCCAACCACACCAGCAACCAAGCTAATGATCACGACCACAACCATAATTTCTATTAATGTCATGCCTCGTTCGTATCTTTTTCTCAGCTCGGATCTCTTTTGCTCATTAAACGCACGGATGTTTCCGTCAACCCTTGCATTCAGCCAGCTTGAAATTAATTTCCCCATAATTTAACTCCTTTAAAATATTCTTAAGCGAATGATGATATTTCCAACATTGGCAATAAAATCGAAAAAACAATAAATGCGACAATAACCCCGAGCACCACCAGCAAGAGCGGTTCAAGAGTACTGGTTAGCATCCGTAAGCGCGCATCCACTTGAACCTCGTACGCTTCCGCAATCTTGCCAAGCATTTCCTCAAGCTGCCCCGAGCGCTCTCCAACCGCAATCATATGACTCACAATTGGGGGGAACTCACCTGAACGCTTAATAGGCGCTGCAATACTCTCACCCTCTTTCACACAATCCCGTGCCGTCTCTATCACTTTGGTCAATCTGCTGTTTTGCACAACATTTTTAACAATATCAAATGATGTTAAAAGCGGAACGCCACTCCCCAAAAGTGTGGCTAAAGTTTTAGTAAAGCGAGTTACCGCCACCATGCGCACAAGAGGCCCAAAAATCGGTGCGGCCAGGAGAAAGCTATCCCATTTTGGGCGCCCTTTCTCGCTATTGATATACCTTTTAAAACCGTACGCCGCTAAACAAAGCAAAAGAATAGCAAGATACCAATAATTTTTTGTAAAATCGCTTAACATGATGAGTACTTGTGTTGGCAAAGGCAGGGCAACATTTTGCGACTCAAAAATCTTGGATATTTTGGGAATGACCACAACAAAAAGCAGTGCGGTCACACCTACAGCCATGACGATCATAACCAGCGGATAAAACAGCGCTCCCAACAGCTTTGAGCGCATCTGCGCCTGGCTCTCTGTAAAATCAGCCAGCCGGCTTAAAACAATATCCATCGCTCCCGATGTTTCGCCCGCTTTTACGAGGTTAATATAGAGTGGAGAAAAAACCTTTGGATGATTGCTCATCGCATCCCCCAAACCAATCCCCTCGTTAACCTGCTGCTTTACATCTGCCCATACAGCTTTGAAGGCTGGGTTTTCCGTTTGGTCCACAAGAGCGATAATAGACTCAACCAAGGGAATTCCTGCACCAACGAGAGTCGCCAACTGTCGCGTCGCAGCAGAGAGTTCCTGTGTAGAAACCCGCTCCCCCAAGGATGGCATCTGAAAACTCAATTTGCTTTCAGCACGGCCTTTCTTAGCTCGCGCCTCTTTTAGTTCGGTAACAAAGACACCTTCCTTACGCAGACTTTGTTTGATGGCGCGCTCATTTTCCGAATCCCGAGTGCCTTTAATCACCGAGCCGTCCGCCGCATATCCTTTAAACAAGTATACTGGCATCTAGACCGCATCCTCCGCCGTAACTCGTAAAACTTCCGCACTGGAACTAAGCCCCATAAGAACTTTTCTTGCGCCATCCTCACGCAATGTGCGCATCCCTTTGGACATCGCTGTTTTCTTAATCGAATTCGAATCCATGTTCTTAAGAATCATTTCACGCAATTCATCATTAGGCATCATAAGCTCGTGAATCCCCATCCGACGCTGATAACCTGTATCAAGACAAGCAGGGCACCCTTCTCCTCGCCAGAACTGCGGCTTCGGCCCGACCATATCTTTGCTTAGCCCAAGCTCTTTGAGCTCCTCATCTGGCGCCGCATAAGGTTTTTTGCATTCAGGACAGAGAGTCCGAATCAAGCGTTGGGCTAAAATACCAATAACACTCGATGCAACAAGGAAGGGCTCGACGCCCATATCAACTAAGCGTGTAATAGCGCCAGGTGCATCGTTGGTGTGAATGGTAGAGAGCACGAGGTGACCCGTTAATGCGGCCTGGATTGCAATTTCAGCGGTTTCAAGATCGCGAATCTCCCCAACCATAATAACATCCGGATCATGTCGTAAAAACGAGCGCAAACCGCCTGCAAAGCTCAAATTAATCTTTGGATTGACCTGGGTCTGACTGATGCCCTCAAGCTGATATTCAACCGGATCTTCAATGGTAAGAATATTAAGATCCGGTCGGTTAATTTCTGCCAAAGCTGCATAGAGCGAGGTCGTCTTTCCTGACCCCGTCGGCCCCGTAACAAGAAAAATACCATGACTCTTGCGAATTAACGTGCGCATTCCGGTAAGATTTTCAGGAGAAAACCCCAGATCATCTAAGTCGAGTAGGACTGCTGAGCGATCGAGCAAACGCATGGTTATCCGTTCACCATGAGATGTCGGTGCGGTCGCCACACGAATATCAATATCCTTACCGGCAATCTTGATACGAATACGGCCATCCTGCGGTAAACGCTTTTCCGCAATATTCAATCCGGCCTGAATCTTGATACGACTTACAATAGAAGCCAACAAACGGCGCGGTGGGCGTATTTTTTCATACAACACACCATCAATTCGAAAGCGGACAACAATATCACGCTCGCTTGGCTCGACATGGATATCGGAGGCATGCTCTTTGACCGCCTGTGAGATCAATGAGTTTACCAATTTAATAATTGGTGCCTCATC
>CAXGWX010000337.1:0-2963 GCA_964013445.1 uncultured Bdellovibrionales bacterium | reverse complement strand
CACTGCGTAGAGGCACAGCCGTACGACTTTGGCAGTGTAGATCGAAAAGCCAAACGTTTTATAGATGCTTAAAAGTAAACCATACCAGCCGATATTTGAGGATACGCCGTCATAAATTTCCCGTTCCTCGAGCCAATATACGTTGCGTATGGACTCAGCAATTTCTTCGTAAAATAGGCGCTCCAAGGACGCATTGATTTGCCATGCCTGCAGCAAACAGAGCAGTACTGGAACACCCCAGATTAGTTTCAGATATTTTGGTGATGCATCGGTTGTGGGCTCCACCACAGACTCAGCTCTTAGAAATTAAAGTCGTAGGATACGCCAAATTTCCAGGAGTCCGTAGACTCGTAAAGGCCAGAGCTTTCCTGAAGCATCCACTGCCTGGTGAATTGGGCAACGACAAAGACAAAAGGTATAACTTCGTATTGTCCTTGGGCGATAGCCATGGAGCGATCATCAAATTTAAAGATGTCGTCGGTTCCGGTAATTCCAGTGCGGGCGTAGTAGGCTTTAAAGTCAATAATATCAAGCGCAGGCACAGCGAGAAAAGCTGCGAGGTTTGGATTACCAATATTGTAGTCCTCGTAAATCGCACCAATTTGCACCAGACCGACAAAGTCAAAAGCAGCTTGTGCATAGTAGCCGTTGAGTCCATCTCCACTGGCCGCATTTCTGATCACTGCTCCTTTTGGAGAACCGTTAGGGCTGCCTATAGGATAAAGATACCGTTCAATCTCATAAAATTCAGAAAAGTAAATTGGTATGTAATTTTCCTGAAAGCGTCGATATTCGGCGCGTATGGGTAATTCCAAACTTAGTCCGATAGGCAGTTTGAATTTTGCAAAGGTTCCAACATGGAGACCCCATCCGGCTTTGTCGATTTTATTGAGATCCACGTAGGGTACGAGATCCACTAAAGCATTATGTAAGAGGTCAATATCGAGGTCGACACCATAGACTGTGGTTTGTTTGGATTTGCTTACATCGATTTGCCCATCGTCGTTTGTGAGAGCCACTCCATTCACATCCCTGTTAAGCTCAGAGGGGGAATTAAGGTCGGTGACCGCACTAAAGCCCAAAGAAATAATGTTCAGCATAGAGCTGGGATCGATGACCGCCATCGGTTTCATATAGAGTCGACCACCGACGAGTTGTGAACGGGTCGTGTTTCCGGCGATACTTCCCAGGTCGCTAACCAGCGTTTCAATGCCACCATAATCTGAATTGATGTCGAGCTGCATACCAACTCTAAATGTATCAATATCAATATTGTTGAGATAGCGGCCAACAATAGTACCGTGGCCTATGTCAGCAGCCAATTCACCGACACGAATATAGAATGGATCTCTCTTTTGACCATAACGGGCATAGCGAATCACACGAAAATATTCAGATGTTTCATCCCAGTCTTCGTATCGAATCAGTCCATAATAATCATTGTCGGATTTTGGATCTTTGTCGATGACGCGCAGGTTGAGTGGGATTTGCAGTCCTAAGCCAATTTTACCGAGGTTAAGCTCCGTATTTAGGGACAGTTGTAAGAAAAAATCTTCGTCGATGCCAACCAAGGCCATATCAGCCCCTAAGCTTTTGCTGCTTTCACCGTCCGCTTGCTTGAATAGATTTTCCATTGGCAGATCGCCTAAGGCAAAAGCTGGGGAAGCGAATAAGAGCAGACTCAGAACGAATGAAAGGGTGGTACGCATGAAGTTTCTCCTTGTACTTATGATTATACTATAGCCGGATAAGGGCTCGGGATTCAATGCTCTATTTTATTCAACAATACATAGGAGAGAGCCGCTTTCAACGGTATTTCCCTCGCTCGTTTGAATGGTTTTAACGGTACCCGATTTCGGGGCACGCAGTTCGTTTTCCATTTTCATCGCTTCGATGACTAAGAGCCCATCACCTTCAGAAACTTCTTGTCCTTCTTCAACGAGGATTTTGACAACTTTTCCCGGCATTGGTGAGTTAATGGTTAGGGGGCCGTCAAAATTTGCTGTTGCCTCTTGCGCATGTCGTAGGCGCAAAGCTCGCATATCAAGCATATCTACGTGTAGAATTTGTCCCATGGCCCGTAAATTAAATCCACCATCAGGGTTCTCTTCTGTATCGATGCGATGGCTTTGATTGTTGTTCATGATGGATAAGGTGGTTTCAGAAATGAACTGTGCATCTATATCATATACCCGATCCTCAATCACGATCCGGTAATGGCCAGGAGACAGCTCTGAAATTTCTACAGGCACTTCAGAGTTCTGAATAATTGCTGTGTAATGCACTATACACTTCTCCAGGCATTGCTGGAGGCTCGCCACCAGCTCGTGTTTGAGGTTTGTGTTTGCGAAGTTTGGCGCGATTGACTCTTATCTTTTTCAAATTCGATGATGGCGGCGGCAATAATAGCCAGGTCCGAATTGTCTTGAGTCAGTTCTTCTGCAGACTTTAGCTTGATGTTTTCGACTGTTCCGGTGTGATATTGGCCGGTCTTAAATTCATCACTTTTTAGCAATTGTCGTAAGAAAACAGTGTTTGAGGTAATCCCTTTAACGGCAGTTTCGCGGAGAGCACGGTCCAGGCGACTACGGGCTTCTTCTCGACTGGTGCCCCAGGCTGAAATCTTCGCAATCATAGGGTCGTAATAGCGCGGTACCTCAAAGCCACTATTGACCCCGCAGTCAACGCGTATACCCGGACCAGCGGGTAAAATGATCTCTTCGATATGACCAGGGCAGGGCATAAAGTTTTGATTTGCATCTTCCGCATAAATGCGCGCCTCGATGGCATAGCCTTGCCGCTTGAGGTCTTCTTGCTTGAGTTCCAGCGGCTCACCTTGGGCAATTTTCACTTGTGCTTCAACCAGGTCAATGCCGGCGCAGAGTTCAGTAATTGGGTGCTCCACCTGTAGCCGGGTATTCATCTCGAGAAAATAAAAGTTCTCCTGCTCATCGAGAAGAAAT
>CAXGWX010000336.1:0-2967 GCA_964013445.1 uncultured Bdellovibrionales bacterium | reverse complement strand
ATTTTCACTTATTTTGCGCTAAAGCGGGAATATCGATAAAGATGGAGAATCTACAGGGGAAAATCTCGTGTCGAATGATCAGACATTAAAGCAAGTAGAGGCCGGGGTTGGCTGGGAGTTTAAGGATAAGAATCTACTTATTGAGGCTCTCACCCATTCGACTTTTGCTCACGAAAATCCTGAATTTGGTGCTCCAAATGAGCGGCTCGAGTTCTTAGGGGATGCGGTTCTCGATTTAGTTGTAGCGACACGATTGCTTAAGCTCTTCCCTGAGGAGCGGGAAGGGATGCTTTCCCGTCGTCGTGCGGCGGTGGTTCAGTCACAGGCGTTAGCGGATATTGGCAAATCCTATGGCTTAGACCATTTCCTGCTTGTTGGTGGCGGAATTGCCAAGGACAGGCAAGAACGAGGGCTGACTAAACGGGTTCTGTCCAGTGCCTTTGAAGCCTTGGTTGGAGCAATTTATCTCGATGGTGGGGTTGCTGCGGTTGAAAGTTGTTTCGGTGAGCGCTTGCAGGAGGCTATTGAACAGAGTGGTGACTGGCTCGATTACAAAACGATTTTGCAGGAACACTGTCATCGTGAAAAACAAAGTGTGCCTGAGTATAAGGTTCTGGAAGTTGGTGGCGAGGAGCATTCCCGAGAGTATACCTGCTCGGTCTATATTGAAGGTAAGGAGCTTGGTACCGCTACATCAACAAAGAAGAAGAGTGCGGAACAGCTGTGCGCGCAAAAGGCGATGATTGCGCTTGGCCTTTGATCTGGTGGTCTGATGAACTCTGAGGACAACACATTTCACTCCGGTTTTGTCGCCCTGGTTGGTGAGCCTAATGTCGGCAAATCAACTTTGCTCAACAGACTCATTGGGCAAAAGGTCGCTATAGTCTCACCGAAAGCGCAAACAACTCGACATCGGATCATGGGGATTCTGAATAAGGATAAGCTGCAGATTGTCTTTACGGACACGCCGGGTTTTTGCGCAAAGAGCAACGCCTTGACCCAAACGATGCGCCGTATCGCCGGGCATGCGGCGGCGGATGCGGATCTGACCATTCTTTTAATCGCCTTACGTAAAGACCTTGAACTCAGTGAGCATGAGCAAATTCTTGCGGAGGAGGCCAAGCGGAACGACGGTAAGCTGATTGTGGTTTTAAATAAAATCGACAAGTTAAAAGCAAAGCACGATTTGCTGCCATGGATAAATTTGGTTCAAGAGGCATTCGCACCCGATGATATTTTACCTATTTCAGGTATGAATGGTGATGGTGTGGATTTTCTTTTGGAGGCAGTGGAGAAGCGGTTGCCGGTCTCTGAGCCCCTTTTTCCGACCGACATACATACGGATCAGGCGGAGCGCTTACTCTGTGCAGAGTTTATTCGTGAACAGCTTTTGCTCGGACTGGATCAGGAAGTACCTCATGGTGCGGCGGTTGTTATCGATGAGTTTGATGATGTCCGGGACAACGAGAAAAAGCCCATGTGTCGCTTGCACGGGCGTATTATCGTCGAGCGAGATTCGCAAAAGGGTATTGTTGTCGGCAAAGGTGGTGCTAAGATCAAATCCATTAGTTCGAAGGCACGGGCAGGCATCGAGGAGATGTTGGGCGCACCGGTTTTCTTGCGACTGCAAGTGGTTGTCGATAAGAATTGGACCCAGAGCAAAGCAGCTCTACGACGCTATGGCTTGGATGCATAGTCAGAGGCTCGAATGGACGTTTCACAATACAATATGGAGCCACCTCTTGTGGCCATTGTTGGCCGCCCGAATGTGGGTAAGTCGACACTCTTTAATCGCTTGGTAGGGCAGCGAACGTCGGTGGTCTATGATGTGCCGGGAGTAACCCGAGACCGGGTTTATGCCCAGGCAGAAATCGATGAACACGTCATTCGTTTGGTGGATACGGGTGGGTTTGATCTGGATGACGATGGTCCATTGGCCAAACAAATCCGTGAGCAGACGCGCTTAGCTATTGAAGAGGCGGATTTTGTTATTTTGGTTTTGGATGGCAAGGACGGGCCACATCCGGCAGACAGTGAAGCCATTGAACTCTTACGTAAGCATGAGAAGAGTATGGTGGCGGTGGTGAATAAAATTGATGTTGAAGACCATGAAGAGCAGGTCTGGGGCTTTTACGAGCTGGGTTTAGACAACTTCATTACGATTTCGTGCGAGCATGGTCGTGGCTTAGGTGATTTGGTCGACAGAGTTTTTGCTGAAGTGCTGCCGCCCAGTGCTCAGGCCCTCAGGGATGCGGAGTTGTCCCACCGTGATGTGTCCGCCGAAGAACTTGAGGAGGACGAAGTTTCTCGGATTCTTTGGGAGGGCGGACCAATTCGTGTGGCGGTGGTAGGGCGCCCGAATGTGGGCAAGTCATCTCTGATCAATACGCTACTCGGGGAAGAGCGCCTGGTGGCGGCAGATTTGCCGGGAACCACAAGAGATGCGGTGGATACGCCCTTAAATTTTGAGGGGCAGGATTTTGTTTTCATTGATACGGCTGGGTTACGACGTAAGCGCTTGGTGCAAGGTCCCCTTGAACGGTTCGCGGCGATGCGCTCCGTCCGAAGTCTCGAGCGTGCAGATGTGGTGCTGCTCGTGGTTGATGCGAGTCAGCCTATAGCTCAGCAGGAGGCACGGCTTGCGGGTTTGATCGACGACCGAGGCAAGGGTGTTTTGATTGTCTTGAATAAGTGGGATTTGGTCAACCAGGAGGAGCAGGACCCGGTAGAGGATCTGCGCCGATGTATACCCTTTGCCAGTTTTTGCACCCATCAGCGTGTGTCCGCCAAAACCGGTCGACATGTTTTAAAGCTTTTGCCACAAATCGTCGATATCCAAAAGGAACGGCATCGGAGGGTGGCGACGGGGGAGCTTAATCGCTTTTGCCGCTATCTTTCTGAGCATCATCCGCCGCCAATGCGTCATGGAAAACGTTCCCGACTCTATTATGTTTCGCAGCCGATGAT
>CAXGWX010000335.1:0-2974 GCA_964013445.1 uncultured Bdellovibrionales bacterium | reverse complement strand
TGGAGTTTTAGAAAGTTTTGCGAGCGATCCTTCTGCCTTGGAGCATCTGGTGTCTGCTTCGCTCCGCTTAGTTGCGATTTCTGCGCAGAAATGCTCGCTGATGAGGGTTCTCTCACTTCCGGGGAGGGCTTTGGCCGCATGGCAGGGGGGCCTTTGGTAATTCTGCCAGCCATTGGATGTAACCTTAATGAGTCAAAATTACTTTGACAAGTTCATAATAATATTCGCTTTTTTTTGTCATCTGTTGCCTGAAAATGGTCCTTAAGGCTATAATAGAAGAGTGGCCAACTTGAGGCTAAGAGGAGATAATCTTTGAAGAAAATAGAGTTTTTTTGGGATGTAGGCAGTCCTTATACCTATCTGGCCTTTACCCAGCTCTCCAAAATAAGCGCGGCAACCAATTTAGCCGTTGAGTTGCGACCCTTTTTACTTGGTGGCGTTTTTCGTTCCACTGGCAATAGTATGCCGGCTCAGGTGCCTGCGAAGGCAATGTATATGGTCAAGGATCTGGAGCGTTGGGCCAAGCATTATAAGGTGCCTATTTGTTCCTTTAATGAAGTTGCCTTTCCGATCAACACGCTTTTACCGATGCGTGTGGCTACCGCCGCTTTGCACTCAGAGATTGGTAACCGCTTTGCAGAGCGGGTCCTGTCCGCCTATTGGGCTGAGGGGAAAAACGTTTCTGAGTTGGCGGTTGTTAGCGAGCTGATAGGTGATCTGCATGAGGATCCAGCAGCCTTGTTAGCACAAGCGCAAGAGCAGACTATCAAAGACGAGTTGCGTGCAACCACCGATGAGGCGGTGGCGCGCGGTGCTTTTGGGGCGCCGTCAATTTTTGTCGATGAGGAACTTTTTTGGGGAAACGACCGCTTACAGCTTCTCGAGTCGATCTATGGTTCTTAAGTGGTGTGGGTAAAGACTGTTTCATAAATACAGCTAACCCCTCGCTCCCGCCATTTACTTTCTTTTTCAATAATATTTGTCCTGCTCAGGAGGGTAAGGCGCCGGCTGCCTTCGAAGTGCCCATCTATTTCTTCCGGCGCGACACTAAAAGGAGGGCCAGGCATCTGCTCCTGGGGGTAATCCAGGGCAATGAGCAGGACCTTAGCTCTCGGCTTAAGTGTTTCTTGTATCTTTTGGGCGTAGGCTTTTCGTGGCTCTTCTTCCAGCGCGATAAGTGAGGCTCGGTCATAAAGAGCGTCAAATTGAATGGATGTGTTTTCCAGAAAGGAAAAAATATCCGCCACAACAATGTGGATGTTTTTGGCCTGATATATTTTTCCGTATTCTAATTCGGTACAAGCAGCATCCAGGTTATGTTCTGCAAAAAAATCGATGGCCGCCTTTTCAATATATTCTACACCCCAGACTTCGCCGAACCTTTGACTTAAATAGAGTAAATCAAGGGTTTTTCCGCAGAGAGGAACGAGTATCTTTTCCTCTTTTGTAGGGGTTAAGTGCTCAATGTAGGCTTGCAGGTGTGGATTTACATCTAAGGCATGAAATCCCAGTTCGTTTTTCTTCCAGCGCTCATTCCAAAAAGATTTGTCAGGCATTTTGACCTCCAAGCCAGCCACCATGCCGGAGTCGCTTTTGTTGATCAAGATACATTTTTCTTGTTTGCGACGGTGCTGAGAAGCTATGCTGCAATTATTGCTCCTAAGTTTAGCAAGCGAGAACCATGGACTTCGATGACCCCACAGAATTAGATGTCAATCTCGGTAAGGTGTTGCTGCTTACCCACGAGGAAGAATCAATGCGACTTCTCCACCAAGCCTTGATTGGAGTGAGTGTTGTGCCGACTAATTCTCTTGCGGATGCATATGACATTTTGAGCGCAGAGAAGATTTCTGTTCTTGTTGTCGACTATGATCTGCCGGAGGAGGGTGCGATTGAGTTGCTTGAGAAGTGTAAAACTGAACAGCCACATATCCGTTCCCTTCTCTGGGCGCCCTATAAGGAGGTTCCGAACCTCGTCGCGGTCAAGGCCGGACGTCTGGCTGCGGCGATTGTCCCGAAGCCAGGGAAGGCGAGAAATATTCAGAAAGCGGTGGGTGAGCTGCTGGCTGTTGGGCGTTCGACAATCAAGCTCGAACACTCGCAAGCCTCGTCACCAGAGGTTTCTCATTGGGAGAGAGTACAGGCACTGATGAAGTGGACCGTTGCCCGTCTGACGCAAGTTCATGACCGGGTTATTCGGCCATTTGGACAAGAAAAAGATAATCTCGTAAACCAACTTGTATTGCCCCTTGGTCCGTCCCTTGAGCGCCTGAAAAAAGATCTCCGTGAAGAATGGGGTGAGCCAATCAAGCAGTCGGGAGAGGAGCTAAACAGCCTTTATAAAGAACATCCCTGTATGAGCTATTTAGGATACCTCTGGAAAGAGCAGGAGCTTTACTCTTTGGATCAGCATTCCGCCCAGATGACAATCTATTTGGCTTTGCTACCATGGAAAGAGCAGCCTTATGTGACACTTATTGTCGGTATGGTGCCCAAGGATATTGAGGCCAAGCATATGGATTTTATGGGTGAATTGTATGAGCGGGCCATGGATGATGCATCCATGATTCAGATTCCTGTGGAGGCGGACGATACGATTGTGCCGGGGCAGGCCAGGATATTGCAAAGCCATGATTTGGTGGCGACCGAAAGTTATGTGGGAAAGGACCGCCGAAGAAATACGGGTGCTGCCTTTGACCGCTATGCCTATCGGGGTAAGCGGTCTTTTGTGCCGCAGCAGATTGCGGACCTAACGATTACCTTTACGGATCGTTTGAGTACCAGTGCGAAGCGGTACTTTGTCGCTTATATGCTTTTATCGATGATTGATACGGTATGCACTTTTGTCTTTGTTCGTAACGGCACGGTGAACGAACTTAACCCTATTCTGGCGCCGCTTTTGGAAGATCATCCCTGGAAGTTTTTTGCGGTGAAAAACATGTTTGCCCTCTCTGCATTTTTAGGAATTGCCCGT
>CAXGWX010000334.1:0-2995 GCA_964013445.1 uncultured Bdellovibrionales bacterium | reverse complement strand
GCGACGTGTCGAGTCATGAACCATTAGGACTTTTGTTGGTGCGGGAAGAGCTGATTACCCGACCACAGCTTTACGACGGCCTAAGATTGCAGCGACGCAACTCGAAGCTGCTTGGCTCATGTTTGGTAGAATTGGGCTATCTCGACCCAGAAGCACTCTTGGATATTCTTTCCCGCCAACTTTCACTGCCTCCCTTACCCCCAGGAAGTCTGGACGATATTGAGGCGGAGGCTCTGGCCAAGATAAGTGGAGATCTTGCTAAGCGTTTGCGTGTCGTGCCTTATACTTGGGATGGCGATGTCTTAGGCGTGGCAGTTGCGGATGGCAGTGCATTGAGTCGCCTTGAGGAAGTGAGTACCACCATAGGCTCTCCGGTGGGCGCATATTTGGCCATTGAAAGCGAAATCGATGCGGCTTTAGAGCGGTTTTATAGCGATGGTGATGTGCAGGGAGAGGCGATTGAAGAACCGGTACTGCTTGAGTTACCGGCCCGGTCCCTTGGCTCCTCCAGTATCTTTATGGAACTCTCTAATCAGGACCTTGACCAGCTTTTAAGCGATGAAGAGGCTGTGGAGGCGCCTATTGTGTTGGAAGTGCCAAAAGATGGAGCGGATGGAGTTAAATCAAAGATAGGCTTTTCTGTGCTCGCGAGTGCACCAGAGAGTAAGCAGATCGAATCAGTTGATTTTTATGAAGCGGTTGACCGAGCCTTTACCTGCTTAACAGCTGAAGACATTGCAGAATGTTTGGGAGGTGGTTACTTAAACTACTTTTCCCGAGTTCTCGTGCTTGGTGTCGAAACGGAGAGTGAAAGTATCTGTGTAAGAGGTCACAATAACATTGAACCATTTCGCGGCGAAGTGACCAGGGTCCTCTCTCCCCAGCTTTCTCTTTGCGCTCGGCAGCAGAAAGGTGGCTTGGTAAGTGTGGGGGGGAATGCGCTGGGACGTGAAATAGCGCAATGTTTTGGCTTCGAGGAAGGTAAGGCCGGCCTGCTGGCACTTTTGGCTGGAAAGGGTACAATACAGTCGATGGTGTATGCGGATTCATATTTGGATGGTGAGCTGCCTGATGACATGAACGAGGTTGAGTTTTTGCAGAAGGAAGCGCAGACAGCGCTCTCTCTGCTGGTCGAGTTTTGGGAGTAGATAGGCTTGAATGAAAAAAAGGACAATATAATGAAGGTGGAATTGAGGTCGTCTCTGATGGTTGTGGTAGCGCTCCTCTTGGCTTTTCCGCAAAGTCAGGCTGAGGCGAAGGACAGCCCAAAACACGGTGAAGTGTTATGGGCAAAGAATAGGATTAGGGCAACCGGAAGTGGTGCTCCCGATTTGAAGGCGGCCAATGTTGCAGTTGCTCGCTTAGGCGCAGAGAGAGCAGCAAAACTTGACGCGTTAAGGAATATCCTGGAAACGACAAAGGGGGTGCGGGTCAGCACTGGCAAGTCAGTAGGCAACGTTCTTGCTGACGACAAAGAATTGCGAACGAAGATTGAAGGCTGGGTAAAGGGGTTTAAGGTTATCGATACCCGTTATTATTCCGATGGAGGCGTCGACTTAGTCGTTGAGATGCCAATTGACGGCGTGTTCTTTGATGCTTTTCTCGAAGGTAAAAAGGTCGCAGGGGCGAAAAGCAAGGAGGGAGACCTTTTCACAGGACTTATTTTTAATGCTAAGGGTTTGGGGTTTGAACCAGCGTTGGCCCCGACAGTAAAAAGTGAGTCAGGGGAAGTGCTCTTTGACGTTTCGTTAGTGCAAGATAATCTCATTGGGGAAAGTGGGGCTGTAGGCTATTCAGCAACGCTTGACAAAGCACAAAAGGATGCTCGCAGTGGGGAGCGGCCGTTAGTCGTGCGGGCTCTGCGGACAAGTTCTCCAGCATCATCCGATTTGGTTGTCGCGGATAAAGATTTAGAAAAAATCAAAGCACTGGCTGGCGTTATACAAGCTGGTAAAGTCATGGTGGTAATCGATTGATCGATTCGAAAGGTTTGGGAAATGGATTTATTAAAGCATAGGGTGTTGCCTGTATTTCTTGTGAGTGTTTTGGCGCTGCCCGTGGCCGCATCGGACGGGCTCGTTGTAAAGGGAGAAGCAGCGATTGTTAAAGACAATATCCCTTTGGCAAAAGAGCGAGCTGTCGAAAAGGCCTTGCGTAATGCGGTTGAGCAAAGTTTAGGGACTCTGGTCCAGAGCGAAACCGTTACCCAGAATTACACATTGTTGTCGGATAAAATTTATAGTCGTGCCAGTGGTTATGTTGAACGCTATGAGTTGATGGACGAGGAACGTGATTCAGGTGTGTATACGGTGAAAGTTAAGGCATGGGTCGCCAAAAAGGCTTTGGCTGATGATGCGCAAGCTGTGCTTTCGGTGTTGCGTGCTAAAAATGAGCCGCGAGTCCTATTAATGTTGGCCGAGCAGAACGTTAATCAAGGCAGCGCAAGCTTTTGGTGGGGCGATAAAACATTTTCAACAAATCTTGATGTTGTGGAAAATCAAATGATTGATGTTTTGGGGCAAAAGGGTGTGCGCTTTGTTGATCGTCAAGCCCTGCAAGGAAAAATCCAGATAGACTCCGCTGTGACTCAGGCGGCTCCTAGTGATTTGGCGATTAAGAGTTTCGCTGGACGTACGGGAGCAGAATACGTTGTTGTTGGTAAGGCGGTGGCGACGGACGGTGGTCCAATCCTCGGGTCGAAGATGCATTCGGTGCGGGCCAACATTTCGTTGCGAGTCATTGAGTTAGCCAACGGTTCAATTATTTCAACCACAACACTTGTTGATTCGGTTGGTCATATCGACCCTATAACCGGGGGCACTAAAGCATTAAAGAAAGTGGCGACGAGGGCTGCGGATGATTTATTAGGCAAACTTTTAAAACACTGGCAGAGCGAACTAGGCGGCATCACTAAAGTTGCATTAGAAGTCTCAAATCTAAAGTTTTCGCAAGTACGGAAGCTTATCAAAACTTTGGAGAATGATGTGCAAGGGGT
>CAXGWX010000333.1:0-2995 GCA_964013445.1 uncultured Bdellovibrionales bacterium | reverse complement strand
TGGATAGCGCAAGACCGAAAAATGAATAATGGGGTGCCTATCTTTTGGGGTAAAGACGAAGATGGAAATCCCTTTGTGCAACGTTTCAACTTTCTTTCCAAGTTTTCCCCAACCGTAGATAAGATTGTTCACGATAAACGCTTTGATGCTGTGAAAAATCTGATTGGCGAAAACACCCGTGTAGGCTCAGACGAGCGCGATGGGGTGGTGCTTAATCGCTTTATGAATGTGCCCGGCTCTATTTATAAACGGCTTGGTTGGCACACAGATGGTTTGCGTGACCTTTTTCTTTTACGTCTGCCTAAGCGTATGTTGAACGTTGGTTTGCATTATAATGATATTGGGCCGGAAGACGGTGGGCTGCGCTTAATTCCTGGGACTCACAACCAGGGCTTTTTGCAAATGTGTTTTCGCAAACTTTATTTCCTCTCCCACAAGGCGGATCCGCAGGAAATTATGGTGCGGACGAAAGCTGGAGACCTTACGGTGCATGATGGGCGCCTTTGGCATCGAGTCGAGCGTTCGACAAAAACCGGCCGGGCCAGCCTGCGTCACTCTATGTATGTTCCTTATTTAACTGACGCACCATTGGTGAAAAATGAAAAGAGCCGCACAGCATTTTATCATCAAATTGGTCGCTTTCTGCGTTGGCTTAAAGGCTCACTTTAATTGAGAAGTTGACTCAGCGGCTTTGTGTCAAAGATATTTGTTGGCAAAGCTGGCTCTTGCAATAGGAACCTCATGCCGTTTAAGATGGGCTTGGTTTTTGAGGTTTGATGGTGAAAACAAATGCAAGGATGGAAAAGGAAAACTCCTCGGCGAAGCGAGAGGAGCGCAGTCTTGATGAAGTGCTTTGGGACTTCTTAATCACCGAGAGCTATCGTTCCGAGCAGGCGGTGGCCTGGACCAGGGTTGCCCTTTGTCTCATGTTTTCTGCCCGCCTTCTCCTTCTGGTTCCGGAGCGGAGTCTTCCCGCCTGCCTCAATGGAGAACCGGGTGCGTTGACCATGCAGCTCTTTCTCTGGATGGGGGTCTTTGTCTCCTTTTACTCTCTGAGGGAATTGAAAAAGGATAGTGGTGGTCGATGGAGCCGAAGATTGTCCGTCGCTCTCGACTTTGTTGTTACTTACGGCGCCTTGGCACCGTGGGTCATATGGCCAACAGAAACCTATCGCGGCTTTTTCTATATGCCGGAAGGATGCATTATCTTGTTGGTGCTGGTGGCAGCGGCACTGAGGCTTTCAAAACCAGCATTTGTTTGGCCTGCGGCATAAGCGTTGTAGGCAATGGCCTTCTGCTGGTTTCTGACCTCTATTTTAATCAGGCGCGGATTACCTACGGTGTTACGGAAATGATTCTCGTTGCCTGTTTATATCTGGCGGGGGTGTTAATTGCGGCTCTGGTTTTGGTTCGGACCAGACATTTAATCTTTGAAGGCGCTAAGAGTGCGCAGCACTTCGAGCGAGCCCATTTGCGCATGGGCACCTTTCTCTCTGCACCACTTGCGGACGAACTCTTGAAGACCGGGGAAGTGAAGCTGGGTGGCAAGCGATGTCCGGTGGCGATACTCTTTTCCGACTTACGTGGTTTTACCACTTATTCTGAAACCCATGAACCCAAAGCGTTGGTGCGGGAACTCAACGCTTATATGGAAGTCATGATAGATATCATTCACAATGAAGGCGGAGTGGTGGATAAATTTATTGGTGACGCGATTATGGCGGTTTTTGGTGCGCCGGAAAAGGGTGATAATGATGCTGCGGCGGCGATACGTGCAGCCCATGGTATGCAGCAAGCCTTGCTGAAGCACAACGAAGTCAGAAAAGAGCAGGGGCTTGAACCATTACGCCAAGGTGTCGGGGTGCATTTCGGAGACGTTGTTGCGGGGAATATGGGAGCGCAGGACCGCATGAGTTATACGGTGCTTGGCGATGTGGTTAATGCGGCGAGTCGTCTCGAATCGTCGACGAAGGAGTTGGGGGTAGAGGTTTTGATCTCAGAAGCAACGATTCAAGAGGCCAGAAAAGAAAGCAGCGACGGTTTACCCTCATTTAAGGAAATTGGAACACTGAGCTTAAAAGGAAAAGAGCAAGGTGTGCATGTTTATACCTTAGAATAAACTTTTCTAGAGATTGAAATCCCAGCGAAAACTGGCAAAAATTTGGTCGTGGGTGTTTAGGCCTTCAAGAGGGGAACGCTCTTTGGTCCCCGGTTGATAGGTGATCCCGCCCAGACCGACTTTGATGCCGTCATCAAGGATGTAGCTGAGGTCAAATCGGCCGATCCAGCCCTGCTCCAGTTCAAAGCCAAGGGCGCTTAAAGCAAAATTCAAACGCAAATCCTCCCGTAAAAAACTGCGGGAAATTCTTAAGGCCAGGTTTGGTATATCAATAGGGTAGACGATGTTGGATATTTCATTTTGTAGCCAGCTCTGGCCATATTCCAGGTCGATGGTGGTTTGCTCGATGCCGCTATAACCGATGCCTAACATGAGATTGAAGGCGTTTTCCCGTTGCATCTCAATAAGTGGCCCGTCGGCGCTTTGAACCATGGTGTTATAGGCTTTATTGAGAGTGGCAACGATTTCAGATTTAAAGAGCCAGGAACCGTAGGCGCTGGCGCTGGAGACCCCAACAAGTTCGTAACGCAAATGCTTGAGAGGGACTTTGACTACGAGGGAATCCGCATTAAGTTCACTTAAAGAGAATATGCCGTCCCGGTCGAGTACACTGGCGGCGTAGACTCCCAAGTCTAAACCTTCGCCGTTGTAGAGCCAACGACCCAGGAACTGCTGTTTATTATAAGCCCATTTCTTTGGTCGGCGGCTGTAACCAAGCTGTGTTTTCCCCAGGGCTTCAAGTGCACTTACACTGCCGCCCATAGGAAGTGGCATTTCCAGATCAGCGAGTACTTCCGGCATAGGGCTGTAGGGGCCCATGGGTGGGGTGCGATAACCGAAGAACGGTTCGTGTATGACCAATGCTTCAAAGCGGTG
>CAXGWX010000332.1:0-2996 GCA_964013445.1 uncultured Bdellovibrionales bacterium | reverse complement strand
GCACCATATGCTTTGCATTGCGTTGGTGAGTTTTGGCTTATCCCGCTTGAATAAATATTCTGGGCCATGCTCCTTTTTCTTTTTTGGCCTTCTTTGCGGGCTTGGCGCCGCCCATCACCATATGATTGTGCTCTGGGCTCCCTTTGTTCTTTCTGTGTTTTGGTTAACTTCTCAGCAGCGAAGCATCCGCTCCTGGATTGGTTTTTCCGCAGGAACAGCCATGGGCCTTCTCGCCTACAGTCTGCTCTGGCTGCATCAGCAAAGCAATCCGGACTTCGCCTTCTTACCCATCACGGGCTGGGGCGACCTTTTCTCTTACGCCTTACGCGGCCCCTATGGCACCCTTGAACTCGCCGCTCAGGCACCGACCGATTCGACTTCCTATTTGCCGATCTGGCTACGCCATTTGGGATTAACCTCGCTGCTCCCCTCTTTGTTTATCTTCGTTGGCTTGAGTAAAATTCGCTCCGAAAGCTTGCTGCGCGATAAGATGCTTATCGGTCTTTACCTAAGCCTTGTCTTACACATCGTCTTTGTTGGGCTCATCCAACTGCCTGCCGCACCACACTATCAGGCCTTGGCGGAACGATTCTTTGGTGCACCACTTTTGGTCGCCTTGCTGCTCGCCGCAAAATCTTCGCCCGATTTTTCGACAAAGGCACTCAAGCTACTTTGTCTGGGTCAATGCCTTCTTGTTTTGTTGACCAGCCCTGGCGCCTTGGCTGAAAATTCACCCAAGGATGATCACCGGGGCGAACTCTTTCTCCAGGAAGCCTTTGCCGAGCTTCCGGATAAGGCCATATGGCTGACCCAAAGCGACACCAGTATTTTTGGCGCACGCTACGGACAAGAGGTGCTGAACTTAGGTTCTAAAAACATTATTCTTATCGCCGCACCGCGCCTTGCCAGCCCTAAATATCGAAGCCAGCTACAAAAAAGGGTAGAATTTCTGCGGGACAAAAGCTCAGAACAATTTAAACAGGTTGCAGATCTCAGCACATTGGCTCGGGATGCGGGTTATCGTGTTTTTTCCGATCCTGTGCCGCCACCAAGTGGCTTTAAGAGATGGCCCCATGGCTTTCTTTTTGAATGGCTCCCGCAGGATGTGGAGTTTTCACTCTCCGAATTAGAGAAAAATCTTTTGCAACTTTGTACGCGATGGCCCCAGGGAAAGTCTCATCAGAAAAATCGCAAAGATGTTTGGATCTGGCCTGAACCCTTTCTCAGTCCCTTGACGCAAACACTTCAACACGCCGCATCGGCTTATAAGATAGATTCTTTAAAAATTGCCCTTATGCATCTGGAGCAAGCTCAGATTGTTAAAGCGCAAAATTATTGTGGAGAAGAACTTAAGAAGCTGGCTGTTCAGGATGCCGCTGCCATACCTGAACCGGACACAGCTGATGAATCGGCTGCACCCTGACGATTTAAGGCGTCGGTCTGACCACTCAAGTCAAAATTCATATGAACCGCCTCGCACTGGTCTGCACCCTCTGACTTCGCAGCCTTGATGAGTACACCGAGTGAACCAGGATCATGGCGGAAGAAATCAAAAGCCTCGCTCAAAAGACGGGCACATTCTTTAGGATCTTTTGTATCAGCCGCTTTTTGTAAAACCTTCATGCCATTATTCGCGCTCAAGAAAGCATTATCAGAAGCCTTAAAGGTAAAGAGTCGTCGACGGGCGGTACCTAACCAATCCTTACGCATAAGTGTCGGTACTGGCCACTGCGGCACATTCTTTGTGCGGTTTCGCTTGGCGTAAGCTGCTGCAAGTGAGCCCCAAAGTTGCTTTTGCTGATCCGGATCCGCTACTTTCTTAAGCAAACGATTAACCGCATCCGCATTAAGCTCAACTTCCAGCCGTCCATTCAATGCACCAACCGTGCGCTCACCCATAGGTAAGCCAAGAATACGGCGTCGTTTTAAATCACCCGCATTGTCCAGGAGGTTTTCCAACTGCACAGATGCTTTTGAATTCGAATCAATTTCACCTGCCAAAGAAAGAAAATCCGCAAGCTCGGAAAGTCCTGCCTTGTCCGCATCCAGATTATAATGCAGGCCTAACCCTACACCGGCGGCGCTCACATTATCGTTTTCATCTTTAACTGTTTTGGCTCGAGCCACAATCATCGACTCTTTGGAATCTCCACTGCGACGCTGACGTGAACGGCGCACTGAAAAGTTATCTTCAAACACAGACTCGGTTTTGCCATTGGTGACTTGCTTCGTGGAAAAGCTTTCCTCTACATTTGAACGCTGAGCCTGGTATCCAAAAGCCGCAAAGGTCTTTTCCGCAGCCGTGCGGGATGCCTTTGTGATATTGTTGGTGACAACTTCCACACCACTCTCAGTTCCTAAATTGCTTAAAGCGGAGAAATCGATTTGCTTAGGCTTGTCCCCGTGCTTAGCACCGACCACTCGATTAAAAATATCCTTCGCCTCTTTCTTATCCAAATCGAAAACAACTTCATAAAGCGTGACATTGCCATCAATCTTCTTCTTTCTTGAGGACATGGCCAACTCACCCTTGCTGTTAACCCGCTCTGCATAAGGCATCAACTTAAGGTCCATATGGTTCTTTTGCCCTTCAAGGGTTTTCAATTCTTCTTCTACCTGTTGTCCAGCCATGCGGGTAAATGTTTTTGTCGCGTATTCACCCAGACTCGCATCAACAAAAAGACCAACACCCGCTTTCATTTGTCGATCATTTCCTGCGTGTACCCGGTCATCAACGGAAGATACTCGTAAAGCAACCTTGGAACCGAAACCGCGAACCAGCTCAATGGATGTCTCTCCCTCAACGGCGACAATCATTTCAGCCCCGACGGATGGTCCCAAATCGTGAACCATAGAGGAGCTCACACCGGGCAACATGGTGGCTGTGTATTTCAAGCCATTTTCAACCAAAACCGATTGCTCCGTGGCAATCTTATAACGTTCACCGGGCTGCATACGTCTGGCACGAGTGGCGGAAAAAGGAGCGCTTGTTAAAT
>CAXGWX010000331.1:0-3046 GCA_964013445.1 uncultured Bdellovibrionales bacterium | reverse complement strand
TGGCGCGATCAAAAAAGACGCCTGTTGCCGCTGGCCCCTCGCCGATAACCGATTCCCGACAGCCTCCACGATTAAGAGCAACCACGGGACAACCTGTCGCCATCGCCTCCACCGGGACGATTCCGAAGTCTTCCGTACCGCAGAAGAGCAACGCCTCCGCATTAGCATAGGCCTGTGCAATAGCGCTCCTGGGCGCTCCTTGAATAAAACTGACCGTCTTTCCGGCCCGCGCTTTAAGGTTCTTGAGTTCAGGCCCGTCCCCATAGACGGACAAGTGCTCATCGTGCTTTGTAGCCCAATCAACAGCTAAATGAACCGACTTATAAGCCACCAAAGCACTGACAACCAAAAAGCCTGAACGCTCCGCAGACTCCGCCTGAGCCGAAAAGAAGTCCGTATCCACCGGCGGATGAATAACCTGCGCTTGCCTCCCCCAATAATCCTGAATGCGCTGAGCTACAAAATTAGAATTAGCGACAATACGTGATGGGCGTTGGGAAGATTCAACATCCCAATCCCGCAAAGAACCTGTAAGCAATCGGGCGACTTCTGCCAAATACTCCCTACCCGGTATTTTCGGCAAATACATATCGAGCTGATCCCAAATATAGCGCATTGGCGTATGTATATAGGTGAGATGCTTTTGCCCCGCCCTGACTCTAACCCCTTTAGCCACACAATGACTGGTTGAAACAATCAAGTCATAGTCGCCTAAGTCGAAAGATTCGACTGCTCTTGGGAAGAGTGGCAAATAAGGCCGAAAGCGATTGGGAGCACCAGGAAGATTCTGGATAAAACTGGTCACAATAGGATGGGACTCAAGCTCAGGAGCCACACTTCCTGGCTTGTGCACCAGAGTGAAAATCGGTGCGTCTGGAAAGAGTTTGGCGATTTCCAGCAGAACGTGCTCACCACCTCGCTGACTGACGAGCCAGTCGTGGACCAGCGCTACCCTTAGTTTATCAAATCCCATGGAGAACATCGCTTTGCAGGAATAAAGCCTGCTTTTACGATCCTATAAGCGCTTGGCCAAACGCAATCAAGCTTTGCTTTTTAAAAACCATGGGCTAATGAAGAATGCGGAATGACAGCTACAAATCAGCCATATCCCGCAAAAATTCGTCTTCTGCGTGGCCTTAAGATTGGTATGTTTTGTAGTACCTTGCACTTTACGATGGACCTACTGGGAGCCACACTTGCGATTGGCTTTCTTTTCGACCCAACCATCGACAGTACAGTATTGCTTCTGATTGCTTTTCTCAGCAGCCTGGTTGTTGGCGCGGTTCTCGGTGCCGGTTTGGGGGTCATTACACCGACTAGAATCTGGAGTTTCAGGCCCGCAAGACGAAATGTTCTGATAGGTACAATACTCGTCGCCCTCACCATTAGCCTCTTGAGCTATCAGCTTCGGGCAAAGAGACAAGCAGTACCTCCGGCAACACAAAGAGCAGAGAGCAGCACAGATGAACTCAAATCGTCGCCGCCCATTCTCTGGGTTGTCATGGATACACTTAGAGCCGATACGCTCTATGGACCTTCCATAGACTTCCCACTCACCCCTGAACTGGGCCAATTCGCTCAAGATGCCATCACCTTTAGTGATGCGGAATCATCCTCCGGCTGGACTATTCCTGCCATGGCCACCATGCTCACCGGCATTCATAACACCACCACAGACGCATCTTCCGGCATTCTCCCCAAGTGGGTAAAAACCCTTCCTGAATATTTGTACGATGCCGGCTATACCACCCATGCCATCGTCGACAATATCCTTGTTGAACCCAGGGCTGGCTTCGCACAAGGATACGAGACTTATTTTCAACGCTCCGGCTTTAGGTTTGCATTTTCCTTACCTGCATTCCGACTTCTCCCTGAAAAGGTCCACCATTTTCTCCGCGATACTTTTGTAACCTTCTATTATGGCGCCCCCAGACTCACAGATCGGGCTATCGAGGTCATTACCAAGCCTCACGACCAGCCGCTCTTTCTCTATGTCCATTATATGGATCCCCATGCCCCCTACCACCCACATCCAGAAATTAGCCCGGACCCGCCAACAAGTGAGCCTATCAACTATTATGTTTGGAAGGACCATTTACACAAGGACGTCGATGACCGCCCCAGACCAGCGCAAATGCAGCGACTTAAACACCGCTATGATAATGAAATCGTCTATATGGATAAAGCCATTGGCCGGCTTTTGAAAAAATGGCACGAGCACTTTGGTGAAGATGGTCTCATCCTATTAACTTCTGACCATGGAGAAGAGTTTCTCGACCACGGCCACTTGGGCCACGGCCATACGGTGCATCGGGAAATGGTCAATGTGCCCCTTATCATGAAATTTCCTTCGGCGGACGCAGATAAATTCGGGCAACCCGCAATCATCAACAACCCTGTTTCACAAATTGATCTCCTACCTTCAATACTCGACTATATTGGCCTTCAATCAGACCGCACTCCAGGACGACCAACAATTCAAGGTAAAAGCCTTCTAGCGCAGCTCCGCAACCAAGTGCCGTGGGAGAAAAAGCCGATGATGGCCAGCCACGGCCGCCACGGACGACGCACCTATCGGTACCGCCTGGATAATACCGTATATATTAAAACCATGTTCTACGACGGCAGACCTACCATCACAAAGCTCTACGCTCTCGACGCTGATCCAAACGAGCAAAAGAATATGATCGACGACAAGGATTACCTGCAATCGATAAACTTTAGCGGCTTAACGGCACAATTTGAAAAAACGGCACGTGCTTTGGTTGAAAAAGGCAAAGCCTATAAAAACCAGCCGCAAGATGACAATATTGAATCACTCAGAGCTATTGGTTATGTCCACTAGAAGTCTGTGCCTATAAGACATCAAGAGACCACACGCCGCCGCAAAGGTAAGAGCCACCGGCTTATGGAAAAGCACATCGTGCAAGACACCTATCACCGCAAGACTGATGAAAATAAATAAGGCTGTTGCCCCTATCGTCCGTAATGTCGCTGCGCGCACGGGACTATCTTGCGCTTGTCTGCCCGTGCGTAGCAAAAGCAA
>CAXGWX010000330.1:0-3048 GCA_964013445.1 uncultured Bdellovibrionales bacterium | reverse complement strand
GCTTGCTTCCTATACGCAAGCGGCCTACGCCAATAATCCAAGCCCTGGCGCACCAATGCCCACTTCTGCGGATTGCCCTTCTGTCGATGAGAATCCTCAAGTTTGGAATGCAACCGTAAGTTTGCCGCAAGGCACGGTGGTTGAGAGCGTGATCTGTGGAGTTGAGAGCAGCACAGAGGTTGGTCCTTATCTTTTATTTTCTAAATTGCAGGAAGCATTTTTTTCAACCGGTGTTACCACGTTCAATAGTGATGTGGGGGATTTTAATGTCTCGTCTTATACGGATGCAGATATTTCCGATTATGAAGTCATTGGCGCCACTGAGCCTGGCAGCCACTTTATTATAGATACGGATGCGGATTTTAATATGGAAATTGGTGAGGATGAGGTCTTTTTTCTGCAAGCTGGCTTTAGAGCATCGACTAACTCCAGCATCTTGGACCCCTATCTTGGGGAGGTTTGCTTTGGTGAGAACGATGATTGCAGTGCAAATGTGACCTTTCAAGGTTGTGTCGTTGAGGTCACTTTTCCCACCTATGAGGCGGATTATTGTCTTGGTCAGTATGACGAATCAGACACTTTAACCTGCAGCCAGTGGGATATTACGGGTTTTGGATGCGCACAATGGCCATCTCTTGCAGAATTCTGTGATGGTGAATCACCGATTACCCCCTATCAGGATGTTGATCAGGATGGCTTAGGAGATCCGACAGCTCCCGGTTCATCTCCAATCTGTCTGGAAGATATTCCTGAAGAGAATCTCACCGATGACGGGTTCTGGATTTTAAATCCCACCACAGGAGTTGTGACCCATTGGGCCTTCAACAGTGACGATGTTGACCCACTCTGTGCGACCAACGATTCGGACCAATGTGGCCTCTGCGGTGGCATCGATATGTGTGGGGTATGCGGTGGTGATGGAAGCACCTGTGTCACGCAGACCATAGAGTTAGAAGCGGGTTGGAATATGATCTCGTTTAATGTTTTGCCCTTAGAGTATCACGCGGAGTGCGGTTTCTCCTGTGGTCGTTTGATTGAAGACCTCTTGGCTGGTTATGAGGATAAAATTGATATTGTTAAAGATGCTCAAGGCAACGCCTGGATACCCGGAAGTTTTAATATGATGGGCGAGGTTGCCTTCGGTGAAGGCTATCAAATCAAGGTTTATGAGGCTTTCACTTTTACGGTTGAAGGCGGTGTAGGCGCCGGTGCGAACACGGCTCTAAGCTTATTTGATGGCTGGGATATTTTAGGCACGACTTTAAGCGAACCCATCGCACCAGAATGTTTGAATGAATACATTGAGGAGTACTACCCTGACAATGCTGGTCTTCTTACCATTAAAGACAATAATGGGGCGGTATATCTGCCAGAATGGTCCTTCAATGGTATCGGTGAACTGATGCCTGGAGTGGGTTATCAAATTAAAATTGCTTCTGAGGGTGGAATTTATTTTGATTGGGGTGCGGTGCGAGATGGTTGCAGCTTTGTAAGTGCGCGCTCTTTGCCAAGCCCGTCGCAGGAACCCCCGGCGATGGTTGGAATGCCAAGTTCGAGTGAGGGTGAGTATTTAGACAGTTTAGAAGATGACTCCGATGCAGAAGGGGAAGAACCCATCGCAGAAGAACAAGAGGACGAGGATTTAGCACCGAAGCTACAACAGAGAGATGCACGTCAGAGCAAAGGCGAAAAGCGTGTCCTCAAAGGGAAAAAGAAGAAGAAAAAATCTAAGAACACATCGAGAAGCTTAAATTAAAGAGAATAAGGTAAAGCTTTCTCGTTTTTAATCGCGTGCTGGTTCGCAAAACCAACACAAACAATAAAAATCGGTCCCCGAAAATATGTTTGAAGCCCTTTAAGATGGAGTTTGTATGCTCCTGATGAAGGCAGAGGTGCGCTCTGGAGGGCGCAAAACACAACACAACAACAAAGGAATTAAAAAATGCGTTATCTAAAATTATCTTGTCTTGTTTTGAGCATCGGTATCATCAACTGCGGCCCGGATAGGCTTTCAAGCTATGAAAAGGATGAATACGTTCGAACCGCGAGCGCTTGTCCCGATGGGGATTTGCGCAATTGTGTCGAGCCGGAAGGCGTCGACTTCGGTGATGAAATACCGGAAATGGAGCCGATGGAAGACTTCGACCAGGGGTTCGGCGAGGAGTTTCCTGAGGAAAATATTACCGAAGAAGAAAGTTTTGCGGAAGAGACAGATATCTCCGAAGAGATAGAGGAGGAAATACCGACCGAGGAGTTCATTGAGGAAACAATTCCAGAAGAAGTCAGTGATGACATTGCCTTGGAAACGGTGGTGCAGGACATTGAACTCAAAGAGGGCTGGAATATGATTTCGTTTTATGTCTTGCCGCATGATGATGGTGAGGCACGGGAAATGGATGCTATTTTTGCGCCTGTTGCCGAGTCTGTCCATATCGTTAAAGATGTATGGGGCAGCTTTTATGCTCCAGACGCTGGGTTTAACGGTATCGGTGCGGCTCGATTTGGCCAGGGCTATAAGGTCAAAGTCACCGAGGATGTGACTTTAAGCGTCGAAGGGTTTTTAGCCCAGCCAGAATTCTCGATGAACTTTGTTCAGGGTTGGAATATGTTTGGCACCACCTTAGACGAGGGGATTTCTCCGGATTGCTTGAACGACTATTTAAGTGAGCATGCGCCAGAGGCGGCCATCAAAGTTCTTAAGAATAATGATGGGGAGATGTACATGCCGGTCCCAGGGGCCCCTGGGGAGATGTTTAATGGTATGGGCGATTTAGACGTGGGCCAAGGATATATGGCCTTCCTGCAAAGCTCGGCTCTTGTTGTATGGAGCGACGTTGTTGGTGATTGTGTTGAATAAAATATAACAAAATCAGCCCCCAACAAACACAGAAGTATACCACTTCGCTTTTGCCAAGTGGTGCAATGGATGTTTTCGATGTTTGTCTTCGTCGTATGGAGGGGTGTTGTGTTGAATAAAGTATAACAAAACCAGCCCCCAACAAACACAGAAGTATACCACTTCGCTTTTGCCAAGTGACGCAATGGAGG
>CAXGWX010000329.1:0-3059 GCA_964013445.1 uncultured Bdellovibrionales bacterium | reverse complement strand
ACCGCTAACTTATATGCACCGTAATGTGTTTCTGGAAATGGGTAACAATTATCTTTTTGCCCAAAAACACCTGCACTGCTTGCATAAACTAAAAACTTAATATTATTTTTTTTCAAAGCTTCAAAAACATTAATTGAGCCGAGGAGATTTACTTTGGCGCCTAAAATAGGATTTGAACTACAGTCTGGAGTCATTAGCCCAGCTAAATTTATTACATGGTCCATATTATTTGTTGCTTCTTGCACCTGATCATAATTTGTTATATCACCATTAATAAATTTAATTTTATTAATATCCTCACCAATAACATAGCTGAGCAATGCTTTTTGGATTTTTAAGTCAAAAATTGAAACGCTATAACCCTTTTTTAAAAAGGCTCTTACTATCCAACTCCCTAAAAAACCGCACCCTCCAAAAATTATAATTTTTTCCATTTAACTTCTCTTTTTCAACACCATTGGGTTATCGGCTTTTCCTCTGCAAATGTGTCTTCTGCAGAAATCTCTTCTTTTGCCTTTTCCGTGCCTTCTTGGGTTTTCTTCAGTAGGCTCTCGTCAACCAATACAATTGCGCCTTCTTGAACCTCCACGACACCCTCAAATAAAGCCCCATTTGAATATCGAATGAGGACAGAGTGACTACCTGGCGTAATCTTGCGAGCAATAGAGGGCAGCCCGGAAACTGGCGAACCATCCAAAAAAGCTTCGGCTCCTTGCTCTTGGCTCTTGATAATCAATGCTGTGGGTTGAACCCCCAAGAGATCCGCCCGTATCTTGGCAGCGGTGAGTTCTGAACTGATGTGCTCGTCGGTATCCAACTCAAACGCAGGCTCGGAAAAATGGACAGTACCAGAATCATCGATGACCTGGTAAGACAGGTAGGACACACCCTCAAGGGTCTTGATTTGGATGAGCAATGCATAGGTTGCATTTTCCTTTTTCGCCAGCGCCGCTCCACATGAAGTGGTTAAAGTCTTACATCTCCCACTTTTCAGCAGTTTCTTAGTGGACATATGATCTCTATAGTCGAGCTGTATGTCTGAAAGCTCCTGGTCTAACTGCCCCAATGATGCGTTCATCGCCTCATCCAACCGCTCTGGCGAATGGTGTTCTCGCTCAATCAGAACGAGCCAATTCGTCGTCACTTGTGAAGACATGAGGCTAAAGAAAGTCAATGCGAATAGCGTTGCCATTCATGAGTCCTGGTGATGAGTCAAAGCGGGATTACGGCCAATTGCTCGTACAGGATAGCAAAATTGCCATACTGGTAAACAAAACAAACCGGATTTAGGAAAAAAAGACGTGCTCAAATGGGTCTCAGCCCACCTTCCAGCCTATTTTTGCCGTCTGGATGACAAGCGAAGTAGCAGATCACTTGCGCACTTCTCGGCACCAACAAAAGTAGACCAATATCCCGGCCAAAAGTGGCATGATTCCAAGTAAACTCAACCATTTGGCCCATTGAAGGCTGGAATACAGCATATAAGCGGAAGTCGCGCAGAAGAGGACCGGCGTGACAGGGTAAAGGGGAACGCAAAACGGCCTCTGCCGCTTTGGGTCTTTATAGCGCAAGACAAACAGAGAAACCCCGGTTAGCAAAAAGAACATCCAAAAGACCGGAGCCGTTCCAGAAACCAGCGTTTCAAATCGGCCCCCGTAGGTCTCCCAAGGAATCGCCGCCCCACTGATGGCGAGGGAAAGGCTGTCCATCAGTGTGCGACCTGATTGTGTTCCAACAATAAGCGTCAAGATGATCGTTAAAGCGCAAATCAGGCTAAGAGCCCAAACAGGGGTTTGTACCCTTTCATGTCGATACGCTAGAAATGAGAACAAACGAAAATCCTCGCCGAAAACGGAGTAGATTCGAGAGCCCGTATAGATCAAACCATGAATGGCCCCCAGAGCGGAGATCGCCACAAGGACACCCATGAGCTTGCTCGCACTTTCCCCCGCAACCAAACTAACCAGCGCTGTTGCAGGTGTACCAGAAGTTCTTAAGCCTTCAAATCCAAGCCCCCATATGTATCCAAGGTTGATAACGAGATAGATCAGCAACACACCGCCAGTGCCATATAAGAGCACGCGCACGATGTTCCGAGACGGATTCTTGATCTCAGATGAAATAAGCGCAGCATCGTTCCATCCGCCAAAAGCATAAAGAACCATGATCAATGCAAATCCGATATTGGAAGTGGACGAAGAGACCTCTGATACGCTTTGCGGAGAAGAAAGTCCTTGCCCCCATACCAAACCGATCAAAACGATGGCGGTTAAACCTATGACCTTCAGCACCGTCAACATATTTTGCACGGTTTTTCCAAGAACCAATCCGACCATATGTAATCCAGATAGAACAACCACGGCCAGAATTGCCAACGCCGTACTCCATCTGTCTTGAATCAGCCCGCCATTTCCATCTGCATCAAAGATACCAAAAGGAAAAATCTCCATGGCATAATCAGCAAACACGAAAGCCATGACCCCAATACTACCCGCAAACAGAATAGTCATTTGTGCCCAGCCGAACATAAAGCCGGTAAAGCGACCAAAAGCGTGTGTCAAATAAACATAGTCACCGCCAGATCGAGGGTAAGCGCTGGCCAATTCAGCGAAACATAAAGCCCCCACCAAAGCCAACACACCACCGATAGTCCAAACGCCTAAACCAATCCAGACCGACGATACATGACTATACACCATCATTGGCGCCTTAAATATTCCAACGCCAATGACGATACCCACAATAATGCTGACACCGTCAAAAACACCAATATGAGGCTCTATTTGCTGCTGGTGATCTTGCATGAAACTGCTTCCGTGAATCTAAATCCACCGCTATCGGTTCATCCACCACAACCTTGGGGCGGATTACCCCACCTCAATCTTTGGGCATAAAATACCAATTGAGGCCGCTGTGCATTTCGCTGTATTTTTCGATTCTCACATAGTTGTGCTTCGCAAAATAATCAATCAGCTCTTGCTGGATACTGTGGTGTGCTTCAATACACACCAATTCGGGGCGGAAGCGCTCGATGTCAAAACCGGCCAAAGCTGCCGGTT
>CAXGWX010000328.1:0-3096 GCA_964013445.1 uncultured Bdellovibrionales bacterium | reverse complement strand
GGAAAGCGAATACCACTTGTTGATAAAACGCTGCACCATATCCAGAGGAATCCCCCCGAGATTTCGTACATCTTCATTCTTATCCTGCTGCATCAAATCGGTGGTGCGGTCGATAACCCGCCCCACACCGGTCTCGCCAACAAAAAGATGATGGGCTTCTTCGGTCAACATAAATTGCGTTGTTCGTGCCAGCGGATCAAAAGCACTCTCCGCCAAGGCGGCCAACTGATACTTGCCATCCCGGTCGGTGAACATCGCGAAGCAAAAGAAATCGAGCCAGTTGGTGATCGGCTCGTTAAAGGCTCCTAAAATGCGTGGTGAATCCACATGACCGGACCGTCGCTCGAGAAGCTCTTCTGCTTCCTCCCGGCCATCCCGACCAAAATAAGAATGCAGCAAATACACCATGGCCCAAAGGTGTCGACCTTCTTCAACATTGACTTGGAAAAGATTGCGCAGATCATAAAGGGATGGAGCAGTCTTACCTAAAAGGCGTTGCTGCTCTACCGATGCGGGCTCGGTGTCGGCTTGCGTGACGATAATGCGACGCAGTTCCTTGCGCATATCGCCAGGCACCGTATCCCATACCGCCTTACCCATATTGTCACCGAAACCAATGGTCTCCCGACTCGGCGGCGCCAAAAAGATACCCCAACGATAATCGGGCATCTTCACATAATCAAAATTCGCCCAGCCACCAGGCTCTACGGAAATCGCCGTGCGCAGATAAATGTTGTCCTGCTGGAAACCTTCCGGCCCCATATCCTGCCACCAGTCGATAAAACTTGGCTGCCAGGACTCAAGGGCACGCTGCAATTTGCGATCGGTTGAGAGATCAACATTGTTGGGGATTTTTGCATCAAGTTCCAACATCGTTTTTATGTCCTTTCCCAATCAAATTCCGGGCTCTCGGGCTGACCATAGAGACTCAGTGCCCCTTTCGGGCCCACCGCGTTTGGCCGCTGGAAAATCCAGTTTTGCCAGGCTGAAAGTCTACCAAAAATTTTTGTTTCGAGGGTTTCGGGACCGGCAAAGCGTAAGGATGCTTCCATACCGGTGAGCGCATCGGGAGAAAGACTGGCGCGCTCTTCGGTCGCCAAACGAATCTCGTCTTCCCAATCTAAATCATCAAAGGCCAAGGTAATAAGCCCCGCGTCTTCAGCATCCATGGCATCGAAGGGCTCGCGATTGGTTTTGAGGTCTTCGAGGGCTGCCTCATCATCAAGCAGTCGTGTGGCCAAACGGGAGAGGCCATTACTCATCGGCAAAAGGCCCATATTCATATCCGAGAGCGCCACCTTCACATTGTCTTCATCGAGCATATAGGCCCGGTCTGAGGCAAAGGCGAACTCTAAAAATGAGCCGACAAAAGCCGAGCCTTCCTCAATCAATGCGAAAAAGCTCATGGCGCATAGGTCCATGCGTTTTAGGGTACGCTTAATAAAATGGGTCGTCTCACGCACAAACCAGGTATCCTGATGGGCATAAAGAACTTTGTCCATCTCCAAGACCCGGGCTGGATCGCCATGGGTACGCAGCACCACCAAGCCAATTTCTGGATGGTTGAAGCGTAAACGCAAAAGCGCATCGTCGAGTTCACGGAAGAGTCTCAAAGGATACCAATTCGCATCGAGCTCCTTGTCACCAGGCACATCGATAGCATCCTTGGGCGCATGAATATCCAATGTGGCGGTTCGGGTCTGCGCCCCCCACCCCAATCGAACATGCTTATAGGTGATAGAGTCCTCTTCTATCGTCGGCTCAAGTGCATCCAATGCCACACCCTTGCGATTGGTATTGCCGCTGCCGGCAAGTTCCGTGGCTTTTTGCTCGACCGCCTCATCAAAACGGGAGGAAGGATAAACCTCGTCAACCAAGCCCCATTTCTTCGCCCGCTTGCCTTTCACCCCTTCGGCCAGGGTACAAAAGATGTCCGCCAGATCCCGTCGAACTTTGCGCTTGTCGGTCACCCGCGTTAAGCCACCTGTTCCCGGCAAAACCCCTAAATAGGGCACTTCGGGCAGGGCCACCGTCGATTTTCGATCATCGATCAAATAGATTTCATCGCAGGCCAGAGCCAACTCATAGCCACCGCCGGAACAGACCCCATTGACCGCAGCGATATACTTCTGGTCGCTATGGGCGCTCGCATCTTCAATCGAAAGGCGGGTCTCATTGGTGAATTTGCAAAAATTGACCTTAAAGCCATGGGTGGCGGAACCAAGCATAAAAATATTCGCACCGGAGGAAAAAACACCGTCCTGCCCACTGGAGACGACCACCGTCGAGACCTCCGGGTGCTCAAAACGTAGTCGATTCACCGCATCCGCCAACTCGATATCCACCCCTAAATCGTAGGAATTGAGTTTCAGCTCGTAGCCTTCCCAAAGTCCCTGGTCTTCCTGAATGTCGACGATGATTTTGGCCACCGCCCCTTCGACCGCCAGCTTGATATGCTTGTAGCGTGAGGGATGGGTCTCAAAGTTAAGATTTTTTGGTGCTTTTTTTGGCGCCATGACGAAATTTTCCTCGGTGTTCGATGCGGCTCTCGCTCGCCTCCTTAGTGGATTTTAAGCCAGATCGCTAGGGCAAATTGACGCAAAAACCTGGCTCCATTCCCCTATTTCGCCAAAGATGCCACCACCTTATCAAAAGTACAGGAAAGCACGATCTCGGGCCGGGAAATTCCTTAATTATCATAGACATATAGCAGTGCATGGATTATAATTGGAACAATTCTTGGTGACCCCCCTTACCGTCAGGCTATAGTGGCAGACAGATCTGCCAAAGGTAGGGGTATGCTGAACACAGCAAAACTAAACGGAACATTTCGAAAACTCGGTGTGCTTCTCGGGCTTTCTGTGGCCAGCATTTTGATCTTCTTTACCCAAGGACTCCCGGACCAGGAAGATGTGGATGTTTTCCTGGATAAAGAAGCGGGAATTCTCAACACAATGCTCAGAAGCTGGGGCATCCCAGGCGCCCAAATCGCCATTTTTAAAAATGGTGAACCCTATCGTCTGCGCACCTATGTCAACGCCGACGTCTATACCGATACATTAGAGCTCGAAGAATCAGACAGCATCGATGGGGAGA
>CAXGWX010000327.1:0-3114 GCA_964013445.1 uncultured Bdellovibrionales bacterium | reverse complement strand
TAATCCCATTTTGGGGTTTGTAGGAGACATTCTTCCGCGTCTTGCCCTGAATCCAGAGTTTTACGCTCCACATATATTCGCATGTCGGTGCCAAAATAGTGCATATGGTTGCCCACCATGAAGATCTGGTAGCGATTGTTAGAACTGCCTTCTACTTCGTAGCGCATGACTTCTTTATGAGATGCATTGTTGGCGGGAATTCTAAATTCGATTTCCCCATCATCGTTATCACCAGCCTGTAAACCCAAGCCGTCATCGTACTCTGAATTACTATTGCCTCGGAGCACGACAACAGTCTCTTCTGCCGGTTCCGTATCGCTCCATTTAACACGCAAGCTGGTTTGGTCCGTCTCAGCTGTGTCGATGGGGTGGTAATGGAGTTGCATGATAAGACGACTTTCTGGCGCCACGGCCAGCCCGGCATTTTCAGGGAATTCAATCACTGGAGTGCCAGGGGCCCAGGCGGCGATGATTTCCGTTGAACCGGTGCCTGAACCACCGAAACATTCATACCAACCGTCGTCATTCTTCAGGGAATCGCTTTGCCCCTGATTGTCGAGAAAGAGAACCATATGGTGCACCACCTTAGAGTTGCCGGGGACAACTTCTATGGCCTTAATCCATTCTGTGGTTGTGAGTTCTGGATCAAGTACAAAACAAATCAGTTCATCTTCGATTCCGGCTGTGCTTGGAGTGATAAAGGAGGAGGCTGGTGTGAGAGTTTGATAGGGCTCATCCATATGTTTTTCTGGTGGACTCGGTAATGATGCAGGGTTGGACGGATCACCCTCCGCAGCGCCATTTTGTGCCCAGTCAACGAAGAGTTGAATTTCAGCCTCACTTAAGCGTGGATCGTTTTTCCATTGATGCTTCGGTTGGCAGTCATCGCTCTCGCCGGCGAGAAAGGGAGGCATTTCTCTGCTTTCGACTTTGCTCGCCAAGAAGCTTGCTAGGTTTTTTGCGGTGTTGTAGTCGCTAAATTGTAAGAAGGAACCAATATTGCCTTCACTGTGGCAGGATGCGCAGTGTTGGGCAACCAAAGGAGCCACGTCTTGATGCCAGGTGATGTCGGCGCCGGGTGGCTGATCGCCGTTCACCGCTTCGGCACAGGAACTTAGGAGCAAAAAGCAAAATAAACGAATTGTTGTCTTTTCCATGCTCTGAACTTTAACACAGAATATGCCAGGTTTTTGTAAAAAGGTGGCAAATATGGGTCGCGATATCAGTGAGTTAAGGGGAGGACGGGGAGGCTCTTTTGTCGCCGGTAAGTGGATGTTCCGCCTTAATTCATTCTAGACGCCTCATTGTTACCTCAAGAAACCAGCGCGAAAAAAATATAACCATTTTATTTCTGGCCTTGTAGGTTAATTGAAATCCCCGGAACAAGATGACTTAATTCCCGACCACATTTAAAAAAGGATGGTGGGGGTGGTGGTTTGTAGGGCTATGCGTGTTTTATCTCAATTTTTCAGACGGTGATTGCCTAAAGGGACGGTTGGCGCTTTCCTGTATTTCTCTTGTGCTTGTTTTGGGCATAAGTTTTGGGTGCCAACGTCAAGACAATCTTAAACAACTTGATTGTGGAACAGCACAAAGAGTCGATATTTGTGGGGTCTGTGATGGTGACGGTACCAGCTGTCTTGATTGTGCCGGCGAGCCTTTCGGCAAAGCGCGTATCGACGATTGTGGTATCTGTGGCGGCGACAATTCTACATGCATTGATTGTACCGGTGTTGCCAACGGCGGGATGCAGATTGACGCTTGCGGTGTCTGTGGTGGCGATAATACCTACTGTGCGGATTGCACCGGCGTTCTTTGGGGTTCTAAAGAATTTGACCTTTGTGGAGTCTGCGGTGGAGATAACTCAAGCTGTGCGGATTGTGCCGGCGCACCTTGGGGTGAGAAAAGTATTGACGCTTGTGGAGTCTGCGGTGGAGACAGTTCATCCTGCGCCGATTGTGCGGGAATCCCTTATGGCGACAAAACGGTCGATGGCTGTGGTGTCTGCGGCGGCGACAATGCCAGCTGTACGGACTGTGCCGGAGTTGTTCATGGCACAAAAGCTTACGACAGTTGCGGGGTTTGTGGCGGGGATAACTCCACTTGTCTGGATTGCGCCGGTGTGCCCAATGGTATGAGCGTTGTGGATTGCTGGGGCGTTTGTGGAGGTTTAGCGCAGGGTTGCTGCGAGACGGATCTTGATTGTGATGATCAGGATTCATGTACGGATGAGGCTTGTAATCTAAGTGGGCAGTGCGTTTACGAAGTGCCGGAGGAAATCTGTGGTGATGGGATCGACAACGACTGTAACCCAACAACTCAATGCTTCCTCTTCACGCAGGGGGACTTTTCAATACCAATGCAGCCCATTGCTGGAAATCCGAATGTTAGCCTGAGTGACTTTTATGAATATGAAGATTGGAGTGCGCATACGTCTTTTGAATCGAGCAATTGGGCAACGTTTTTTCTTTTTGAGGAGTGGCAGGGCGATATCGGTTTGATTTATGTTCTGGATAAAGAAAACGACGGAAGTGGGGGCAGACATGGTCTTCAATATGTAGGAGCAACGGGAGCAGAACTGATTGTTCGAGATGATCCCAGCGATGCGCAGGCATGGAATACGGATATGACGACAGGCAGCGGAACCCTTTCCTTTAGATGGAACAGCTGTTGCACTGACGGCTTCGGGCTTGGTCCTTTAAACACTTTTGGGTGTATCGATTTCCAGGTGACAGAAAATGTTGGCATCGATGGTTTACGTCTGTGGCTAAGCGAGGACGAGTATATTGACCGCGACATAGATGACGATTTCAGCCTTTGTCTCGCTGATTAATTGCCGGCGACAAATTCAATATCGAGCAAATAAAGCTGAGTGCCCAGGGAACTTGTTTGCGCTTCAACCCAGGAAATATCCGGTTCATCCAAAGGTGAGGTATAGTTCGCAAGGAGAAAAGTGTGGGTTCCTGTGCGCCGAACCGATGGGAAGGCGGTATCACCGGCGCCTGGCAAATCCTGCAAATGCTCGATACGGCGCTCCATCTTGTTGATTTTGTAAATTGCGGAGGTCTTTGCCCTCAAGGAATAGGGGAGTTGGCTCTCGTCGTCACCATAAAC
>CAXGWX010000326.1:0-3119 GCA_964013445.1 uncultured Bdellovibrionales bacterium | reverse complement strand
CAAGATGCTGGCGAGAGAATAGAATCTGAACTTTTTGCTCTTCGTGTCAGGAGTCATGGAAAAGAATTTGTTGGAGGTGAGGCCCTGAGCTTTCTCCTGCGACATTCGCCTCTGCTTTTTTGGTTAGCGCCAATCGTGAAATGGGAAATTTTCTTTGTTCTCTTTGAGAAGTGTTTACACTTTTTGGCATTAAGAGGTTTTGGTCTTTCGAAGGAGACGTTAACGGAAAAGGGCAGGCCGGAGAGTCGAGCGCGGGGGCTGGGACAGACGATCTGTTTGGTCTTTTTGGTTTACGTGTTGTTGTGGAATATAGACTCCTATTTGGAAGATATCCGAGTTGTTCCCAAGAAACTAGAGTGGGTGGCTCGCGTGTTTCGGGTGGAACAGAAGTGGCGTATGTTTTCTCCGTTTCCTACCAAGGTCAGTGGCTGGTATCTTGTTCCAGGCATCTTGGTCAATGGTAAAGAGGTCGATGTTTGGGATGCGCAGCCAAAAGGGCCAAACGGAAAACCAGCGGATCTGAGCAAGCACTTCAGGAATAATCGCTGGCGCAAATATTTACAGGGCCTCAGGAATAAAGGGAAAGATAAGGAGCGACTATACTTTGGCAAATATTTGTGCAGAAGTTGGAATCAACAACATCATGGTGACGAGAAACTTCGCGAATTTGAAGTCGTTTTTGTGAAACGAAAACTTTCACTTGAAGCTGAAATACCGATAAAAGACAAAAGTCTTTGGAAGCACAATTGTTTTAAGAAGAAGGACGATTAATTTTGTTCTAACCGAATTGACTTAGGGCGCACTTGGCAAGGTCTCTGCCTGGTTTCAGGGGCCCAGGACCCGCGCCCAGTCTTCGTTTCGACAAATGTTTAGAAAGACTATTTAGCGCTTCTTTGCGGCTTGAGTTTGTTGCGGCTTTTGGCATTGCAATTGTGTTGCCAGAGGAGTTTTTTCTTGGGCTCGGCGATGCGCTTGGCAAGAGTTCGCTCCTTCATAAAGTAGATTTCGAAGGTATCCAGCCGCAGCTCCCCTTGATGCTTGGCGTTCCACTCCCTACACAGGTATTTGCCAAAATGGCGGCGATAGTCCTCTTTTTTCTTCTTCATGAGTTTCATCATATAGCTTTGCCAGCGCTGGTTTTTATAGGTGGCGCTGACAACTTCCGGCTTGTCCCAAGTGACTGGTTTGCCCTCGTCAAAGAGATTCACCTGACTTTTATTCTTTAAGGTTGCGGGAATGACATACCAGCCATCGTCCGTGCGCGGAAATGGTGAAAAGAGTGCCCAGCCCTGATTCCAACGCAGGGTATAGCCCATGGAGAAAAGGCTTTTAGGAAGAATGTCTATCTTGGTGTGTTGGTGAATGTTGTAGTTGGTTATCCAGATGATGGCCACGGCGCAAAAGCACTGCCAGAATCGATGGGTTTTATATTCCTTGTTGGTTCCGGCCAAGGTGCGGAGCTTTTCCCTGAGGAAAGAAAAGCTCTCAAGGGCAAAAGGGTTTTGCTTTGCCCATGGGTATTTTTGCTGCAGCCATTCCCACCAGGAAGCTGGAATAAAGATAAAGAGAATAGCAATGGATATATAGGGAAAGGTTCCTAAAGCCATAAAGGTGGCAATGCCAAGGTGTAGGCCCCAAAGAAGCATCAGGGCGAGCATGCGCGTATAGGTCTGCCAGACAGGCATCAACAAGAGTATGGGGCCAAGCACTTCCACCAGCATGGTGCCATAGGTTCCTATTTTAAGAACCTCTGGGAATTGTCGCAGCATGAGTCCGGTGGAGGAAATTAACTGATCGAGATGAAAGGCCATATAAAGGGCGCTGCCGTCCCACCACTGGGGGCCAGTCCGGGTCACGATGGCAAAGACATAGATAAAAAGCACCTGCAGGGTGATGGCGATGGAGGCCACGGAGAATACGCTCTCTTTGTGCTCCTTTGGGGGATTGAAGTGGGCGTCGAGGGAATACCTGGCGCCAATAGGCAAGAACATGGCGAAAAAGAGGCCCATACGGATAATATGATCGCTTGCATCCTGAACCTCCGGATTGCGGACCTGCAGGGAGACGAGCAAACACCAGGAGAGGAACGCGGCCAGGCGGGAACGCAGGCCAAAAATAAGGCAGAGGGCAAAAAGTCCATGGAGAATGAAGAGAAAAGCCTGAAATTCAATTCTGCCACTCATGAAATGTAAAGACAGAAACCAGGAGTGGGCCTGTCTGCCGATAAGAAAGGCTCGGGGAATGACGCCCATATCCGTATAGTGGGCCGCCAAATCGAGGCCACGAATAATCAAATCGATAAGAAGAAGAGAGCCTAAGCCGATGCGCCAAAGCGCCAGGGAGCGCAAATCGATGGAGAATGATTTTTTGACTAAATCTACAAGCATTCACGGACCACTTATTGGTGGCTTTCATTAGATGACATAATCCGTTAGATTTGCAATAGCTTATTGAATACATGAAGCAAGTCTGAGACACGGTGTTATGGGGGATAATCCTGAGATGGAATGTGGATGGAAAAAAATGGCTATGGCCGGTCTCCTGGTCTTGCTTGGTTTTGCCCTGGTCACTTGTGTAAAGGAAGAAGCGGTCAAGGAGAGCAAAAGTAAGGAGCCCAAGGCATTAAAGGCTCCGCCAAAGAAAGCGAAGCGCAATAAGGCTTACCGCAAGGTGGATAATCCAAATATAAAAGTGACCGATCTGGGGGCCCGCACCATCCCCATCATTGACATCCACGAGCACCTGCAGACCATGGATGAGGCCAAGCGACTGCTTAAAGCGATGGATGGGTTTAATATTAAGCGTACCTGCTTGATGTCTTCATCCCACTATACTTTTACCCTGGATAAGAAATATGGCTTTGAGCGGTTCAAAGAAAATAATGATTTATTGATCGAGGTGAAGAAAGCCTATCCGGAGCGTTTTTGCGCTTTTGTGACCATTCATCCTCCGGATGAGAACAATCTTAAGCTGCTGCAGGATTATGTGGCGGCTGGGGCGGACGGGCTCAAGCTTTATCTCGGCCATGGGGCTGGGACCGGTAAGGGACCCTTTCATATGATGCCCCTTGACGATCCAAAAATGCTGCCTATCTACGAATGGGCGCAAAAAACTCAACT
>CAXGWX010000325.1:0-3179 GCA_964013445.1 uncultured Bdellovibrionales bacterium | reverse complement strand
GATGGTGCGTGCACTCCAACATGTGACCATCCTGTTTTTGGTAAAGCGGATGTTTGTCTGGTCGGGGCTGTGGATGCAGATTGCAACAGCGGCAGCGGTTGCGAGGCCGGCGAAGTGTGTTTTAAAAAGACAGACAGCACCCATATTTGTATTAATGAATGTGTGAGCGGCAGCGGCGCCCTTTGTCTCGATGAGGAAATATGTATTTCCGACCCAGGTAATCCCATCCAGCGCATCTGTGTACCTGAGCCAACCTGCGAGGCAAGCGGGGAAGGGTTGGTCTGCATGTGTGCTGAAGGCTATGGCAATTGCGATGCCGATATGGCATCAAATGGCTGCGAAGTTCAAGTAAGCAGCAACGACCCCACGCGCTGCGGTCTGTGTGGAATGCAATGTGGCCTGAGCGAAGGACTCGACCTTGCTTGCGGCCCGTCTGTGTTACCAGGGCTACAAGCAGAGGTGCAGAATACGGTACCAGGTTGTGACCCCGGGGTGGTAAGTTTTGGCGGATTTCCCGCTGGATTCCAAAATGAAAATGTATTCGGCTTTTGTCCGCTGGCCCTTGATGTCGCTTTTACTTGCAATTCAACCGAGCATGTTTTGTGGACAGAAGGCACAGGTTTTCTAAATCAGGATGGCAACAACGAGTCTGAGGCGGGCACAGTCAACATTGCTGAGGACATTGGCATTTGCCTCGACGGGTCCAACAACGACCAATACTGTATGGTCAACGAGAGTGACTTAAGCCAATGCGTCAATACAAGTTGTGCGGTGCCTGCTCAAACCAATTTCTCCTCCGCTGAAACCGCAGCAACCTCCATTGATGTGAGTAACGACTACAGCAGCGCTTGGGTTCTGACGAGCCTGGCTTCTCCAAGCGGTGCGAGGAAGGGAGCAGCCACAAGCACAGGAGGGGGGCCTGATTGTCAGAATCAGGGAACCGTCGTCGATCTTGCCGGTGGCTTTCCGCACATGCAATTACACAATTATCCAAGACAAGTCCTGCGGGTTGAACAGGACCTATACCTGATCTCCTCCTCCGGCGAGCTCTCTTTTTCCTGCGATAGTGCGGGCAATTCCTGCGAGACAGATCTTGATTGCAGCACCGTTTTACGCTGCGCTGATTTCTCGTCCTGTTCTCTGGACGGTGACCCGTGCAACGATGGCTCGGTATGTGAGCAAAGGCTCGACCCCTGCGTTGCCAGTGTGGTTGGTCGCTGTGCTAACAATGATGCGGTCTGTAACAATGCGAGTGATTGTGAGGATAACAATTCATGTGAGGCTCAGAGTGGCGGGCTTTGGCTTTATGATACGGCACAAAGCACTTCCTGGCCTCTGCGGGAAGATGCAGCGGTAGGACACATCGCTTTTGACCTCAGTACTGTTGCTGACCAACTGACAGTTTTTTGGGCCGAGCCCTGGGGACGCTTTGGTTCTATCTACTATCGGAGTTTTGCTAAAGTTGCGAATTATTGGGATGTGGTAAATTCGTCGACCCAGAGTCTTTACGACCAAGCCAGCACATCCTGGAGGCCAGGGGTCCGCCCACAACATCTGAAGGTAGGGCGCCATTGCGAATACACGAACTGCGATCCAGGCTGCTCATCGGAACAAGTGTGTGCTTATGTTAATGACTCAGAACAATGCGTCAATCATTTCATGGGGACGCCCTGCACGGAAGATGAGGCCTGTCCTGGCTTAGGCAAATGTGTCGTACAGGATAAGCACCTCTACTGGACAAGCTGGGATACGGAGCCACCATTCGGGGAATTTTTTAAGACAAATTTTTCAGGCACCCCAGAAAGTAATCAGAACTTTGGCCACACCATCGATTGGATGGTCAGCGACCGAGGGCGAATCATGGATTTCGAGGCCTACGGGGCATTTCTGTACTATGTGATGAGTCCGGCGATGCTCAGCGACTGGGACAACTCTGAGACTCTGCCAATAAACGTCGAGTCGACTGGGCTTTTTCGTACACCCCGTTTTCCCGCTGACCATCGCACGAAGCGCTTGACCCGACCGGAGTTTCCGGATGCCTTTGGCTCAATCGCAGGAATCGTTCTACCCATTAAGCGTTATATGGGGATCGATATTCACAATGGTTCCATCTATATGAGCGCACAAGGGTGGGATGATTCAGACCCTCCAGGAAGTGTATGCCAGACCCAGAGGGATTGGTGGCACTGTGCTTGTTATGAGCCGGGCTATGATGTCGCGAATCCAGCTGGGTCTAATGGATTGGTCTCTTCCCACGGAGCTATCCTCAGAACCGATTTACCCGACAACACCTATTAAGAGAATAAAACACAATGCAATTCCAAAAAACATTCTTCGGGCTTCTTATCTTCGTGGCACTGCTGATGGTTGGTGCCTGTAAACCGAAAATTATTCCTTGTGATGATGACAACAACTGTCCCGACTCAAAAGTGTGTTGCGCTGGGGAGTGTCGAAAGACTTGCGCTGCAACTTGCGGCAACGGCATTATCGAGGCGGATGAAGCATGTGACATGGGGGAGAGCAACAGCGCCACCAAGGCCAATGTTTGTCGTACGGATTGCACCTCACCGACCTGCGGTGATGGGGTCAAGGACATGGACGAATCCTGTGATGGGAGTGTAAGCATCAGCTACGGTTCTTGTTTAAACACCTGCGCCGTCACCTGCAATACGGGCTACAAAAAGCAAGGGGACTACTGTGTGGATGACGAAAGCGTGACCACCTGCAAGCAGGACCAGTTCGATCTGAAGACCTGTGTGGATAACGCGACCTGTGATGATTCTTCCGGGATAGCTCGTTGCCTCTGTGATGATGGCTACCAGAACACGGGCGGAGTATGCGCGGCCCTGCCGGATGAGTGCTCGAGTCTAAGCTGTGCAGCGAATCAACACTGTGTTGTCGAGGCGGGGGTCGGCTCATGCATATGCAACAGCGATTATGTGCTGGAGAACAGTGCGTGCGTTCACACCAGCACCACCTGTACGGAAAACCAACTCCAGTGTGATACGGATGCAAATTTCGACTGCGCCGTGGTTGACGGGCTTGCCGGGTGTGCTTGTGTCGACGGCTACACGCTCAATGGGGAAAGTAGTCGCTGTGAACTTGCCTCCGTTGGTGACGATGATGATGACGACGATGATGATGACGACGATGACGATGATTTCCAATGCGTTAGGGAC
>CAXGWX010000324.1:0-3202 GCA_964013445.1 uncultured Bdellovibrionales bacterium | reverse complement strand
GGACGTAGCTCAATTGGATAGAGCATCCCCCTCCTAAGGGGAAGGTTGTGGATTCTTATGTACTATGGGTATACATGCATAAGTAAGTAAGGTATAAAAGTTATATCGGGGCGTAGCTCAATTGGATAGAGCGTCCCCCTCCTAAGGGGAAGGTTGTGGAATCGTACTCCACCGTCCCGGCCACATTGCCATAAAAAACAAGGTATTATGCCTATTAACTCCCGTGCCGATTAGGTTCGGGAGTTTTTTATTGCCCCGAGGTCACCAACTTTTGCACTTAGTGCAAAAGAAAGTTACTATTGCACTCAACAATGCATGTGTATGAAGGTAGTTTTGGTGAAAAAATACCTGAAAGTCGCCTTCGAAATTGGCCCGCTCGGAATGAAATTGTATGACCTTCTCGATCCAGACACTGGCGAAAGCGTGCCATTTTATGCAGATTATTTGCATAAAAAAGCATCCGAACAGATAACAAACCGCAAGCAGTCTCAAAACAGCATTGATGCGATCGCTTCTGATCTTAAGGTATTTCTCGAATATGTGAGCAATGCCCAGGAGCTTTTCTTCGAACAAAAGTTCGAGACGAACTCAACCCTTCTCGCTGATATCATATTGTCTTACCCCGAATACTTAGTGCTTGGAGCCGGAGCTCAGAAACAAATTGCACGTGAAACAGCTTTGGTTACTGGTCAGTCTCCTGTCAGCAGAAAAACTGCTAACAGATACCTAAGTTCGGTCAATGGGTTTGTGGAAGGCTCCGCTATAACACATGAGCGCCTCAAAATGGCAAAAGCGCATGGCCTTATCGACATAGACGTTCCTTCTGAAAACATCCATGCGAGCTTGCTACACCGCAGGGCGTTAAATTACTCAGAGCGCCGGAAATTGGCGCAGCGTTCCGTATTGTCTCAGGTGATTCAAGGTGGTGCCAAATACACCAAAACCCACTTGTTTCGTATTGCAGCAATGCCGAAAGGTGGCTCTGATTCAGAGTACAAGATTTTTCCAGTGTCTCACATAGAGGCATTGCTCGATGCAGCGCCATCTTACCGAGATAGAGCACTATGGGCATTACTCCTCGGCACGGGACTTCGTATGAGCGAAGCTACGCAGTTGCTGGTAACAGACGTTGATATCGTCAATGAAACTTTAAAAGTGTTCTCTTATCGGGATAGGGTTGATTGCTTTAAAGGGGTTAGTGTTGAAGACGCCAACCGACTTTCATTCAAAGGACGAGAGACTGAAAATGCCTATTTTATCTACCCCTTCAACGAAGTGTTTTTGAAGCTGTCAGTTCGTACCTTATTTATGAAAGGCCGAAGGCGCTCGAACACAATTACCTATTCGTCACTAACTCAAACCGAGGTCGTGGTAGGCCCCTGTTTACGACATCCAGATCAAATCGAGGTCACTCCTTCAAAAAAACTCAAGAGCATATCGGATGTCCCGCAAAAAACGAAAAGGGGCAGCGCTTCACACTACACTCTCTAAGGCATTTTTACGGATATTGGCTTTTGAATTTTCATAGAACGGCTGAGGGCCATACATTCAGCCTATTGGAAGTACAGCACATGATGGGGCACGCCGAAATAAGCTCTACTAAGCAATACGCAGTTACAGACAAGGTTATCGCAAAGGAGAAGATGCGGTTAGCTAATCTGGTTTTGCAAAACAAGTGGGCGAGTAAGGATAATAACCTTTTTCAGGATCATCAGCGGCAGGTGCTCTTTGATCTGACATCAGGAAAGACATAATGATAATAAAGACTGAGATTTTAACTAATATTACAGAGGCTTCTGCCTGTGCTGAGAATTGGCTTGAGCGAGCGACTGAGGATGGGCGAAATGCCAATTGGAATAATGATCGCTTTGCTTATATGTCCCGCCATGTTCTCATAGGTCTGCATAAAAACAATTGGTTGAATGACATAGATAATATATCCAAATTCTATTCAAAAACCAATCGTACACAAAAAGTAATGACCGAACTGGTCAACCATATTAGCGTAACTCACGAGCACGGCTCGCCGGGTGACTCACATATCTTTCAAATTGTAAGTCTTTTACTTCTCCATCTCTCATTTGAAGCTCATGTTAAATTGAGATTTGGGCACCAGATTCACCTTCCGCAAAGACCTGAATCTCTTAATTGGTTCTGTAAACGCGGGTTAATCGTGGACAGTGTTCTGCATGTTTACATGGCCTCAACTCCTGCACGGTTTGTGTTTTTTAGGAGTGCGCTCCCTCAAAAATACAGACCGTTTCTTGAAGAATTAGGCGATAACCAACGCGCAACCAGGCAGCGAGCCGGAATGAATCTAATTGAGGCCCTGACATATTCCCGCGTGAAGTCGCTGGACGATGTTTCTGTTGAGACTTTTGCCGACTATTACAAGATCAATTCAGAAGCCTCTAATTACTATTTGAAAAAAAGCGATAAGCGGAACAAGGTCAGTACCATTACATATGGTGTTTTTATGGGAATGCTTGACTCGGCAAATGGCACCACGATAAGGCGAGATTATGATAAGTTAATGTCTGGTGGGTCACTTACAGTTGTTGCTGAAAATTCTGGAAAACCCAAAAACAAGACCTTTGTAAAAACAGTGTCTTCACGTGCTGAGGTGAGTAAGTTAACCTGCGACCATCTGGAATTTGAGCAGTTCGAAGTTGACACCGAAATTCGGGAAATCAATCTAATCACTATTGGCGAATTCTCATTTTCTGTACGCAATAACTTAGCAGAGTTCAGACCTAAATATTTACAAAACAACGGATACTGGAAAAGCACTCAACTAGACTTCATTAGTAGATCAGGAGAGAGCGGCACGAAGAAGAGTCGGCAGAATCGACTTGCGTACCTGAATTCGTACTTGTTTGATTATTTACCAACGTTTTTCAAAAACAACCCGGACTGCGGACTGACCTATCCGTCCTCCCCTTCAGAGTTCTTGAGCTTTGTATTTGTCTCGCACTCAAATGCCATGGCGACAGCCTTTTGGGGCGATCAGGTACAAATAGTCTACCCAGTTGGGCTTCTTGATTACATCTACGCAATCACAGAGGAAAAAGCGCTTGCTCAAGGTTATACAAGAACTAACAGTGGCCGAGATGCAATCGCTACAATTCAAAGGTATTTTGAATTTGTAATGTAAGCGATCAATTTAGACCGTCTTTTCCCGGCGGAGCTACCCCGTAAAATG
>CAXGWX010000323.1:0-3206 GCA_964013445.1 uncultured Bdellovibrionales bacterium | reverse complement strand
TTTCCTCATCAACATTACCGCGCACCACCAAGGGCCGGACGCCACATCGTTCCGCAATAATATCCGCTTCTGTCAGCGGCGTATCCAGCTTAAGGCGCTCATTAATATTGTCGAGAACAAAACGCCGGTCCTCCGCATCCACCTGAGCCTTGGCGGAGTCTACCCGCGTATCGGTGGTGCCAATGCAGGTCTTGGGTCCCATAGGGATGGCAAAAAACATCCGCCCATCGTTGGCGAAAAAGGTCAGGACCTTCGGCAGTGGAATAATTCGATCGACAATCAAATGAATACCTTTGGAGAAAACATGTCGATGCTCGGTCTGCTGCTGAGTCAATCGGTTGTGTGCATCGACATAGGGGCCACAGGTGTTCAAGAGTACTCCTGCCCTGATGTTAAATCCCTTACCCGATATACGGTCCACCGCCTCGATGGACCATTGATTGTTGTTGAACTCCGCACCCAGAGATTCGACGTAATTGGTCGCAATGCAGCCGTAGTTCAAAGCGGAACGAACAAAATTAAAAACGAAACGAGCATCGTTGTCGTGCAGGTATGCATCCGAATACTCGATGCCACCATCAAAACGGTTCTCCGCCAGGATGGGCACTTCTTTGCGCATCTGATTCAAACTGAGCCAGCGGGGCTTTTCCGTAAACCCCTTGCCCATCAACCAGTAGATCCAGGTGCCCAAATAAAGCATCCAGCGCGGTTGGCGAAAGCCTTTGGCGTGGGTGGTCAGAAAGCGAATCTCTTTAACCGTCGAAGGATACTGACGCATCAAATGATTCCGGGAATTACACAATTTACGAACCAGGCCGAACTCAAAGCTCTCCAGGTATTTAATCCCGCCCCAGGCAAGATTCGAGGATTCCTGGGAGGTCTCAGAGGCAAAATCGCCCCGGTCAATCAGTGCAACCTTAACCCCACGGGCGGACAATGCGGCCGCACTCACCGCACCATTGATACCCCCACCAATAATCGCCACATCGAATTCTTCCGCTTGCAGTCGAGCTATATTGGAATCACGTAAGAGCATTGCCCCCTAGTCTAGGGTATAAAAGCTTTAAAAGGCAAATTCCTCGCCCTGCCAAGAGAGCCTAAAGCTTTAAAAATACGAGAAAAAGCCCTTTGCTCCGGAATAACTTTGCGCATAGTGTCAAGAGATGGCCGCCACAGAAAAAGCGTTGATTGTTGTACCTTGTTACAACGAGGCAAAGCGAGTGCATATGCCGGCCTGGCTCGAAGCCATGGACAAACACAGCTTCGACCTGCTCTTTGTCGACGACGGTTCCACCGATAGTACGGCGCAACGCATCGATGAAATATCTGCCAGCCGTCCAGAGCAAACCTCCAGTCTTAAGCTCGCCACCAATCAAGGCAAAGGCGAAGCGGTACGACAGGGTCTGCTTGCTGGACTAGCCAGTGGCTACACCTATCTCGGCTTCGCGGACGCGGACCTGGCCACCCCCATCGAGGAACTGGCCCGCCTTTACACCACGGCCCAGGAAAAAAAAGTCCCGATTGTCCTTGGCTCCCGCTGGCTGCATATGGGGGCATCCATTGAGCGTACCGGTTTACGTCATTACTTAGGCCGGGTATTTGCCACCAGCGCCTCCCTGATCTTAAAAATGCCCATCTATGACACCCAATGTGGTGCCAAGTTTTTTAAGAACGGACCAGCCCTGGTCCATGCCCTTTCCGAACCCTTTCATTCCGCTTGGGCCTTTGATGTGGAATTGCTGGGCCGACTGCTAAGTGGGCCCCACGGCTTGCCAAGTGAAGCACTCCTGGAAGTGCCTTTAAGGGCTTGGCACGATGTGCCGGGAACAAAATTATCCACCCTTTCAAGTGCCCGTACCTTTCTTGAATTAACGCGAATTAACCGAGCTCTTAAGAAATGGCGCGCTAAGTAGCGTGGGCCCAAATAAAAAGAAGCTGCGCCGCATAATAGAGAGGCAGGCCGATAGCTTTATTGATGAACTCCGGCTTCATAAAGCGCTGCCTGGCCACACAAATATCCGAGAGCCAAAAGAGAGTCGCCGCAACAAAAAGCATGAGCCCTTTGGGCTCGGCGATATAGCCAAAGGCCGCCGCCACCATCAAACAAATGGTCACCACATAGGCCACCACCGGTAGAATAAAATTCGCCGGCAAATGGGGCTTGAGCCAAAGAAAGATTTTATAGCCGAGAGGCGCCAGCACCAAGAGACTGGCAGCGCAAAGCAGCAGATCTGTGCCGTAAACAACAAAGGCACCAATATATGCCACGTGCCCAAGGAGAAAAGAGACCAGACCCACTAAAAAGATAGGCTTTGATTTCGGAATAAGTAACACATCCCCTAAGAAGCCTAAGAAGAGTCCCCAAAACACCCAGCGCTGCGGCCCTTCATGATGTAAGGCAAATTCACAGGCCAGCGCGACAAAGCAAGCAGAGGTCAGGGGTTTAAGGCACCAGCGCCCTTTCTGACTATCCTTCGCCTCAAAAAAGAGCAGGCCCACCAGCAGGTGGCATAGGAGCAAGGTCCAAAACATGGCTATCCATAGCACGAAAGTCTCGGCCACCAAAGTGTCGACATTGAGGAAAGAAAGGGCTAAGCCTTTCTGGCACAACAAAGGACACACACCATGCGCGCGTTTAAAATTGTTTATACCATTTTGACCCTGAACTTTTTTCTTCCGGCCCTTTTTCACTGCCTGGCGCCGCAAGCAGCAGCCCAGAGCTTTATGGATTTAGGCCTACCCTTTGGTGTCACCACTTACCCTTTTAGCGAAGAAAGTATGTTTTGGCGGGTGTTGGCCATTGGTAATGTGGCGACCTTAGGATTTTGCTGCGCCCTGCTCTTGCGCGACTTAAAAAACAACTATCCGGTGCTGGTGCCCTTGGTGTTCCTTAAAGGGGTTTCGGTCATCGGCTTTGCCTGCGCCTATTTTTCTTACTGGCATCCGGCCTTTATCGTGGCGGTCATTTTTGATGGGATCACCCTTTGGGCGATGATTTATTTTGCCCGCAGAGCGTATCGGGAAATTAGCGGCTAACTCACAAAGAAAGATACTTAAATTGGCGTCCCCAAGGGGATTTGAACCCCTGTCGCCGCCGTGAAAGGGCGGTGTCCTAGGCCAGGCTAGACGATGGGGACGCGTCCGCAGCTTAGTACCCAAATCCGGCGATGAGCGCAAGAGCATTTCGCGATTTTTTTCTTTGAGAA
>CAXGWX010000322.1:0-3215 GCA_964013445.1 uncultured Bdellovibrionales bacterium | reverse complement strand
ATTGATGGTTTTTTGTGCGAAAGGAGAAAATGCGCTCTTTAGCCCGTGATTTCTCTTCATCCCGTCGTGCCCCACCAAAAGCTGCATCGAATTTATACTTTTCGAGTGCCATCTTCAGGGCTTCGGTTTTCATGATTTGGGTATGCACTTTTGACCCGTGGGTAATGGGACCGACCCCTTCTTTTTGACCTTCTTCGTTAATATGGACAATGAGTTCCAGTCCAAGCTCAGCAGCACATCGGTCACGAAATTCAATCATCTCTTGAAATTTCCAGGTGGTGTCCACGTGCATCAGGGGGAAGGGCGGCTTGCCTGGGGCAAAGGCCTTCATGGCCAAATGCAGCATGACAGAAGAGTCTTTGCCGATGGAATAGAGCATGACCGGATTATCACAGAGCGCAGCAACCTCACGCATGATGTGAATGCTTTCTGCCTCTAATTTGTCTAAATGTGCACCGTATTCGCTGGTTGTCATCTTAGGCCTTTATTGGTGCCGTGAAGCTAGGGGGTTGTTTGCAGGCTGCTTAAATTACAAGCAGCCCTGCGGGTCAAGACCATTGAGTATGGAAGTGAAAGCCAGCCTCACTGGTCATTGGAAGGCTAGCTTGAGGAGGTTTTTGACGATTTTCTAACCGAGATTGGTATGAGCAAGTAAGTATAGGTATAGGCAAAGCTATTGCCAAACGAATGAGTGACAATACGCCCCCATCGTCCTTATTTGAATCTTTTCGTATGTAGGGGCACTTTGGAGCCCTCTTCTGGAACTCAAGAACATATATAACGTGCTGGAAATAAAGGAAAAAGCTCGGCCATCAATGCGGTGCTTCGACTTTCTTCTTTTTTCATTGAGTGCTCCTGTGTTAAGCTTACTCTAAGTGGTTACGCGTCGAAGGAAAGAGTGATGAGTCTAAAGGATAGCTTGGAGAAAACTCCGATATTTCAACGAGATATTCTCGATCGGTTGAGCGAAGCAGACGATAATATCAAGAATGCAGATCGAAGTGTCGTCAAGAATGTGGTGGCTAATTTACTTAAGCTTGGCACTGAGGAAGAAGGTGCAAAACCAAAACGGCGTAAGACCGGTGTGGAATTGGGTGTCGAGGCGGTAAATAACGCGAACAAGCAGCAGGATAGAGGTGAGGGTTGGGAAGATTACGCCGAAGTAAACTTAGAGCAGGAAATCCCCTTGAGTGTAGAGGAGCGCAAAGTCGAAGAGAAGTTAGCTGCTGAGCGTAAAGCCCAAGGAGAGGTCAACATTGGTGATTTACAGAACGAAATGGCCCGCAAAAAAGGTATGATATCCTGTTAGGCCAAAAGCTAAGTCGACGTATTGAAAGAATAGATTAAGGAGAAATCAAAGTGTCTACTGATTTTCGAGGTTCAACCGACCAGATACCCAGAACGAGCTTTACCGCACATAGTACGGAAGAGCTTAGCCAGGCAAAACTTACCCCTGAGGCTGTAGCTGAGGCAGAAGCCGCCAAGCAGGAACTTGTTCCCGAAGAGAATTTTGAGGTGCGCAAAGGTAAAGGGCGATTCAAAGCACGCCCAACCTTAACAGAGACAGGCTCTGCCCAAGAGGGAGCCGCTTGGCGCACACAAGGAGTAAAGGATGGAGCGCAGGCGATGCAAGACTTTATCCTCAATCCTAATTCAGCAACGGCCGAGGAATTTGAAAAGCGATTAAATGCATTACAGAGCGAATTTCCTCACGGTAACATCATGGATATTCTTATGCTTGTCTTCATGGAGTCCATTAAGGATATGAATGAAGACAAAAAGTATTTTTTGAAGAAGCTGATGATGTACAACAAGATGGGTGAAGGCCTTTCGAAGTACCTACAAGATGTTCTTCTTCCTGCCTCAGACAAGTTAGGAAATCTGATTGCGAACGGAAGCAGTGAGGATGCGGCGAAGAAGATGGTGGAAATCGAGGTCCGAGAGCATGACACATCTTCCCTTGGTGCGGACGGAGAAATCGTGACTACAGATATTGCCGTACAAAAGAGCCAGAAAAAGCGGGAAAAGAGGTATGGCTGGTTTGGCGTCGATTGCTTCGCTAAAGATAATGTCTACCGTACCAAGGCGGACAGGGTGGAGATTGGCCCGAATGGTGAGAAGAAGGTCTACCGGCATGTAAATCAGATGTCTTTGGGCAACCGTATTAAGGGACTCGAGGCGGAGCAGGAGACCGTGCGGAACAAGCGTCAAATGGCTTCAACCGCATTCCAAAACTTCGACCAAAAGACCAATCAGCTCTATAATTTACTTTCGTCTGTGCTTAAGGCGCTCGGCGAGATGCGTATGGGTACGGCACGTAATATGATGTAGAGCGGAGTGCTCTTTGTCGGATTAGGCGCCACGTGCAGATTTCGCGAGCGTCGTAAGATTTTGCAGCCGGATGAATTGTTGCACGATTTCCAGAGGCAGTTCGGGGTCGTCTTTCCATTGACTTGATAGCACCAGGCATCCAGGTTCTTTTTGAGGGCTTTCTGGCGGTGTTGCCAGTAAAGATTCTTCTTTCGAGTAGGAATAACCCAGCCGTTTTAAGCTTAGATAATAGATAAGCATGCAAAGGATTTGATAAGTTGAAGCGATAATCGTTTTGGAGCAGACAATCTGCGCAAGAGTTCTACGACCAATTCCTCGTACACCTTGGACTGTTTTTAGGTAGTGACTTATTACTGAGTGTATAGTCTCGATACTAATCGACTCAAGCATTAGAATTGTTTGGGCCAAATCGTCAGTGAAATCCCTGAAGCCAACATGTTCAAGGTCTGCGAAAACAACCGATGCGTTTCTGGTCAAGATGTTGCCTGTGTTTATGTCACCGTGGGATAGAACTTGGTGAATGCCCTGAGGCGATAAATTGTTTAGGACATCTTCTTCCATTTCAAGTTTTGCTTGTAGATAAGCGAATAGCTCAGTTGACTTTTTTACCGCAGGAATTTGCTGAAAAAGTGACGGCGACTGTTGGAACTCGGCCTCCGATTGTTCCAGTAGGTCTCTGCTTATTGTTAAGAGTGAGCTTGATGCGAGTTGAGGAATGGATTCCGCATTGACCTTTTTACTTTGATTGTGAAGTGTGCACAGGGCATGGAGTACAGGCTTGATGGTTATGAGAGAGTAGGAACTTGCTCCAGCAGGAGAAAGGTATTCATAGAGCAACCCCCCCCCACCGACTTGGTTGATCAGAGCAGGTACAAGGCCAGGGC
>CAXGWX010000321.1:0-3264 GCA_964013445.1 uncultured Bdellovibrionales bacterium | reverse complement strand
TTGAATTGTAAGTTGTCTCAGTCTTTCTAGTCAGCGGCCTAAGCCCGGAAGATGCAGCTTTTGTTATGCAGAAAAAAGCCAGCTTAGAAGAGCGTCATGATGGCTTGCTTAAGACCGCCAAGCAAAAGGCACGGGAATTAAAGCACAAGCGTATGCCACCGGCAAAGCGCCGGGCCATGCAGCGTTCCAGGCGTATGCAAACCCAGCAACCCAAGTATTTTGACCCCTCTCAAAATCAGGTTTCCGGCAAGCAGGCCTTTGCTGGAAATGTGGCTCAAGCCGGAGCGCCGGTTGTGCCTTCGACTCCGATGCAGCAGCAGCGGATGAATCAAATTGCTGGGCAACAAGGCCAGGCGAACGATTTAGCATCGATGGTGCAAAATATGGGGCAGGGCCAGCTTTCTCAGGTTGAGGTGCAGGCCATTGCCACAGCAGCGCAGGCGGCGGCAGAAGCGGCGGTGCAGGCGGCGGTGCAGAATTTGATTTCCGGTCGCGGCGGTGAGGTTGGTACTCCAGGAGCGAATCTTGGAACGCAGCAAGCGCCAGTTAAAGAAGATGGGCAAAAGGGTAAAGTCGATGGTTGGGGCATTCCCCGCTCTTTTGAGCGCGATTTAGGGGGAGCCCGGCATGCGGTCGTCAAGCAGCCAAAATCTCCAATGAGTCAACTCGATCAGGTCGGTGACGAGCCGGCACCGGTGGATACGGCCTATACGGGTAAGCGTTTGGTTGGCGATCCAACAAGCGTACGTTCCTTTGTCGGACTTTATGAGTCGAAGTGGAAGGAATTGAGTAAATCGGAGAGCGCTCTGTTACGAAACTTAGGTTGGAGCCAGCAGGCTTGGGATACGAAGGATAACCCTAAATCCCAGTGGCCTATGCTGATGGCGACACCCTTTGTGAATCTTAATCCGCATCAACGGGAGTCGGTGCGTAAGTTAGGCTTTAGCCCGCACGATTGGGATAAGCGGGTTCAGGCTTTTACTTCAGGCAAAAACGCTTAAGCGCCCGGTCCTTGCTGGTGGAGGCGCAGTAAAAGTTCGGAGCGTTGCACCCAGGCACCATATTCCGGATAGTGCCCGCCTATTTGTAAAACCCGTGTTAAATCTTCAAGACCCGTATCTACATTGCCGGAAAGAATGTGGGATTCACCTCGATAGACGTAGGAAACAACATCATTTTCATCATTCGCGATGGCCATATCGTAGGCGGCAATGGCTTCCATATAGTCTTTGAGCTGCTGGTTGACCGCCCCTAAGGCGCGCCAGTAGTGGGCGGTATAGGGAGCATAGGCGGTTAAGCCGGTGAAAATATCCTTAGCCGCATCGTATTTGCCATAAGTAAAGAAGTTGTAGCCGAGAGCGTAGATGGTTTCCATCTCTTCGTCAGAGATACCCTCAAGCTCTTGTAGGGTAATCAGCCCATTCATGAAGCCGTGAATCATGAATTCCAGGTACTGGGCGGCCGCATTTTCTATTTCGACGTACTGACTCACGCTTTCCACTATAGCGAAGGTCGGCCTAAAGTACCAGATCGTTCTTCGCCGTCCAGGCCTTGCTGATGCCTTGAGATTCTTTGCTTTTTTCTCCTCAAGGGCCTGAAAAGGTTGTTAATTCGGAGGATTTGAGCTAAGTGCGTGGGGCAAAACGGGGTTGTTTTGTTGGTCGATCCGTGGGAAAGTTGGCGGAGTTAGGATCCGAGGAGAGTTGTATGCATAGGGGTCTCAAAAATTGTGCGATGTTATCAATCTTGGCTTTGGCTTTGGCGGCCTGTTCCGATCCAATTACATTGGAATACCGCTACGCGATTGGGGCACCCAGCCAGTCGACGCCTTTGGTGACCGATTCCTATATCGCTTTTGGTTCACAAGGGGGCTTAACCATTCTCGAGGTTAATGGTGAGAAGCGTTGCTTTTTCCCAACCCATCGTGAAGTTATCTCTGCACCGAAAACTGACGGCAATCTTATTTTCTTCGGTAGTGTGAACTATATTTTTTACGCCATTAATGACCGCTGTGAAGAGGTATGGAAGTATTCTACCCGTGATCGAGTCAAGAGTGATCCATTGGTGGCAGACGATCTGGTCTTTATTTCCTCTTACGATGGGCACCTCTATGCGCTTCAGCCTGATTCGGGGCGTGAAGTGTGGATTTTTCCTCCTCGTGACTTAGCCGAAAACAACATGGATCTTGAGAGTCAAGGGTTTGAGGGAGACAATAAGGAAGAGACTGCAGTTGAGGAAACGGTAGCTGCCGAGGGTGCAGAGGGGGCAGAGGCTCCAACAGCTGAGGAAGCTCCAGCAGCGGCCCCAGAGCCGGAGAAAGTCGATCTGAAGGTTGGGGACTTTTCTTACTCATCACCTCTCTATCACGAGGGTGTGATTTATCTGGGCAATTTGGATTTCTATATGTATGCCATCAACGCGGATGATGGGACCCTGAAATGGCGATTCAAGACCCAAGCTCCTGTGACATCCAGTCCAATCGTTGTCGACGGGGTACTCTATTTTGGTTCAAACGATGGCAATATTTATTCCATCCAGTTGGAGCCATTGACCACGCTTTGGAAGTTGCCCACCCGAGATTGGGTCAACTCATCACCAACTTTTGCCGAGGGCAGCATTTTTATTGGAACCAATGACCGACATATCTTGTCGATTGATGCCAAGAGCGGCCAGCAAAAGTGGAGCTTTGAAACCGAGGGGCCGGCGATTTCTATCCCAGTGCCTCATAAGAATCTGGTGATCGGTGCGGGCAGCTCTGGCGATGGTCAAGTTTATGCTTTGGCTCGTGATACCGGAAAGCTTTTTTGGAAGTTTCGCACTGGCGGCAGCATCAAATCTGATCCGGTTTTAAAGAATGACTTGCTCTATGTGACCAGCGGTGACGGCTATTTCTATGCCTTCCGCATTCGCAAGACGACCACGAAGTAGTTTTTAGCTCTTTATTGAAACTCGACGATAAACTGTGACCGTTCCGTTGGCGATGTCGTGCCAGGTTCGGGATTTTTTGTCGACAATGGCCCAAAAGTAGCCTGCTCCCAAACAGAATAAGGACAAGAGCGCCAGGAGTGTGCGTTGTAGTGCTTTGAGTGGGGCGAGTCCATTGCCGCTTTCAGGAATAAGAACAATTCCCATGAGCATTCGTCCAAGTGTTTGGCCATTTTTCAGAGCGCAGAAGCTGTGGTAGCCAGCGCCAAGGACAAGCATGGTGCCGAGTGCCCAGGTTAAGGCTGCGGCCCGGTAGGAGTCGAGAATCCCGGTGCTGTG
>CAXGWX010000320.1:0-3317 GCA_964013445.1 uncultured Bdellovibrionales bacterium | reverse complement strand
CACCACAAGAAGCAAAGAATTGGGTCCATCGCCAAACATTAAATCCATGCCCACTCAAAAACTCTGCCGCACGGGAAATTTGACTGGTCGTACCAGCACCGTCAATCCCCTCAAAGACAATCAATTTCCCTTCAGACAACACCATGCAACCTTCCGCTAATGAGCAGCAAACATTCGGTCCTTACGACAAAAGAGTATCAGGAAAAAAGGTCCCCCCGTAAAGGCCGTAATTACACCTACAGGTATTTCTGTGCCAAAACAATAAAAAGTAAGGCGGGCCAAAGCGTCCGCAACCACCATAAATCCTGCGCCCCCTAAAAGCGATGCGGGTAAGAGCCAACGATGGTCAGCACCAAACATACGCCGTAGAATATGTGGAACCACCAAACCAACAAAACCAACCATACCAGCAAAAGCGACAACCGCACCAACCATCAACGCCGCCGCCAAAAAGCAGGCCATTCGTATAGATGTCGTTTCCAAACCAAGGGCCAATGCTTTCTCTTCACCTAAAACCAAAATATTTAAAGCATTGGAAAAAAGCACCAAGACAATCGATGCAACCAACAAATAAAGCCCCAAGCCTAACAATGTGCTCATCGGCTCTACCCCGATAACTCCCATAAGCCAAAAAAGAATCTCCTGTGCTTTTGTTGCAGAAACAATCGTTTTTACAAATGTGACCAAAGCACCAGCGAATGCATTAAAAATAACTCCCATGAGTAAGAGACTCAAAGGGTCCGAGCGACCGCTCCAGCGTGCTAAGGTAAAAATCGCCAGCGCGCTTCCGGCGGCACCCATGAAAGCGAAAGCGGGTAAAATGAAATGGCTGGTTACACCCAACACCAGTGCAACAATCCCCCCCAAAGCTGCACCGCCTGAAACGCCAACGATATAGGGGTCTGCCAATGGGTTACGCAAGAGCGCTTGAAAGGTCACACCGGATGCGGCAAGGCCTGCTCCAACGAGCGCCGCAAGTATCACTCTTGGTAAACGCAGACGCAAAACAATTTCATCCGGGCGCAAAAAAGCGAACAAATCAACAGAGGATGTTCCTACTCCCAAAGCAAGCAGAAAGACTAAGGTCAAAAACAATCCGAGTAAGATCAATGTTGCAAAGCGATTCAAGGCTCTCCCCAAAGTTGTAAATGGAGTGATTTAAGTCCCTGAACCAAGCGCGGGCCCGGCCGCAGCAAGGCATCATCCTGCAAAACAACTATATTATTTTTAGTATCCTGCCCCATCATCGGTATGGCCTGCCAAAAACTTTGGACTTCCTCTTCTGACTTTAGCGTCATATCGAAAATAAGTTCCGGGCGAAAATCAACCAGCGCTTCGAGGTCAATTTGCGGGAAATTTCCGCCCCGCATAACAACATTACGCATTCCTAAAGCCCCCAAAAAACTATCAACAAAACTACCTGGCCCAGCAACCACCAGCGGCCTGTGGCCAAGGGCCACGATGGTTCGTTTTGCTGGGCGCCGAGAAGACGCTTTCTCCAGCAAATCAAGTTCCTTCTGCATTGTTTGACGCATTGCTTTTGCCTCTACTCCGCGCCCTAAGAGTTCCCCTAAGAAGTCAATCGCCGCCCAAAGCTCCTCCAGGGTCTGGGCCGGTAAAACAAGCACTGAAACTCCCATTTTCCCAATTTGGCGCATGCGGTCAGCGCCTCCGCTTGTGGGTATAGAGAGAACCAGATCGGGCTTGAGACGAACAATACTTTCAATATCCGGATCGATGAACCCACCAACCTTTGGTAGCGTTTTTACTGCCTCTGGCCAAGTCGCATAGCGTGTGACGCCAACGACTCTATCCCCCTCATGCAATGAAAAAACCAGCTCGGTCATTGATGGGGCCAGAGAAACAATGCGTTTAACTTCGTTGGGCGGCTTCGGTCCCAACCAAATTGGCGCGGCCATAAACTGTACCGATATAAAAAATGCCGCCACAGACGAAATCATCATCGCTCCTTCAAGCTCTAAAGTTCATATTCCCTGTCGTATAAATAGAGAAACATGACGGCCATGGAATCCTGCATTTCTCCAGACGTGTTATTATAAACAGTGACCAATTCGTACTGATGGTCACGGTAGACCGGCATGCCTTCGACACTGCTATAATAATCCACGTGTTCCAAACCAATCTTGTCATTACGGTTACGGGCGTAACTTGTATAAACACTTTTGTTTGCTGTGATGTCACGAAGCTCAAGCGACTCAGCAAATGGATGCAAATGCACCGCAATATAATGTACCCGCGTATCGAAAGGAATATTCAGATAGGCGGTCACATTGGTGTGGTTTATCTGTTTACCCGGCGGAACCTCCCAGTGCCCCGAAAATTTCTTGCCAAAAGGGTCTTCCCAGATACGGCCGTGTTCATTTGCGGATTTGCCCACCAAACAGCCCTCTCCGTGCACCTTCGCATCCGGATCCTCGATATTAAAGTACCCATCTTCCCCCTCCACCAAAACCAAAGCATTTGCTGCAACCATGAAAAGCGGCTTTAAAGAACGCTGCAGGTCCACACCCCGCACATAATCAAACCCCACACGGTGCCGCACATCGCTTGACTGCCCGGTCCAGTTTAGCTCCAAAACCTGCGTGTTGAGCTCTAAGATTTCAGAGGAAAGCAGTGGAACCCCAAAGCCCTCTGGAAACTCTATTTTTTGCTGTCCTTGAGAGAGGGTGAATAGACGCCGATTAGCATTCTTTTGCCAACCAAAGAGTTCCTTATGAGCTTGCGGGTCTATATCAAGATTCGAGTGACACATATATTCTTGAGAAACCGCGTCACCTGTTGTTCCGGAGACCATGGTTGCACTAAAGCCCCGTAGCCAAAGAAGCTCCTCGCTTGCATCATCTCGAAGCTGAATAGACTCAGTACTTTGCGGCCCGAGCATCGAACGATACTCTTTATCAATATGGTATACCGGTGAAAGAAATTCCTTTGTATGAAGCTGTGCTGCTACCGTCGACTCTTCGCAAAAACAGTCCTGCCAATAGCCTGCACTCAAACAGGTTTTATCGCCTCTTTCCTCTGAAGCGCAAAAGCATGGCCCCATTGTTCCAGGCACGCATCTTTCTTTGGGCGGTTGGAAGAGCCACAAGGATGCAAAGGTCGCCAGCACCACAACACCAAGGCCAGAATAAATTTTTGTACGAGTCAAAATCGCATCCAAACGACTTAAGGTCCAAGTCGGTCCATGGTTCGAGCAAAAGGAATCGTTTCGCGGACATGGTGTAAACCACAAATCCAGGCAACTGTTCGTTCAACACCTAAACCAAATCCAGCATGTGGAACGGAGCCATAACGCC
>CAXGWX010000319.1:0-3353 GCA_964013445.1 uncultured Bdellovibrionales bacterium | reverse complement strand
CGGCCTGGAATGACCGGCAAAGCAAATATTGCCACGCCCGAATCATCCTTTGTGGTATTAACCTGGCGCTCCCTACGTAATTTTATTGCATTCACCTTTGGTGTTTAGGCATGGATGCGCACGAGATTCCGCCGCCGCTTCGTTCAGAACTAAAAATTCGCAAAATCGTACAGGGTGGTGAAACCCTCTATGTGGTCAAAGAGCCAGACAAACAGGAATACTATCGCTTCGAACCCTCTCAATACAGGATGTTGTCGATGTTTGATGGGCGCTCCGACTTGCAAAAGTTGCTGGCCAAGTTCAACGCTGAGTCTAAAGATATTGAATACGACATAGAAGCGCTTGATGAACTGGTGCAAAGCGCAAGAGACTTCGACTTACTCAAGCGGACGCGACGACAAGACAATGCGGCCCTCTTAGAACGGCTCAGGCAAGAGCGTAAGAAGAAGATGCTACAGGGCAAGGGTTCGCTCTTGTGGATGCGCTATGAATTGGTGAATCCGAATGACTTCTTTAATAAAATCATTGACCATATTCGTTTCTTTTGGACGCCGGCTGGGGTGAAAACCTGCATTGCCATCATGGTTATCGCCGCAATCTCGGTGCTCCTGCAGCTGGAACGCTTTGGCGCAGATTTTGAGCGGGTCTATTTCCATTCGCAGCAGGGATTGATGGGCTTTCTCGGCATCTGGCTGGTGGCTCTCGGCGCCATCGCCCTACATGAATGCGGGCATGGTTTAACCTGTAAGAATTATGGCGGCGATGTGCACGAAATGGGCTTTCTTCTGCTTGCTTTCCAACCCTGTCTTTACTGTAACGTCAACGACGCCTGGCTCTTTCCAAGCAAGAGGCATAAAATCTACGTTGCTCTCGCCGGGGTCTGGGTGGAAATGCTCTTGGGAGCCCTGGCGGCCTTTGTCTGGTTCTTTTTCGATGTGGGCAACCCTATTGGCCGTATCGCCTATATCTTAATGACCGTATCCACCGCATCTTCGCTCTTTGTTAATCTGAACCCGCTTTTACGCTTTGATGGGTATTATATCTTAACCGATTTATTAGAGGTTCCGAACTTGCGGCAGAATGCCTTGGCCCTGTGGTCCTGGACCTTAAAAACCAAGTTGTTTCGCTTAGACGAGGAACCGCCATTCATTCCTTCCGCCCGCGAAAAGAAAGTTTACCTAACCTATGGTGTATTAACCTGTCTCTGGTTGGGTTTCATTTTAGGCTTCGTGGCGATTTTAGGCTACGACTTGGTCCGTCAGGCATTTGGTTTCTGGGGAATCATCATCTTCCTCTATCTGGTCTATCGACTGTTCAAAACCATAACCGGGTCATGGCCCAGCACACTCAAGGAATTAGGAGCAAAGATGTTTTGGAGTACACCCGAGCGCAAAAAATACAGTATCGTGGCCCTGGCTGTCCTTGGTCTGGTGCTTTTCGTCTATTCACCAAGAGTGAAAATTGTTGCCAGCGGCGAGGTCGATGCTAAGCATCATATCGTCTATGCACCGGAGGATGGCTTCCTCTCGCAAGTCGGTTATTCAAAAGAGCGGTCGCTTCGGAGCGGTGGCCAAGACCAACTCTTTACCCTACGCTCCCAAGCACTTGAATTGGAAACCAGCAATTACCAGGCAAGCCTTGGGGCCTTTAAACTTGCTCGTAATGCGGCCTTGGCTGAGGATGACCGGGCCGGGTTGCGTCGTGCTCAAATCGAGATAGAAACCTTAGAAGAACAGCTTTCCGTATTGGAGGAACGACGGCGAAGTTTGCGGGTAGGGCAGCCACCGGGTGAGTGGGAGGTTTATGGCCCGCCGCCGAAATCTCTTTTAGGCAGGTTTTATAGCAAAGGCGATAAGGTCATCGACTTGGTTTCTACAAAAGAGCGTAAGGTAATCGTTATTCTGGAGCAATCGGATATAGCCCTTATCGAAAACGGACAGGAAGCTCGGGTCCGTCTCCTTGGCAGCGCAATGGGTGTGTATCCGGCAGAGGTGCGACAGATTAAACCTATCACCAAAGCGCAAGGGCCTGAGCGGCTTTTTGCGGTGGAATTGGCCTTAACTCTCCCTGAAAAGGTGCAAATTCCTCATTTAGGTATGGTTGGGGAAGCAAAGATCTTGAGTGCAAGGCTACCTTTGTGGCAGCATCTGCTAAGAAAGGTGCGGAAACTTTTGCGAACGGACTTATGGGTATGAAGAAGCGAATACACTTTTCACTTTTCACTTTCTTATTCGCATTGAGCCCGGCGACGGTCTTTGCCAATGAATCGGGCGCAAGTACGCTCCAGGGAAAAATGGCCCTGGGTGGAGTTGTCCTGCCGGTGCAAAAAGCCAAACTTGCTTTTGCGCGATCCGGGGTGATTGCTCTCTTGCCTCGAGCAGGCGATTTTTTCAAAAGAGGGCAGGTGGTTGCATCGATTAAAGATACGGAAGCCAGCATTGCGGTGGACCAAGCCAAAGCGAGTCTCGATGCGGTGAACCTGGAATTAAAGGCCGCATTACACAACCAGGAAAAGACCCAGCGCTTGCTCGATGAAAAAATTGTCTCCGACATTGCACTTACCGAAATCCAGTTTTCCGTGAATCAGGCGAAAGCACGCTACCGAGAAGTCGAAGCACGCTATAAAGCGGCCAAGGAAAAGTGGCGTTCTTGTTTTTTAAAGGCTCCATTTGATGGGGTGGTTGTCAACATCAACAGCCATTTAGGGGAATGGGCCGCCACCGGCAACATGGTTGTTGAATTGGTGAATCTGAATGTGCTCGAGTTGAATGTCGACCTGCCCCCTGTCATGGCGCACCGAATGGAAAGAGGGCTGAAAACCAAGATACTCTACGACAGTAAGGTGGTCGGTGATGCCAAGGTACGCACCATCATGCCTTATATCGATCCGGCCAGCGGGCTGGTGCGAGTCATTTGGGAAGTTAAGGCGGCACGGGAGGGGATTGCGGGCCGTTATGTTACCCTCGCGCCCTGGTCAACGAAGAAGAGCCTGGCGGAGAAGATCCCCTGATGCTGTTGATGCGCCTGGCGTTAAATACTCTACTTCTTGTTTTCTGGACCGGCACCGCCTTCGCCACACAAGTGCCTGGCTCCCTCGATGAGTGTATTGACTTGGCTTTAGAGAACAATGTGAACTTTCTCTCGAGCAGCGAGGACGTCAACGTTAAGGAAGCACAAAAGGCGGTCGCTTTGCGTAAGCTTTTGCCTTCTCTATCCTTAAGTTCTAATGCCTATCGAACCGTACAAGACACGGACTTTTCAGGCGCCCGTACTGATTCCCAGACAAATTCTTTTCTTCTCTCCCAGTCACTCTATCAAGGGCGTGCTCTCTGGTCCGGGATGCGTACCGCTTC
>CAXGWX010000318.1:0-3358 GCA_964013445.1 uncultured Bdellovibrionales bacterium | reverse complement strand
TGAAGAAATTGCGGCCTTGAATTTGCGGCTCGAAAAACTTCGTTTGCAAAAAGAATTTGAAGAGGTGATTTCCGCCGGTGGTGATGATGGGGCGAAGCGACCGACAAAAAGGCGTCGTTCCGCTTTTAATGCGGGTGGAGAAATTATTGTTAAGGCCATCTCCCTTAAGCCATCGAAAGAGGCGATTGTCCTTTTTCGGGGTCGAACTTATACGGTGCGTCCCGGGGATGTTTTAGGGCCTTATAAGATCAAGAATATCACCCAAAACGGCTTAGGTATTGTATCGACTCAGGCTTCAGGTAGGGCTGCTGTCGTACGCTAAGAGGAAGTAGCACATGGGCTCAACGCAAGCACAACGCCTTCGCTTGGGCGAGCAGCTTATTGCTTCGCGACTGCTGAGCGATGAAAAGCTGGAGCTTGCTCTCAAGGTTTGTGACCGTACAAAGGAACGACTTGGTAGCGTGCTTGAGCGCATGGGCTTCGTTCGCCCGGAAGACATCGCCCGTATGGTTTCACGCCAATATGGCGTCCGCTATATTTCGCCGAAGATGATGTCTAAGGTAAAGCTTGATGCGGAGGCTCTAGAAAAGCTCGGTGAAGATTTCGCCAAAGAAAATGACATGGTGCCGGTGCTTTTTAAGAAGAGGCCGCTGCTTATCATGTACGATTTGCTCAACACCAAAGCCAAAGACCGATCTGTCAAACTCATCGGCAAGCGAGAGGTTGTTCTCTCGACCAAAAGTGCCATTGCCACCGCCTTGGCCCTCTTTTCTTTTGCGGAACTGGATGCAAACTCCATTGTTGAACAGACTCGCGATACGATTGCTCAAGGGGAGATCAACGAGTTACTCACTTATCTGCTCGGCCGGGCGGTTTTGGTGGGTACCTCCGATATTCATATTGAACCCAGTGGTCCGGTGTCGATGGTGCGTTTTCGCCGTGACGGTGTGCTGATGCCCGAGTTAACCTTACCGCGGGAGCGTCACGAAAACCTTGTGAACGTTTTATTCGGAAAGAGCGGCATCGATTTGTCGGACTTTCACCGTTTGCGCGATGGACGTTTTTCATTCGAGTTTGCGGGTCGCAATTTAGACGTGCGTTTTGCTTCAAGTCCAACCGTTGAAGGACCCATGGTGGTTATGCGGATTCTCGATGATACCCGCTCGCTGATGCGTTTAGAAGAACTCGGTTATTCCCGACACAATCTCAACAGCATCGCTGAAATTTTGCGCCACCCCTACGGCGTTATCTTGATGGTTGGACCTACGGGCAGTGGTAAGACCACCACGCTCTATTCTATGCTCTCGACCTTGAATGATTCCCAACGTAAAATCTTAACCGTTGAAGATCCGGTAGAGATTAAATTGCCTTCCGTGCAGCAGGTGCAGGTCAACGATAAGGCCGGCGTGACTTTTGCGAATGCGGTACGTGGTTTCTTAAGACAGGACCCGGATATCATTTTGGTTGGTGAGATTCGTGATGAAGAAACGGCTCGGGAAGCCTATCGGGCAGCCAACACCGGTCACTTGGTGTTCTCCACCTTGCATGCCAACACGGCGATGGAGGCTTTTGGCCGCCTGACCGACCTTGGGCTGGAGGCCTTTCGTTTGGCGGACGGTACGGTTGGGGTGGTGGCCCAACGTCTTTTGCGACGTTTGTGTCAAAAATGTTCGAAGCCGGAAAAACGGGTTGGTTTTGAGCGACCACGCAAGGCGGGAGACGGCTGTGCCGCCTGTTCAAAGGGCTATGTTGGCCGCTCGGTGGTGGCGGAGGTTTTGAAGCTAAGTCCGGAGTTGATCGAACTTGTGCACCATGGTCGTCCCGCTTCCGAACTTTTGGCGAAGGCCATGAAAGAGGGTTTTATGAGTATGCTGGTCAATGGTTGTTTTCTGATCGACCAGGGGCAAACCAGCGTCGAAGAGGTGGAGCGGGTAATTGGCCCTTATAACGAATTGATCTTGGATGCTTTGGTTGAATATCGTAAAATCGAAGGTGGGAAGTAAAGATGCATTTTCGTTACCAGGCCGTATCACCTTCGGGACAGTTGGTCACCGACACCATGGAGGCACAGACGCCGAAAAAAGTAGCCCTCTCCTTGGAGGCGGATGGTTACGAGTTTATCTCAGCGCAAATTGATTGGGGCGCGACTTTTCGCGCCGGGGCGCGTACGAGAAAACTCAAGCGTAAGATTATAATTGAATTCTTCTCCTATCTGAAAAGCCTCTTGGCCATGGGCCTCAATATCAACACTGCTTTGGAAGCGGTGCAGGAGTCCATTCCGGATCCGATTTTATCGCCGGCGGTGGGTGAGGTACGGGATATGGTCGAAAAGGGTTATGCTTTTAGCGAATCCCTCGAACGGACCAAACTCTTTCCGACCCTGGCCATGAGTGCGATTAAAGCGGGGGAGGAAGCAGGTCGCCTCTCGGATGTTTTTGGTGAATTGGCGGAGCACTATCGAAAAATGGATGCGCTGGCGACCAATGCGAAAAAAGCCGCCACCTATCCGATGATTGCCCTTTGTGTTCTGTCTTTTGTGGTGCTCATGCTTTTAGGCTTTGTCGTGCCCCAGCTCAAAGACGTGTTGCCTAAAGATGTGCCGATGATCACTTCGATCATGCTTTGGCTTTCGGAAAATATGATGGCTTTCATCGTGCCAATATTTGTGGCTGTGGTGGTGGGGATTATTTCTTATAAGAAAGTGGCGCCGGAAAAGCGGGCGGCCATCTGGTCCGCCATTTATCGGCTTCCTGTTATTGGCACCATCGGTCGGGATTTGGAGCTGTCGACGGTCTTTATGAACCTGGCCATGCTTTCCGGCGGCGGTATCCCGGTGGTTGAAGGCCTCTTGCTGGCGATTAACGGCGCGACCACCGAGGCGGTTCGTTCCCGTTTGGATAAGGCTTACCAATTGGTGATTCGTGGTGGCTCTCTGGCGGAAGGTTTCGACGATGATTTTTTTCCACCGGTGGTTTCCCGGGCGATTTCGCACGGAGAAGTGACGGGAAAATTTGATGTGCAGTTTTCCGGGGTGGCAGAATTTTTGCGGGAGCGGGCGGAGCGGAAAATCGAAGTCGCCTCGACCCTGATCGAACCGGCGCTGATTTTGGTCGGCGGTGGTATTGTCCTTTTCATCGCCATGGCCATCTTTGCGCCCATCTATGGCTCTTTACAAAACATGGGACGCTAAGGCGTCTTTTAACCAGTCTCCCTGACGGCGCGCACTGAAATCGGTTTTCGGTTTTCGGTTTTCGGTCGTCGGCACTCGCCTTGTACCGACTAGCTTTCGACGCGCCTTTTGGCCACTCACCTACTCGACTAAAAGTTTTTTGCTTCCAAAACGCAAAAAACTTAAGTC
>CAXGWX010000317.1:0-3376 GCA_964013445.1 uncultured Bdellovibrionales bacterium | reverse complement strand
AGTGCACTGCTCTTTAGCTTCGGTGAAACGGTCTGGAGCCCTCATCGCTGGCTACAGGAAATTATCTATAAGAACTCCGTTCGTGCCGTTGGACGCTATCAGATTTTTGTGCACTTCAGCCTGGCGCTTTTTGTGCTTTATAGCATTCATAAATACAGTCGCATACGCGCTTTTTTCGACCGCTATGGAAGTGCTCTTGTAACGCTCGTCATTATCCTAAACTTTTCAACATTCTTGCCAAAGATGTCACTCAGTGAATTACAAGAGCAACTCAGCCTTGAGTACCGAGTCCCTACAAAGATGCAAGAGATCACCGTAACCTCTGAAATAAAACGGGCCCCAAGTGTTTTAAAAGGCCATGCTCTGCTCAACTGCTACAGCGGCCTGACCCATCCTATGCGTTTTATGAAGGATGGACTTTGGTATTCCCCAAACAAGGAAGGCTACTATGAGCATACGATGCAGCTAATCCACCAGCCCAGGACTGAGCTATCAGCAACTTGCACAAACGAAAGCTATTTCACCCAGCATGAAATCGTTATTTCCGAATCTTGTCCAGAGCACACCTGCATTCAACTCAACGACCTTTCCCCCAGAGACAAACAAAAATTTGTCTATGATAAGAAGGTCAAAAGGTTTTGCACTGCTCCTAAATGATGACCCCGGTCCCTTCGAGGGGCTGGTCGAAGGCCATTGAAAAACGTTCTCGTGCCGTCTCAAATGCTGCCTCGCCACGCTCCAAATGGAAAGGGCCAACCTTCGGCAGCCCTCGTATGGCCAAAGCGAGAGTGTTTGCCCTGCTCTCTGGAAGCCCCCAACCAATACCAGTCAAACGACGCCAACGTGAACGGGATAAGAGATGATGGTAAAAAACTCTCTCCCCATCGGGGAAGGCCTGCCAACCGGGTCGATCCCTAACTCCACCGTCGACGCAAAACGAACCATCCATCTTTAATGGTGAAAACATTCCAGGCACTGCGCAAGAGGCATAAATGGCTTCAACCAATGGGCCCTCCTGCAGCACTCTCGTCTCTAGATCCGGCAAGCTAAACACGGACAATGACAAGGGCACTCTACACCCGGAAAAATCCTTGATCGGCAAGCTCTCACGTAGAAGTTTTCTGAATTTTTCCCCACGCAGCAAACCAAAACCTAAATGTGGGTCCCAGAAATCCTCACGCTTCCCTGCCACGAGAAGGTCACGAATTTCCCATGCCCCCAGACCAGCCGACCACAGTCCGGCGATAAGTGCCCCTGCACTCGAGCCGCTGACCCGACTTGGCAAAATGTTGCGGTCCTCAAGTACGCTCATCAAGCCACAGTGGGCAAAAAAGCCAAAAAAACCGGAAGACATGCTTAAAGCAAAAGGCTCTGCCTCTAACCAATCAGCTATTGTCCTCTTAGAGCCCATTTGAAGTCCAATAATTGCAAAAAAAACATTACTTACAAGGGAAAACTCGCATAAAACAAAAGAAAGTATTCTGAAAACTAGAAAATTGATGGAAATATTCAAAAAGCAGCATAAGACCATCGATTTCGTGGCCTACTCTTTTCTTCTGGCCATCGGAATCTTTAGCGCGCTGAGCCAGCACGACTGGGATTGGCATTATCATCGAGCTGTCTTTGAAGTCGACTATCGTTCATGGGTTTTGGATTTTACTGCACCTCTCTGGTCCTATCAATTCTGCGCCGGAATATCCCGCCTGGGGGATGCGGAAGCCTTCGGCCTTTCCCCCCTATTTATCATCCCCATTCTCTTTGGCTCACTCTGGGGCACCATCCTTCTTATCGTCGCCTGTGCATGGAGTGGCCATATTTTTCTATCTCGAATCTTCGAACACATTGCTCAAAGTTTCACTCAAGCGGTAGACGGTGAATTGGATATATACACCACCGCACGCAGCGTGAGCCTCCTTATCATCGCCTCAAACTTCTTCTTGTGGCACTTCAAAGTTGGACACATCACCTTTATTCTCTATTATCTCGCTTTTGGCATTCTCTATTTCACTCTGATCAGTATTAAGACCGGGTTAAACAAATCACAATTTATTATTGCATCATTGCTGACCTGGTCATTTTACAGTGCGGGCTTCTATCATGCCTTTATTTTCTTCTTGGCCCCGATAGCCTGTGCTGCCATGATTTGGAGCGTACCGGCAATATATACTGCCCAATCCCAAAAAACCTTAGGCCCCCTCTTCAAGCAAGCCCTGAACCCTCTAGGCTTTCATCTTCTTGGAATTGTTTTGGCTCTCTACAAAATCATTGGCGTCATCAACTATCAGCAGGAGATGCCACGGGTTGTCCATAACGTTTCTGAAAAGTTGCAGCATTTTATCGACCTCTTCACCGAGGTTCTCATGCCTACAATAAATGAAAAATACCTTTTCAATATCCAGACCGAATCCTCCTGGGGCATTTGGGAGCATAGCAGCTTTTCGCTGGTCGTCTGGTGCCTTTTGTTTGCTATTGCTTTCGATGCCCGCACTAAGTTTAAAACGACAAGGGAACTTTTCTCCACCCACGTAAAACCTGCGACATCATTTATGCTCTGCGGACTACTCTCTGTCTTTCTCTTTCGTCTTGGAGACACCTTTTATGGACCTTTTGTATTCCTCAATGAAAATATTCTGAATCACTCTCTGCGTGTTGCCGGTCGTTTTAACTTTGGTTTTATCTTCTTTTTCGCACTCTTGTTTTGGCTATACCTTCTCGCCTCCCCCGGCCTGCAGAAGATTTTCACAAAAGTACATTATGGACTTCTTGCCCTTACACTTCTAAATTTTGCGACCTACAGTCTTAGCCATGAAAACCTCTCCCAAGCGATAGCACTCGACACCAATCCAAATAATAAGATGAGTCTCCTGCGAATCATTGTGGCTAAGGAAAACCGAACGCAAGCGGTCCGAGACGGGGTAGCTCTACCAAACTGTTTCAGCCCACTGCAGCGTCGACAAAATGTCATTCCGGACGTACGGCTTCCGCCAGGAGAACCAAAAGATTCACAAAAAGGGGTGGAGTTTTCATTCCTCGACCTTAATCACCCTTCTATGAACAAAGAGTGTTTTGAAGAGAGCCACTTTCAACAGAATCGCATCCACATATCACCCCAGTGCCCTGAGAATCTCTGCGTCAACTTCAATGACATTTCTCCTGCAGAAAAAGATGTTTTTGTCTTCGACCAAAACCGTAAACTCTTTTGCTTAAAGTCAAAAGCAAAGAATTAAGTTCCGATGCAAGACAGGAAAATCGACATTTTGCGCCCTTCCAGTTCCCTGCCCCCCCCCTTTGAACACACTCGCAAAGCAATTGTTGGCCTAAGTTTTTCCCTCTTTTTTGTTTTTCTCTGCGGCGCTCAAAACTATTGGGACTGGGA
>CAXGWX010000316.1:0-3382 GCA_964013445.1 uncultured Bdellovibrionales bacterium | reverse complement strand
AACGACACCTGTGTGAATGGCAGTTGCAGCGCCACCGGCAAACGCTGTAGCGACGATAATGGTTGTTTGCAAACCAGCGCCAAATTTTTCTGTTTTGGTACCACTGATCCCGATCCTATTCCGAACGTCTGTGTGCATGTGGCCCGGGATGATGACGGAGATATTCTTTGTGACTACGATGGGATTTGTGATGACGGCGATGATGGGGATGAGAGCAACGCAAATTGCAGCAGTGACTGCACTGCCGGTGCAGCAGATACGAACGATCCCGATCCAGCCGGAGCGCGCTTTTCAACCGTGGCTTTGGTCCTGGTCGACAGCAACAACACGGGCATTGCCGATACGGCCGTGCTTGCGAGTTTTGAAGCTCATGCGGGATTGGCATCGAGTGCGGATTCTGGCGTTGGTTCAATGTCGGCGATACGGGATGGCACTTCCTATGTCATGAGTGTGGATGCGCCATCGAGCCAATCAACTTTAGGTTGTGTCTCCTGCGATGCGGCGAATATTTGTCGGAACGTCGATGACAGCTGTATTGGTCTCTTGGCCGCAACCTGTGAAGCCAATACTTGTGATACCGAGTCTAACACCTGCACCGTAAGTGGTGGCGATTGCCCCGGCGGGGATGCCGATTGCACCGACAATATTTGTACGGATGGTAATGAGACAGATTGTACTGGGGGTGGGTTTAACTGTGAAACCCATGGCCTAGGGGAGACCCACTGTCGGGCTTGTACCTACGATGGGGACTGTCCGGGCGAGAGTCGATGCGGGACGGCGGCGGAGCTCGGTGTCGATGTGAACAAATGCGACAATCACAATTATGCCGGTGTCGCTGAGAATAATAAATTTTGCTATACGACCACCTATGAGCAAGTTGGGCTTGTTGCAGATCAGGGAGATGACGATTGGTATTGCAACGATGGCGACACCCACACGTTTGGGAGTTGCGATGCCGTACCAACAACCCCTTGTGCTACGGACAACGATTGTCGCGATGGTGGCGATGTGATTATTACTACTGGCCAGGGAACCTGCGATGGTGACAATCAGGTCTGTGATTTGGATGCGGCGAATCCTTGTGCCACATCGAATGTCTGTTCGGATCAAAGTGGTCAGGGTACCTGTTCCGGGACAGAAGAGGCTTGCGATACGACCGTAGACTCCTGTCCTGACAGCCAGAATTGTGTCGATGGCAGTGGCAATGTTTTAAGCACAGGCGCTGGAACCTGCTCGGGAGATTCTGAGGTTTGCGATGTCACCCAGCAAAATCCTTGCGATACGGACAACACTTGTACGCAGCCCGATCCAAATTCGCTTGGGACTTGTGATGATGGGGTGGCCCAGTGTTCGAATGCGGATACTTGTTCATTGGGTGCCTGCACCGTTGATACCAACGCCGATAGCATACCCGATCAATGCGATGCGGTGGCTGAAGCCTGCGTCCCGGTTTTGGCCTGTACGGACTGGTCGGCAAATACCTGTGATAGTGGCAATGGCGCCGGGAATTGTACCATCTCTGGTGTCGCCTGTGACTCCAGTGTGACGACCCCTTGCGCTGATTTGACGGGAAATACTTGTAATCAAGACGGCAACACCACCTGCTCCGTGACTTTGGGAATGGCTTGCGTGCCAGCAGGAGGCGATCCCTGTACGCTGGAGGACCTCAGCACGAATACCTGTTCGGAACTTGCTGGTGCCGGAACCTGTTCCGTCTCAAGCTTGGCTTGCGATACGTCGGCGGCCCAACCCTGTCAGGATTTAAGCGGCAATACGTGCGTTGCGGCCGCTGGCGGCACCTGGATTTGTGATTTGAGCAACCTAAGTTGCGATGGCAGCCCGGCTCTTGCCTGTGACACTTCACAATTGCGCTGCTTGCGCGACAATGCCAGCTGCAGCAATGAAAATGGAATTTGTGATGGCTCCGATGCTTGCGGTGAAGGTTACAGTTGTTTCCCCTTAGAAGAGACGGATTTGGATGTTTGTCCGAATACGTTGACCCACGGGGTTTGTAAGGAAGACACGGATGGCGAAGATTATCTCTTAGAGGCCCAAAGCGTGACCACCGGTGGAGTGTCGATTTCCTCGTTAAGCATCATGAACACTTTGCAGATCAACTCAGGTGGAACCGGGGTGGGCCGTGGAACTCCCGCCCTTGGACCGGATTGCAACAATTCGGCCTCGGGTATTTGTGACTTAGGGATGGCCATCGTGTCGCAGGATGCCTTTGATGGGTTGGCGCCAACCGCCACTGACGGCGATTTACTTTATTACGATGAGGTGAGTGCGCGGGCCGCGCCTTTGAGCCTCGGCAACGCCGGCAGCGCACTGAGTACGGACACGGGAGGCCTAAGCTGGACACCCATGCCAACAGACTCAGGAACAGGCAGCGCCCTAAGTAGTCTCGAATTCGTCGACCGCTGCGTTGATGGGAGCTGTTTGCGCGGGGCACAATCTTGTGATGACGATAAGGCCTGTGTGGCCGTAGGTAACGACTCCGGTTTAGAACTCTTTCGCTTTGCGGCATCTTGTCAGACCTGTACGGAGAATGCCAATTGCGACAATGGCGATTGCGTGGCGCTGGTCGCCGGCGAAGGACGTTATTGCTCGAATGGCACCTTTTACGCTGGTGAGCTGGTTTGTCGCAGTGCGACTGATATTGACGATTATCCTGGCGCCGATATCGACGGACTCGCTCTGGTCGAATACAGCATCTATTCCTGGGAAGACGATTACTATCTCGACCATCTCAGGGTCGGTGTGGATTATGACCAGGTTCAGGCGAAGCTGGTGGATGATAATACTTGCACGCCGGCCAAGAGCGTCCCCGATGTGATGGGGGGCTTTAACTCGAACGCCTTTTCTTGCGTGCCGGTGCAAGGCGAGCTTGATGTAGATGAAGGCGCGAGTGCTTGCCTTGCTGGAGAATTCTTACAAACAATTAATGCGGACGGAACTTTCGAGTGCGCGGCCATGACAACAGAGGCGCAAGTTACCGAATGCACCCCATGTACAACTTATAGCGGTGATACCTGCGTTGAGAGCGCTGGGTTCACACAGTTATGTCTTACCCTTGGGAGTGATCCGGGGAATCAGGCGCTTTGTGGGTCAGACGAGTCGCAGGATAAATTTTGTGCGTCCAGTGGTTTGCAAGTGGTGACCGAATCCAGTGATACCTGTGGAGGCTCCACTTGTGTTGGGGATTCAACCATGGGCTGTTCGGTGGATGCAGATTGCCAGACCGACCGTTGTCTGCCCTGCACGGAGTCTGCGGAATGTGCGGAGGGCCATATATGTACGACCAATAGCTGGATGATCGATGGTTGTCCAAATACGCTGTCTGGTGCTTGCGTGAATCTTTCGCTGTATGGGGAGAGTGTTT
>CAXGWX010000315.1:0-3384 GCA_964013445.1 uncultured Bdellovibrionales bacterium | reverse complement strand
TTTAAAGCTTGCGGGTATATTCCCAAGTGCCTGCGAAGTCCCCATTGGGTGTCATATCCTCTTTAGGCAAGGTCGCAATTTGGTCAACACTTTCAAGGGGCAAATAGTTGTTCAGTTGTGAGCAGGTGCCGCCGGGGGTGACATCGTAACCACCGCAGATATCGAGATCAAAGGTGCCATCACTTTTCTTCGTGCTGGGATGAATGTCGCCCTTCAGCAGAACCATTCCAGCCTCATCGGTGGGGGTCACAAGACCGGTGGTGACGTTGCCGTCCGCATCAAAGATGACTGTCATCCAGCTTTTGACCGCCCGATCTCCTGTATTGTTAGGGTTACCGTCCTCATAGGTGTAACAGGAATTGACACTGTAGCCGTGGACATCACCGGAATCGCCTAAAAAGGCCATCATTTGATTGTTGATGCGCGAGGCGTAAAAGAATGCTTTGTCGTAGGTTACTGGAGATTCCCCGGTCCCAGAATTAAAGGGGTTGGTGCCTTCTGTGCGGGTGTTGGCTTCGAAATTGAGCATCGTGTTTAAATCGATGGCCAGGGTTAAGGTTGGTTGATTCTCTTCGTCGACCACCGTGTCAGGGGTATTAAAACGATAGGTTATTTCGTCGGTAAGGTCCATCTCAGCGGTTGGATCTGTCCATTCTAAGGCCACTTCTATTTCTTCGGCGCTGACCCCATCCCCTTCGTAAACGCTGGTTGGGATATTGGCATCGTCGGCAAAAACCGCCGCGCTACCGTAAGCACTTTGGGTACAAAATTCATGAATACCCGTGGTCAAAGGGTCGCAGAGGTCCGCAGCAGCAGCTCCATCAGCACAAGTCTCTGCATTTGGACCTTCGTCCCCTTTCCAATCCGCACTGATGCAGCCTTTGATGAGGGCCCGGTTAGCCAGAGTCAGTTCAATGCGTCGGTAGGTTTTGGGTTCGACTTCGGCGACGACGCCTTCGACACTAACAGACGATGGTGTGGTGTCAAAAGCATCTTCAGTGCCTTCAGCTTCAGGCTCAAGGGCGGCGAGACCCGCATCGTAATCGAGGAGTTCACTTAAATCGACTTTGCCCGAGCTAAGTTCAAGTTCCGCACCATCACTATCAGAGCTTTCAAAAATGGTGACCGGCGCGCTGCTGCTGCCGGTATCCGCATCGTAATCATCGATGGTAATCTTTTTCAGGAAGACCTTTATTGAATCAGCGGCTCCCGACTGAGAGTTGGAGGCTTTATAGATGGCGGAACACTCTGTTTCATCGCGGGCAAGGGTAAGGGCTGCACCTTGGGCAGCCAGGGCCGCAGAGCTGACCGCTTGCATTTGCAGTGTCAGTTTACCTTTGACGCCATCATCGCCGTCACCGCCGCAGGCACTGGCAAAAGAGACAACAATAAAAAGGCTGAGTAATCGTGATAGGATTTGCATGGGGTTCTCCTCATATTTCTTCTTCGGGAGTTAAGCAGGAAAGGTGGTGGATTTCAACAGATGTTTCCAGTCTTTGGACATTTCTTTGGCCTTGCATTATGGGTTGGGAATGGGAGCCAAACGCTACGCCCTGGTGGGACAAAATATAGACAATTCTTTGTCACCCAAGCTCATGAATGCGGCTCTTAAAGCGCGGGGGCTCGAGGCGGAATATGTTTTGCGACCCACAGAGCCAGAAGATTTAGACGAGGTCATCGATGAGCTGCGCACCGGAGATTGGGCAGGGCTCAATATTACCCGACCCTATAAATGCGATTTTTTTACATGGGTCGATCTGCCTTCGGACAATGCATCCCGGGCGAAAGCGGTGAACACGCTCTGGTTTAGAAATGGACAAATTCATGGGGCGCTCACCGATGTGCAAGGGGTGCTTGAGCCGTTGATCCGTGCTGGCTTTGCCGGTGGTGGAGAAGGCCTTATTTTAGGAGCCGGCGGTGCGGCCAGGGCCGCAGCCTTGGCGCTTTCTAAAATGGGCACGAAGGTGCATGTGGCGGCCCGGCGACCAGAGCAGGCGCAAGCGCTTTGCGGAGAGTTGCTCTTAGAAAAGACCGGCGAGGTGCTTGATTTAAATGATGCGCAGCAAATTGAAACGATTTTACCGCAAATCGATAGCCTCATTCAGGCGACCCCTTTGGGCATGCAGAATGAAGCGCATGTCTTTGACTTTGGTCCTGTCAAGGAAAGCTGCATCGCTTTTGAGATGGTCTATGCGCCGGCGGAAACGCCTTTCATAAAGAGCGCGCAAGAAATGGCTTTAAGCTCTGTCAAAGGGTTGGAGATGCTCGAAGAACAGGGCGAAGCGGCGCTTGGGTTGTGGGTGGGGTGAAAGTGCAGTGGTAAAGTGATCTCTATTTTAGCTACAGGTTCCACCGCAGCTTGGGGTCGTGCAGCTGCAGGTGGCTGCGCCTATACAGTCGTCATCTTCGTCACAGTCCGTATTACAGGTACCGGCAACACACAAATAGTCTCCACAATCCGAATTACAACAAAGTTTGTCACTTGTGTCTCGAGATGACGACATGCAATGTGTAGAAGCACAGGTTGAACCTTCCGTACACGATTCTCCGTTTTTGAGTCTGCATAAAGCCAGATTGCTACACGAACATTGGCCACCACAATTTCCATTTGTGTCATCACACTCACCATGATCTTGAGTATTAGAGTCCAAAAGCTGTACAAGGTTACAATCGCCAGTAGTATCATCGGCATGAGTACAAGTCATACAGTCTGCCGCGACGCACTCTGTACTTGAGCAGTCATCATTAACACATTCACAATGGCCCGAAGCACATTCATAGTCTTTCCCGGCAGTACAAGCACTCTGATTGGCTACGTTGTAGCATGCGCCGCCCGTATTACAACCAGTCAAGCCAGCGCATTCATTTAAGGGGTCACTACCAAGAGTTAAATCGCCGTCACAGGTCGTATTCCCATCGCCCGGCTCTTCATACTGGCATGGGCAAGATGCCGCGGTGCAGACCTTATAGCTGCAAGTCGCATCGATACAATCGCAAGTCCCACTGCCACAATCCCCATCGCCAGTACAAACATCCAAACACTCACCACTAAAGCACGCATCATCCCCATCACAGGTGCTGCTTGCGTTGTTGTCCTCAAGACCGTTGGCAATATCTGTGCAGCTCCCAAGGGAGCCTTCGACATTACATGCCTGGCACTGCGTTGTGCAGGTGGAATCGCAGCAATAGCCATCGATGCAGTTGTTGTTGGTGCATTCATAATCGTTCGTGCAGGTATCCCCATTGCTTCCCGAATAACAAGAACCTGAACCATCGCAGGAAGTGGTGCTGTCGCATTCATCTAATGGGTCACTACCTAAAACTAAATTGCCGTCACAGGTCGTATTCCCATCGCCCGGCTCTTCATACTGGCATGGGCAAGAT
>CAXGWX010000314.1:0-3388 GCA_964013445.1 uncultured Bdellovibrionales bacterium | reverse complement strand
ATGCTATAGAAAATAAAGAATACGCTCTTTGCGGTATGGCTCATGGAAGCTAAGCGTCCTTTTCGTCGTAAGCCTAAGCGCCGTCGTCGTTTGAACCTGCAGAAAGCACTTTTCGTGCTGCCCAATTTATTTACCCTTTCAAGCGTTTTTTGCGGCGTTTATGCCATGATGCTGTGTACTGGCGAGGCAAGTCCTACCGATATTTATCGCGCATGCCTGGCCGTATTCTTCGGTATCTTTTTTGATATGAGTGATGGCCGGGTGGCCCGCCTAACCCGGACCCAGAGTGAATTTGGGGTGCAGCTCGACTCCCTTGCGGACTTAATCACCTTTGGGGTGGCACCTGCCCTTATTGTCTATGTTTGGGCACTGGCTGAATTAGGGATTTTAGGGGCCTTTATTTGCTTTGTTTACGTCGGCTGTGGTGCTATTCGCCTGGCCCGTTTCAATGTACTGGCAGGGCAGGAAAGTACCTCTTTGCGTTATTTCATCGGTTTGCCTATTCCCTTGGCCGCCGGTACCCTCATCACTTTGGTGGTCTTTCATCTGCGTGAATTTAAGGAACAAATTCCCCATCCGGGGCTGTCGGTGACTGCCCTTGTGCTGCTTGGGCTGCTGATGGTGTCGAATATACAATATCGGAGCTTTAAAGAGGTGAAGCCCAATGGGGCCAGTTTGGGCGTATTATTGCTATTATTGGCGGCTTTTGTTGGGATAGCCCTTCTCTACAGGACCTCGTTGGCACTTCTTATCTATTTTGCCGTCTATGTTTTGTTGGGAATTGGTTTGGATTTGGTCAGGCGATTATCGAGGCAGCAGAAAAACCCGCCAGTGGGCAGTGAAAGCTGATTCTTTAGCTTATATTCACCACAAATAGAAAAGGCAGCCAGAGGCTGCCTTCCCTTTTAAGCAAATTAACAAGAGTTTTACTTCTTCTTAGCTGCTTTTTTCTTAGCTTTTTTCTTTGTAGCTTTTTTCTTAGCTTTTTTCTTAGTAGCTTTTTTCTTAGTAGCTTTTTTCTTAGCTTTCTTCTTAGTGGCCTTTTTCTTAGTGGCCTTCTTCTTAGTGGCCTTTTTCTTAGTGGCCTTTTTCTTCTTTGCTACTTTTTTCTTAGCTGCTTTTTTCTTAGTAGCTTTTTTCTTAGTAGCTTTTTTCTTTTTAGCTGCCATTGCCAACCTCCATTAGGGTGATTAGATATATCTATCAACGATGATCTTAGAATCGCAAAGGAATACTGTCAACGTTTTTTCAAGCATGTTATCATATTTATTCAATTTTTTTTTTAGCCCATTTTGAGCCAATTTTATGGAAAATCTACCACAAATATTTTCTTTAGAGAGTGACTTTGCTGTTGCTGGTGATCAGGTCAAAGCATTAAGCGAGCTTGTTAATGTTTTTGAGTCGGGTACGAAGCGTCAAACTTTATTAGGGGTAACCGGTTCAGGAAAAACATTTACCATGGCAAATGTCATTGAACAATTACAAGTGCCGACCCTTGTTATAGCACATAATAAAATCCTTGCGGCCCAGCTTTATGGGGAGTTTAAGGCGTTGTTCCCTGAAAATGCGGTCGAATATTTCGTGTCTTATTATGATTACTACCAGCCGGAAGCATTCGTGCCTTCAACCAACACTTATATAGAGAAAGATTCGAGTATTAATGATGCAATTGACAGGATGCGTCATTCGGCAACCCGTCAACTCTTCGAGCGTAAGGATGTTATTATCGTTTCAAGTGTGTCCTGCATCTATGGACTGGGCTCGGCCAAGGCGTACGGGGAGATGATGGTCGGACTCGAACTTGCACAAAAGATCGATCGAGATGAGGTTTTGAGAGCCTTGGCTTTGATTCAGTATGAGCGTAACGAAATCGATTTTCATCGTGGAACTTTTAGGGTTAGGGGTGACGTTTTAGAAATTTTTCCTGCGCACGAAGCAGAAGAGGCGGTTCGGGTAGAATGGTTTGGTGACGAAATTGAAAAGATTTCGATGATTGATCCCTTGCGTGGAAAAATTCTTCGTGGATTGCATAAAGTGGCCGTTTATCCTTCCACCCATCATGTTGTTACGCCGGAATCTCAAGAACGTGCTCTTGAGGCGATCAGGGTCGAATTGCAGGAGCAGCTTAGTTTGCTTCGTGGCGCAAATAAATTAGTCGAGGCGCAGCGTTTAGAGGAGCGCACTTTATACGATTTAGAGCTTTTGGAAACGACAGGGTGTTGCTCAGGCATAGAGAATTATTCACGCCATTTAACGGGAAGAGCGACAGGGGAGCCACCGCCTACTTTGCTCGAATATTTTCCAAAAGACCATATTGTGATGATCGACGAGAGCCATCAAACAGTGCCGCAAATTCGTGCCATGTATAAGGGGGATCGCTCCCGCAAAGAAACCCTGGTGAACTATGGTTTTCGCTTGCCATCGGCCCTCGACAATCGTCCGCTACGGTTTGATGAATGCGATAATTTGTTGAATCGGGTTCTCTATGTGAGTGCGACGCCGGGGGATTATGAGCTTGATGTGTGCCAGGGTGTTGTGGTCGAGCAAATCATTCGCCCCACCGGGCTTATCGACCCTAAGGTTGAAGTACGACCGGCCAAAGATCAGGTTGATGATTTGCTTGGTGAGATTAATCTTCGCTCTGAGCGTAATGAAAGGGTGATGGTAACAGTTTTAACCAAGCGTATGGCTGAAGATTTGACCGAATATTTTAATGAGGTTGGGATTAAGGCCCGCTATATGCATGCGGATGTGGGTGCGGTCGAGCGTATCGAGTTGGTGGCTGATTTACGGGCAGGGGCCTACGATGTGCTGATTGGTATAAATTTACTGCGTGAAGGGCTGGATTTACCAGAAGTTTCACTTATTGCGGTCTTAGATGCGGACAAAGAGGGCTTTCTGCGCTCAGATCGCTCTTTAATCCAAACCATTGGTCGTGTGGCCCGGCATTTAGAAGGAACAGCCATTCTCTATGGGGATAAAAGAACTAAGTCGATGCGTTATGCCATCGATGAGACCGAGCGTCGGCGGAAGTTGCAGATGGCATATAACCAAGAGCATAACATCACTCCGAAAAGTGTGAAAAAGCCTCTGCGGCAAATTACTCCGGCACAGGTTGAGACGAAATTGACCAAGCCTGACTTAGATTTGGTAATGAATGAGGCTGATTTACAGAAGCATCTTAAAGGGCTTCGTGAGCAGATGTTAAACGCGGCTCAGGAGATGGAGTACGAGCGTGCCGCTGAACTTCGTGACGAAATTATTCGTTTGGAGGAGCGCCATCTCATGCAGGAAGCTTATGCGGGATAAAATCGAAAATCGTCTTAAGCATTTCCCCAAAAGTCCGGGTGTCTATTTGATGTACGGTAGCAAGGGAAAAATCATCTAC
>CAXGWX010000313.1:0-3397 GCA_964013445.1 uncultured Bdellovibrionales bacterium | reverse complement strand
CTCATCACCTTAACCGGCGTCAGCTTTTCCAGCTTTGTACGAAGTTCAACCACTTCGACACCTAAACGCTCTGCAATCTCATCCTCTTCCGGAGGTCGGCCTATTTCCTGCGTTAATCCTTCAATGGTTTGCTCAATCTGCTTCGCTTCCAAACGAGCATCGCGAGCCATCAAGTCACGCCGGCGCAACTCGTCCAGAATTGAACCCTTGACTCGAAACTCAGCATACTTTTCGAAATCACTTGCCTTAGATGGGTCGTAACGTCCCATCGCCTCAAGCAACCCAACCACACCTGCGCCAACCAGATCATCAAGAGTAATATGTGCAGGTAGACGACGCGCCACGCGATGAGCCACTTTGCGAACAAAGGGCAAATACTCGACAACCGACTTTAACTGATTATTGTCAGTGGTCTCTAAAGGCTGTGCCGTCAATGCAGTCATTATGAATCCTTCCAACCAATCAGTTTCTTCCAGAACAAACGAATGCCGCCTGCTCCGGTGTCATCGCCATCAGCCTCTGCAAGTCGGCGCGACACGCTAACTATACATTGACTCGCTGCTGACTCAGGCTTGCCAACCAGCACTGGGACTCCAGTGCGAACCGAGCGTCCTACTGCGTTATCGCGGGTCACAGCTCCCAAGTAGTATAAGCTTACCCCTAAAAAGCGGTCGAGCATGGAGGCCAACTTCATATAGACCTCTTCCCCCTCAGCCGGAGAGCGAACCATGTTGGCGATTAAGAACACCTGTTTCATGGCACACTGTGCATGTAGAACTTTTATAAAACCGTAGGCATCAGCCAAAGCTGTCGGTTCAGGATTGGCAACAACAACAACCTTCTGTGCTGCGCCAGCAAAATGCACCGCATTTGCGCCAATGCCCGCCCCAATATCAAGAATTAAAGTATCGAAACGCTCTTCAAGAGTGTCTATTGAAGAAAACAGGCTGTAGCGCTGCTCGTCGCTCATATTCGCGAGCTCGTAACGACCAGAACAGCCTGGCAACAAATGGACTTTGTCGGAAACCTCTGTCAGCACGTCATCAATGGATGCGCTACCCTGGAGTAGGTCCCAGAAGGATGCCTTTGGGCGCACCCCGAAAGCCAAATCCAGATTGGCCATGCCTAAATCCGCATCAACAGCCAGAACCCGTCCACCTGCTTGTGCGAAAGCAATTGCCATATTTGCCGCGATATTGGTTTTACCAACACCACCTTTACCACCGCCAACAGCAATGACCTGGATGGGAGAAACCCCCTCCATTGTTTCTGCTGCATGCTCTTCTCTCATTTCTGCACTCATGTTTTCCTCTCCTAATCCCTTATTGTTAAGAAACATTTGGGAAGCCATGGTCCGCAAGGTTCCAGCTTGGTCTGTATTAAACATCATACCTTAAGCCTTCTTCATGCTAAGCATGAGCTCCCGCCAGCATCTGCCATGATAATCCGCGCTCCTCATTCACGGTTTCAGGCAAATACCGATGTGATTCCCGAAAAACGCTTGCTGCGACCTCTCGGGCATCTAATTTACTAATATCCTCGGGCACACGCTGCCCGAACGTCGTATAAGAGATAGGCACATCGCAGTGCATTCTTGCGTTGATGAGTGCACCCAGCACACTGGCCTCATCTAACTTGGTAAAGACAAAAGCTGCTGGTCTCAAAGGCAGATAGCGCTTTACTTTACGCTCCAACTCCTTCTTTCGCGTCGCCGCACTCAATGTCAAATACACATCTACATCCAAGCCATCGAAAAGGTCGCGTAACATGGGAACTTGTTTAATATCTCCAGGATTTCGCCCTGCCGTATCAATAAAGATAACATCACAATGTTCAAACTCAGCCAAAGCATTCTTAAAACCTGCTCGGTCCCAAGCAGCCCGTAATGGCACATTCATCAGTTCTGCATATTCGCGAAGATGGTCCACCGCACCTACCCGATAAGTGTCGAGCGTAATTAAACCCACACTTTTGTGTTCAATAAGGGCAGCCCGCGCAGCTAATTTAGCAATCGTCGTGGTCTTGCCCACTCCGGTCGGTCCAACTAAAGCAACATGTTTCTTCTGTGCTTCTGGCGAAAACTTGTTTGCATTCAAGATGTCACGCAACACACTTGCTGCCACATCTTCCTGCTGACTTAAGGAGTGCGGCTCCCCTTCTTCTGAGTGCGCACCCCCTAACAAATCACCAATGTCTTCACGAATTTGCTTGATGAATTTATCGTTAACGTCAGCTTCCGCCAAGCTTAGACTAATAAAGTCCTTTTCACTGTCGGTACTTAGCGCGGCTATCATTCGCTGCAAAGAATCTATTTGCTTGTGTAGTGCATTCTTTTCAGCGTCTTTGGCTTTATCAGCACTGCGGCGATAACTTGATGGCGCAAGGTCAACCCCGTCATCTATCATCGCATAAGAGTTACCCTCTGCCTTAGCCTCGTTCTGCTTATAGGCCTTTATTGCCCCGAGCAAGCTGCTTTTCGCTGTATTCGCTTCAGGCACCGCACTGTCAAAAGCCGAATCGAGGGCCGCTGTAACCTCAATTTTTGTTCGACCGAAGATACCATTTGGTTTGATTTGACGTGTCGCAACAATCATTGCGTCAGGCCCAAGCGCTTTTTTAACCTTGGCCAGTGCTTCGCTCATATTTGCCGCTTCGTATTTTTCAACGCGCATATCTAGACGACTCCCTGCATAACATTACCAACTCGCTCGCCGCCAACCACGCCCACTGTTTTGATATTTGTTTTTGAATCAATTTCCAGGTAGCTCAACACTTGTAGCCCTGGAACATGTCGTGCAGCAAAAGTAGAGACTGCACGTCGAATATCTGCTGTGGTTAAAACTACCGGAATTTCCTCAGCATGCCGAACTGACTTTGTTGCTTCTTCAAATGCACGCAACACATTCTGCAATTCGGACGGGTCAAACGCATCTCCCGCTGCGGGATTTTGCATTGACCGGAAAACATTTTCAATATGTGGAGCTAAAACCAAAGCGTAGATGCTGTTATCCTCAGCCTTGTGGCGTGAGGTCATATACTTACTCATGCGCTGCCTTACCAACTCGGTGAGCGCCTCCGTATCCTTCACTTCTGGAGCCTGATCGGCCAGTGCCTCAAGGATACTGCGGAAATCACGAATGCTCACCCGCTCTTTAAGTAAATTACGTAACACCCGTAGTAATTGAGCATGGCTTAATTGATTAGGCAGAAGTTCTTCAATAACTTTTTCGTTATCTCGTGAATGAATATCCAGCAGCTCTTGCAATTCTCTGCGGCCAAGAAGGTCCTGAGCATGCCCCAGAAGCAATTCACCAATATGAGTTGCCGCCACTGTAGCAGGGTCAACAACGGTGTATCCGTTGAGTTCTGCTCTCTCGCGCTGATTCTTGCTCACCCA
>CAXGWX010000312.1:0-3400 GCA_964013445.1 uncultured Bdellovibrionales bacterium | reverse complement strand
CGCACAGCAGAGCCTCAGGAAACCACCGAACCACACTGTTTTTTAAGGATTTTTCACGGCAAGCAGGTATTGTTTCGACAAAGCCAGGCAGACTTTATTCCGCAAAGAGCTGAACACCATCAGGGGAGAGGCAGGCGATAACTTCATCCCGATATTCGCGCATATAACGGTCGTTCTTGAGCTCAGTAAAAAGCCAGTCCTTGGCTTCCGTTTCCAGAAAGCGCACCCGCATATAGAGCAAATCATCTTCGAAAACCGCTGGGTGACTCTCTGGCCTCACCTTGCCCTCGAGCACTTCCACGACCAAAGTTTTAGCATCCTGCATGAAATCGTCACTCATATCCTAGTCTCCGCTGCTCCTAAGATTACGGTGCGGCGCCTCTGGATCAACCCCGAAGTTCCGCAATTCCGTTTCTACCAGGTTCACAAAATCATCCCTACTCGCGCCGCTTTCCCGCGCCCGCACCAAAGCCCGATGGATCGCTTCCGCCCGCAGAGAGCCAAAGCTGTAGTGCCGCCCTAAGCCCGCACCGGGCTCTGCTCCGATCGCCACTCCAGATGCCTTGCCATCGGTGAGCATGGGTGTGCTCTTCATAAAGTGTTGCGGGTTACTGTCTTTATAACCAAGGACTGCATCAAGAACCAGCCGCGTCGCATCCTCTCCCCTGGTATAAATCACAATATTTTCGGACCGGCCGGAAACTCCCCCAGGCCCTGAAATTTTAGCCATTTCAACCCCGGGAAATTTGTCCGGGTTATCAATGATGTCTTTGACGACAAAATCCATCACTTCCGGTGCATGATCTGCCCGAGCGTTGATATAGACCCGTTCACGTACCATCTGTGGCTGCCAATTGGCCCGTTCAAATCGAAAGAAGGTAGAGTATAATCTTGCCGTATCCACTTCGCCATTTTTCGCCGCCGCCAGGGCTTGTGAAATGCCATTATACTCTGTGGCACGAAAGCCCCCCTGTACATTAGAGATGGCATCGGCGGGTCGAGCGCTGGCAATATCACCCAGGCGTGCAGCATAGCCTTCCAGGCCAACACTTCTGAGTGGGTTAGGTTCGGAGGCACGGTTATAAAGGCGGTAAATAGAATTCTTATCCCATGCCTTATCTGGCTGAGACCAAATCGTTTCCAACATCGTTCCCAGGCTCTCTTTCGAGCTTTTTGGAAGAGCGATTTCTCCTAACCTTGAAGCAGGCACCACATCAAAATCTTTGGGTTTCTCTAAGAGCAAGCGATTTTCAGGCTGAGCAAAGAACTTCTTAACCGCTTCTGCCTGGCTTCCTGAAAGCTTAGATACAAGCTCGATGGTCACCGCATCTTTGGCCGCCGGATCCGCAAAATGTCTTTTAAGAACCGCATAAATACGCTGAGTATTTAAACCGGGCACATTCTCTACAAGTTTATCACGCAGTGCATTGGTTGCTTGGGCCTGACGCTGCACCAGAGAGAGCGTTGACATACCACTCTTACCCGGAAGTAAGCTCGAGCTAAACCAATCACGCAAATCGCGTCCCCCTTCGAGACTAAACTCCGCAGGCAATTTATCTAATCCACGTGAGTCTAAATAAAGTTTCGCCAAGGCAGGATCGGCTTGAAGTACACTTGCGCCAAGCTCAGGACGGGTTTGTAATTCACGGACAAACCAGCGTGACATGGACTCCGTATTCACATCCTTAAGCTTGGGCAAGGTATTGAGCCCTTGAGCCCGCAAATAGGCCCCTCTTAAACCTTCGTCGCCCTGCACCTTTTGCCAAACTTTGCGCAAAACCAGTTCACGATTGGCTCTCGAAAGCTGCACATCCCGTACCCGCCCAGCGATATCCGCTGCCCGGCCACTTAAAGGTGCCTTGCCATCAATCAATCGGTCCATCGCCCGATGCACGTCCAAATCGTTATAATCACGAATAGGATCGGTCCATCGCGCATAGTCAGCGCCGCCGTGGGCTGCATGACCAGTCGATTCAGAAGCAGCGACCGCCACGGCTTTTTTCGATGCCTTATTCTTGAACGTTGTCGCATAGCCGCCGGCCACCAAAGCGCTGCCCACTTCCTTCGATGATTTACTCAAGAACACATCAAGCATGTCCTTAACGCCCAGCTCTCCTGCCGGTTTTCCAGTGTCTGTGCTCTTCACTTTCGAGGCCAGCGCGCACAGCCCTTTTAAGGCACCACTTAGTTCATCGGTGCCTGAGCCATCACGCAGTCTCTGCGCCCCTTCTGGATCCAAACGGTTGTTGTTCTCAAACACCTTGCGGGAAAAATCGACTTTAAGCAGATTGCCATCCGCATCAAAAGTCATCTCAGTGGTTTTAACCAGGCGCGCTTCGCCCAGATTTAAGGAAAAGAGGTTGGTGCGCAAACCATCAGGCAAAAACATCTCGCCCTGTTTGCGACCGGTCATATCCAACGCCGTACCGGACTTTATAAAGTGTGACACATCTGCAGCGCTAACCGCGACGGTTACGCTGCCATCAGCATTTTTGCGATAGGAAAGACCATCATCCAGGGATTTTGTTGCAAGGCCATCGATGGTCATGCTAATGCCTTCAACCTTCGAACGCTTAGCGACTTCATCGCCAATGCCTTTAGCAATCATCGCATCGGTTTCAATCAAAGCGCGTGTTGAAAAGACAGCCACATCGGACATCTTCGTGAGGCGGTCGAGAGCGTTCAAATCTGCTGGTTGCCGCTGACGAAACCAGGAAACCATATCCTTGGCCACCTCCTCGGTCAGCTTCACCGGTGCCTGACTTAAGCCGCGGTCGCGCATATAGGCGCTTTTGAGTTCTGCATCCGCCAGAAGCCCACCGGCAAGTTGAGCGTGGGCTGCTTCGCCGGGCTTTGCCGGGCGAAAATGGCTGGCATACTCACCATCATCCTTAACCAACGTCATGCCCAAACGCGAAGCCACATCCTGGGTCATGGTCTCAAAGTGCGCCCCCACTTCCGGCCCCCTGCCCCAACTTTCTTCACCATAGCTCTTGGCCGCGCCATAGGCCGCTTCCACAAGAGCACCCGTGTTTTCCGGTCGGGCTATCGTATTCATCATCTTCAGCCACTTGGGCATGCCCACTTGCGTGAACTGCTGCGCATCATCGGCAAGCAACTGGGTTCGTACATGTTCAGGCATCGCTTCAATCTGAGCTCGTACTGTCTGCGCATCATTAAAATATTCGGCACGCTGAGCCTTGGTTAGCGCAGGTTTAGCGTTTTCAATGATGGGCCGCCATTTGCCAGCCAAATCGATCGAACTTCTATAAAAGTCACCAAGCTGCTTAGCCATTGCCGGCTCCAGAGGCCCACCAAAATCCTTACTCAGTTCTTTAAAATTCGGTTCGACACCTGCCTTAGCAAAACCGTTGGCTACAAAGGCCGCCATATGGTGACC
>CAXGWX010000311.1:0-3435 GCA_964013445.1 uncultured Bdellovibrionales bacterium | reverse complement strand
AAGTAGAGTCAGATATTTTAGATCCAACCCGCCACTCACATGGGCCGTAACAGCTGGTAGATCGGCATTTGAGTCCGCTGGATCCGTTAACGCTGGATTCATCGAGGTCAAGCCCCCACCAACTTTAGGCTCGAGAGCAAAGCGCTGACCTGGTCGCAATGCAGCGACCAGCTGGACTCCCATATTGAAAAGTCCGTAATTCTGTTTACCCGTAGCATAAATCGGCTGGTTATTTTCAGAGATTGCATTTCCCGAAGAGTAGCCAGTGGACAAAACGCCCTGCACACTAAAATACTCATTAAGGTCAACCCCTGCATTCACTCCCAAATAGGGCTGAACATTAGACATGCCACTTGCTCCGGCGAAGGTCAGAAAAACCCCCATATCAGTGGAAATAAAATAGCCACGCTGCAGCTCAAAAACCGCCAGCTGATCTTCCTCACCTATCTCAGGTAAATCTTCGCCATCACCAGCTTCGCCTTCCTCTGTGCCGTCAAGCTCAGCCTCGTATTCATCAAGCTCCTCCAGAAGGTCTTCTTCCTCCTCTTGAGCCCATGCGAGTTGCGGGGTCACAAGAGTAACCGCAAAAGCCAGCCCGACAATCACTAATATATTCTTAAGCCAAAACATGATTCTTAGCCCCCTGATTTAAAGATCCATGGATAGGTAACATCAACGGTTCCGCCACCTGCGCATGGAGGAAACTTGAGTCGCTTAACGACCTTCATAATACAGTTTTCCACATTTGCATCACCCATAGTCGATTCACCAATTCGGGCGGAAATAACTGAGCCGGTCGGTCCAATAACAAATTGGCAGGCAATCTTTCCTTCCAGGTTAGGATTACGTGGCAATTCTTTTTCGTAGCAGTAACGAATCTGATTGTTCACGCGCCCAATGACACGGCCGACGACCGCGCGGGATAAGCAACCTTTGGTGATGGTGCGCCCAGGAATAACCGCATACTTGCCTTTACCACGACCACCGAGATCGATGTCCCCCATACCGCCAGTACCACGGCCTGTACCACTTCCAAGACCACCAATACCTAAACTATTACCACCGCCGCCAGGGCCCGTTCCACGAGAGCCGAGACCACCAGCACCGCCAGCATCTCCCATAGCCGTTCCTCGTAAACCGCCAAGCGCGTTGTTGATCCCTGTTCCTAAACCACCGGGACCAAAGATATTCGAAGCAGCGCCACCTTCACCACCCTTGAGGGCAGCAAAAATTCCTGAATCAAGAGCAATCTTGCGATCCTTTTCACGCTTGTTTGGGTCCACCTTAGGCGCTCCAGCCGTGCTGGCCAGTGCATCCTGCTTATTCTCTTCAGGCTTACCAAATTTTCCTTCTTCATCCTTATGCTTACCGCCACCTTTTGAACCGGAGAGTTCAAACTTCTTCTTCGGCTCAGGAGCTTTTTCTGGCTCCTTCAAAATAAGTTTGGCAAAGCGGTTGGGATTCTTAAATAAATCCTCCTCCAAATCGCTTGGATCTATTGGTGTCAATAAAAGGGCCAAGAGGACAAAAAGGTGTCCCACAAAAGAGATGCTGAGTACCTTGGTAAAATACAAATCCAAGGTTTTCATCAGAGCCGCTTTAGGGAAACGGGCCGGAGCAACATATTGAAGCACAAAAGTGAGCTGATCAATTTGTACCGCAACTCGATCATTCAAGCCAACGCGGTAGGTAAACTCTTTATAGATTTTACCATCGAGACCTTCTCTTTGTTCACTTGTAACTTTTTTCGCATCGATAAGCGCATCACCGGTAATTATTTCACCATCTTCGGCGCGAACCTCCATGGCCATCTCTTCGGACCACTTGACCACAAAGCTGCCATCCTTCATATCCAGCAGTGGAAAATGCTCCAGGGGAAGCTTGTCCGCAGCAATACGGAAATCGTTCTTCTTGCCATCACCGACAGTGATGAGGCGCGGTTCAATATAATGCCCCACACTCATGACCGCTTCATGCCAAAGCAGCACTACTTCAAGTGCTTTTTTATCAGCACTCGGGCGGTCTTCATCTGGAAGATGATCCTTAAAAATAAAGGTTGGTATACCTGATGCGTCTCTCTCAAGATCAGGCAGATCCATCTTAATAGGCCCTTCAGACGTTACGCCTTCCTGGTCATCAGATCGCCGACCAAAATCATTGGCTTCAGAGTTGTTCTTATTTTCATCACTCATGTTCTTAATCCTTCAAACACTTTACCTGGTAGTTCATCGTCTTAGAGTTGATCTGGGGTGGACAACAATTCTGGAACAAAATTTTCCCGCAGCTTAATCAAACTTGAAAACCGACTAACCTTTCGGTTCACAATATAAGAACCTTCTGGCTTGGTAAGCTCACCTTCAATCAATGCTTCAGAGAAATCGATAACCGTTCGCTTTTTATATTTCACACTATCACTCGCAAGCGCCACACTTGCAGAGAAAAATAAGCTCAAAAATAGTAGATACTTAATTGCCTTCATCACAGCTCCTTTTTAAGCCCAACGCGTTTCATTTTTAGTCGCAGGAGCCAAGCTCGCTGCGTCGTCGGCCTCAGCCGCCTCTACTTCGCCTTCCGATGCGCCCGCATCAACAGCCTGTCCATCACCTTCCGCCCCTGAATCCGTGCCGCCTTCGTCTGTAGGTAACTCTACCGGGCCAGCTTCTTCTTGTGCCTGCATAGCCTTAATCGCATCAATCAATCCGTGCACACGATGATCTTTAGCCAGATTTTGCTTCGAAGCCTGATAGGCCTGAAACTTTTCCAGCGCGCAATCATTGTCACGTAACTGGGCCATACAAACCGTACCCATGGAAAAGAGTAAATCCTTTTGGGCGGGGCATAGCTCGTAAGCTTTACCTAACTGCGCCAAGGCTTCTTTGCCCTGCTGCATTCCTTCAAAGGCATAGCCTAAAGCACTACTCGTGTCACAATTCACAACCCCTGCCTTAAGCGCTTTTTCATAGCTCTTCGCCGCACGGCCATAGTCTCGCCATCGCAGAGCAATCGCTCCGATATTAGCGTGGGCAACCCCATTATCCCCTTCGAGCTTCAAACCCTCCTCAAACTCAAAGAGAGCCCGCTGCTCATTACCGCGACGGGCCTGAATCAACCCAAGGTTGACAAAAATTGAAGCATCTTTTTCATTCAGCTTTAAAGCATTGCGCAGAAATGTTTCAGCTAAAGTCAGCTTACCCATATCCGCATAGGTTAAACCAATGGACTTTGTCGCCGCCGCATTGACTTGGTCTTTCATCAAAACTTTTCGAGCAACATTGATGGCTTCGACAAATTTCTTGTCCAAACGCAAAATAACCGCATGGGTATTCAGTAAATCGATATCCCCTGGATGTGCTTTAAGAGCCGGCTGCAACACCTTTGTCGCGTCACCAATCCGTCCTAAGGCAACATAAACACGAGCTAAGTTAATGGCAGAAC
>CAXGWX010000310.1:0-3436 GCA_964013445.1 uncultured Bdellovibrionales bacterium | reverse complement strand
AAAAATCTGAATGGATGAGGCGAAAGAGATTTGCCAGAAGTAAGCATTTTCAGCGCCAACAGCCAGCGCTGTGAAATAATACATGGCGGCGGTACAAAAATGCACAAGGAAAGAAAGTATGGCCACGTTGATGAGTAAACGGCTTTGATTTTTATAGGCGGCAGCGGCGTTGGCTGCTTTGTTAATAAAGTCCTCAACTTTTCTACGGCCAAAGCTTGGAATAATCTTTATGCATTTTTGCACAAGCGTTGGCTTGAAAAGCAGAAGAAAAAGTCCACCAACAACGCCTGAAGCAATCGGGACAGTCAGGGCGATGGTCAGGCCAGCGTTTTCGCCGAGAATCGTGTAGCCAAAGGGTAAGGTGACAAGGAAGGTAAGGAAGATCCCTGAGAGTCCCATCACTTTTTCAATCACGGTGGCGGCAGCAGGTCGAACCATATCTTTGCTGAAGCGGCTGGCGTCATAGAGTTTGTAGCCATCAAGGCCTAAGGTTGAGGGTAAAAAAGTGCCTAAGAATCGCCCGATAAGAAAAGAACCAAAAATATGGCTAAAATTAAAACGGATCCCCTGACCAATGAGTAAGATATGCCAGCGGATCATAGAGGCGAAAATCCCTACACATTTAATAAGGGTGGCGCAGATGATGAGTGGGATAAATACGGCCGCCTCAATTTCCGCGAGATGGCTTACAATAGCGCTCAATACGCTGATCTTTTCGCCATTATCCGTTTTAATTTCGTGGGAAAGGAGAAAATAGAAAGCCAAGATGGTGATGGCGATTTTAATGCTGATACGTAGGAGAGATTTTGGTTTGTTATTCTGCATCTTGTTCTTGCCGTTAGGGCTGAGTTCTTTTAGAGACACTCCTTAGTCGAAAACAAGATCACTGCCAACCCTCTTTGCAGGGGAAGTGCCCTTTGATTGTACATGGAGTAAAATATTGATGAAACGTGCCTTAATCGCCATCGGTGGAAATGCCCTTTGTGATCCGGAAAAAGAATTGTCGATTAAAGAGCAATTCGCAAAATCAAGAAGCACGGCGACAATACTTGCCGAGTTAGTGGCTTCCGGCTGGCAATTGGTCTTAACCCACGGCAACGGGCCACAGGTGGGTGTAAAAATGCGCGCGCGTTCGATGCTTGGGATTGAACCGGGCTCAGTGCCTTTAGGGCTTTGTGGTGCAGAAACCGAAGGTGAAATGGGTTATATGCTCCAGCAGACCATGGGCAATGCGCTGCGGGATGCGGGGCTTAATACGAAAATTATTTCCGTGGTCACACAGGTTTTGGTCGATCACGAAGATCAAGCTTTTAGTGAGCCGACCAAGCCGATCGGTATGTATTTAGAAGAAGAAGACGCGAAGGCACTGACACAAAAGCATGGCTGGGCGATGAAAAAATATGCGAATGATTTGTGGAGACGGCATGTGGCTTCGCCTGCGCCAAAACATATTGTTGAGTTGCTCAGCATTGGTGAACTTGTAGATGCAGGTGTTATTCCGATTGTGGCAGGTGGCGGCGGAGTGCCGGTGGTGGAGAAGAACGGTCACTATGAAGGTGTGGCGGCGGTGATCGATAAGGATTTGACTTCAGCCCTTGCGGCCTCGGAGCTCGGCCTTGAATGTTTGGTGATTGTGACCGGGGTGCCGGCAGTGCAAAAAGATTTTGGTACCCCACAGGCGCAATCGCTTCATCAAATAGGCGTAGCGGAGTTGCAGGCTCTTGCACAAGATGGCGAATTTGGTGTCGGGACAATGGCCCCTAAAATAAAAGCTGCCATTGAATTTCTGGAAAAGGGTGGCCAAGAGGTGCTGATTACAGATATAGAAAATTTAGGCGCGGCGATGCGAAGAGATGAACAAACGGGCACCTGGATAAGAGCATGAGTGAAGGTAAAAATTTAAAACTTGAACGACCCATGATTTCTTTTGATCTGGAGACAACCGGATTGGATATCCGTCAGGATCGTATTGTTGAGCTTTCCTGCATTAAGATTTTACCCAGCGGTGAGCGGGAAGTTCGTACCAAGCGCTTAAATCCGCAGAAGCCCATCTCACCTGCTGCGAGCGCGGTGCATGGTATTTACGACGATGATGTCAAAGATGAGCCAACCTTTTCACAGATTGCTAAGAGTCTTCTGGATTTTATGGCAGGCTGTGACCTTACGGGATACAATATCGAGCGCTTTGATCTGCCTCTCTTGGTGCGCGAGTTTAAGCGTGTGGATATCGAATTTCCGCCGGAACCGGTTGGCGTGATTGACTCTTACAGGATTTATTTGAATGAAGAGCCCAGAGATCTGACTTCCGCTTATAAGTATTTTTGCAATAAAGATCTTATTGGTGCCCACGGCGCGCAAGCGGATGCGGAAGCGGCAGCAGACATTCTTCTGGCTCAAGTTGCACGTTACGAGAATTTACCTGCGGATGTTCAGGATTTGCATGCCTACTGTCATCCAGAGCACCCTGATTGGCTTGATCCTGATGGAAAAATTGTTTGGGTCGGTGATCAGGCGGTGCTGGGGTTTGGTAAGAATAAGGGACAGTCTCTCAATGAATTGGCACGAAGTAATCCGGGCTATCTTGAATGGATTGCCACATCGGATTTTTCCGATGAGGTTAAGCGAATTATTCTGGATGCATTGCAGGGAAAATACCCGGAACCGCCAACCCAGGGCTCTTGAAAACCTAACCTCGGCGCATCGCCCGTTGCATATCCCGATTGACGTCTCGTTTTTTAATATCTTGTCGTTTATCCCGTTGCGCTTTACCTTTTCCTATACCGATTTCAACCTTCACTTTGCCTTTTGAGAAGTAGAGGCTTAAAGGCACGGCAGTTTCGCCCTTTTGCTGCAGTCGCGCATGCAGTCTCTCAATTTCTTTGCGATGCAAGAGAAGTTTTCGGGTGCGGTCCGTTTCGTGGTTAAATTGGTTGGAAAAAGTATATTCGGAAATATAGGCGCCGATGAGAAAAGCTTCGCCTTGCATGATGCGGATATGGGCATCACTGAGTTGCACCTGGTTGGCACGACAGGATTTAACTTCCGAGCCGAGCAGCATGATGCCCGCCTCAAGCTTTTGCGTGATAGCATATTGGTGAAAAGCTTTGCGATTGCTGCAGATCACCTTGCGGCCAGGAGTGGTGCCTTTGTTACTCTTCTTGCCCATGGCTCTCTCTATCGCATGAGTTGGGGGTCTTGTCATCTTGGCCAGCCTAAAAGATGACTCGCAGGGAAAATTCTGGCATATAGAATGTATTCGAGATCGTTGATTGAGCACACTCTAAGGAGAAAACCATGCCGCAAGCTGTAAAGAACAAACGCATTTTGATTGGTATCAATTTTATGGACTCGGCAAGGGATGCTTTTTATGCCGGGTTACGTATTGCACTACAGGATGAAGCGGAAGTCTTTGTGGTGCATGTTACTGAACCGATTC
>CAXGWX010000309.1:0-3487 GCA_964013445.1 uncultured Bdellovibrionales bacterium | reverse complement strand
CGCCAATGCGTCATGGAAAACGTTCCCGACTCTATTATGTTTCGCAGCCGATGATTGCTCCACCCACCTTTGTGTTTTCTGTGAGTAAGCCGCAGCACATCCCGGGCAATTATCGACGCTATTTGATGAATGCTTTTCGGGAACGCTATGGGTTTTCCGGAACTCCAATTTGGTTAAAGTTTCGGGACCATAAGAAAAGCAAAAAATAGGGTCACAATTTGTTGCATTCGGATATTGCTGCTAGACTCGCTTTTAGGAACTTATTGGGAGATGTTTAAATGATATCTATGATCAGGAATATATTGCTCGTAACCCTCTTTTGTGCACCCTCATTGGTGCAGGCGGGTGCTCTTCTGGATGTCTCTCTAGGGCAAAGCATCGCAATTACTCCGGCAAAATTTGGTAAGGCGGAAACCACCTCTCTTATGCTGGCGCCGGGTTGGGCCTTTAGCGAAGCAATTGACCTGACGCTGGGATTTGCAGGCACTCTGGATGCGGAGAATGAGGGGGTTCTGGATCTGGATGTGCGCACGAATCTGACGCTCTCGCCGCAAGCAAGTCCGCTCTATGGGCGTATCGTGTTGGCAGTGCTTGGGGTATTGGAGGGGGCTTCTCGCCCGGCGATTGGCGCCGCCTTTGGTAGCGAGCTTAAGTTACCTGACTTAACCCTTTTTGGAGAGTTTAGTTTTATCCCCTATGGGGGAGAGAAAAACTCCAGTGGCGAACCTATTTTAAAATATCCGCTTGAGCTTCGTTTCGGAGCCCGCTTTAATTTCTAGGTCGTGTATCGCTTAAATTATTTGCTGATACCAAGAATGCGCTTCCAGAAAGACACTTTCTTTGGCGCCTCTGCAGGTGCCGCCGCTGCCTCTTTGTTCTTGGCTGCTTGGCGACCTCCGCCTCCTTTTTGTTGAGAACGGTCGGCTGGCTTGCGTCTTCTTCGGCGCTTGTTTGGACGGTTTTCCGAGCTTTCAGGAGCTTTCCCTTCCGCCTTTTTGCGCCCACCACGTTGCTGTTTTCTGCCGCCGCGGTTTCCGCCCCGCGAAGATTTCTTAAAGGCTTCAGGAGAAATAAGCTCGAAGCCCGGCAGGTCAAACTCTTTGGTTTTGTCCGTGTTTGCTGCTTCCTTAGGCTTCAATTCGAGCTTTTCTTCTTCCGGCTCATCATCTTCGTGTAGATCTTCAAGAGTCATGCCCTCGGGCAATGGAGCTGGTCCAAAATCTGGTTCCGGGAATTCGATAGGCGTCAGATTTGGATCCGCTTCAAAATCGTACTCAACCTGCACCGGGAGAAAAGAGCTGTCCGGTACAATTTCGACCTTGAAGTGATAAAAGGCTTCCATGTTTTGCACATCAGTCCATCGTTCCGTTTGTAGGTAGTTTGCCGCGTTGGAGGCGAGGCGAACACGTGCCCGCTGTAAATCACCCTTGGCGGCTCGGTCAGCCACTCGTCGTAGCACGGACATAGCATGTACTTCTGGCTTTAGGGTTTTTCCTAAGCCATCGCAATGGGAGCAGGGATTTGTAATATTCTTGGCAACCGCTGAATGTATACGCTGTCGAGTTAATTCCAGGGTGCCGTTTGGACTTAAGCGTCCAACCTTAATCCGCGCTTTATCGATCTTTACAGCATCCTTGATGCTGCGCTCGATTTGTCGATCATTGCGGCGGTGGGCCATATCGATAAAGTCGACAACGATGATACCACCTAAGTCACGTAAACGTATCTGTCGGGCGACTTCTGCTGCCGCCTCCAGATTTGTCTGCTGCGCCGTCTTTTGCTGGGAATCCATCTTTTGCTTGCCGGAGTTAACGTCGATAGAAACCAAAGCTTCGGTTTGTTCAATCACCAGCGAACCACCGGAGGGGAGAACCACCTTCTTTTCGTAAAGGGATTCAATTTGCGGTTCAATCTTGTAGTGGTGATAGATTGGCCGTCGCTCGACATAGCGGGTGAGAATGCTCTTTTGTTTGGGCATGACCATCTGCATATAGTCCGCTGCCCGGTCGTAGGCGTCATCCGAATCGACAATGATTTCGTCAATGCCCTTTACAAAGTAGTCCCGCAGGGAGCGAATCACCAGATCCTGCTCTTTAAAGATGAGCGCCGGTGCCTTGGTCTTCTTGGCCGCTTTTTGGATGTTTTGCCAGAGCCGCAGGAGAACCTTGAGATCCCGAGCCAAATCGGTCTTTGAACGGTCGAGACCGGCCGTGCGCATGATAACACCCATATTCTCAGGGACCTCGAGCTTCTCAGTGAGTTCCCGCATCTTTTTGCGGTCATCTTCGCTGTTGATACGTCGCGACACACCGATGCGCTCTCGATCTGGCATCAGCACCAAATAACGGCCTGCTAAGGAAAGGCGGGTGGTTAAAACCGCCCCTTTCTTGTTTACCTCGTCCGCTTCAATTTGAACGAGGATTTCTTGTCCCTTTTTCAGCAGTTCCGCAATACCCGTTCCTGGGCGGTTGGGTTTGCCTGCGACTGCGGAGGAGATTTCATCGGCGGTAAGGAAACCCTGTTTATCGACCCCATAATCGACAAAAGCCGCATCCAAGGCAGGTTCGATGGCCTTGACGACTCCTTTATAGATATTTCCTTTATTTTTTTCTACACCACGGGTTTCAATATCAAAGTCTTGAAGTTTGCCGTCGTCTACAATAGCCACTCGCACCTCGTGGGCGTCGGCGGCGTTGATAATCATTTTGCGTGCCATTTAGTCTTCCTAGGTGGAAAAATACCTCGTCGCCATGTGCCAAGGCGCTAATAATATTGAGGTTTTTGTTTCGTTTCGTCATTCGTTTCGAGTCCGTCTAGAGTCTCGTTCGCGGGGCCAAGGAAAAATCTGTGACCCCTTGCACATTTAGTTGCTGCCTTCTATACCATTTGCGTGGTAAATCGCAAATACCCAGTGTAAATTTGTGAAAATCAATGGATAGGGGGCTTTCGCCATGGCAACGAGCTATATTTTTCTCACAGGCCTGCTCATGCTCAGCAGTGAACCAGCGGATTATGACCCGTTGGCGGAGTTATCTGCTCTTGGTTCGGCTTTGGCCGAAATGGATCAGGAGGCGGGGGGCTCTATTCGTGCGAAAAAAGCGGTGGATTTAGGGCGCACCCAGCGCCTTAAGGATCCGAAAAACCTCCAGGCGAAGGTGGTTAAGGTTAAACAGGCTGGTTTTCCGCTTGTGGCGCTGGTTTTGAAGGTGAGCAGAAGCGCTAAAGAGGGCCCAGGCAAAGGGGTCAAAAAGAACACTCAGATCACGGTGATTCCCAAGTTACAAAAGTCTGCAGACGGCAGCATCGACCTAAAGGATGAGGCGACGCTACGCAACGCGGGCGCCTATTATTTCCAGCCGGGGGACAAGGTCGCTCTGCGGCTAAGTTCTACGGAAGGAGCTGTGCTCGAGGCGGAATATTTGGAGCGCAAATAAGTGTGGCTTAAGCTCGTTATCTGACGAGAAATCATAATGGCGTTCAACGAGAC
>CAXGWX010000308.1:0-3498 GCA_964013445.1 uncultured Bdellovibrionales bacterium | reverse complement strand
ACCCGCTTTGGCCTGGTCCAATGCGCCGGAAAAAACAGGCAATGGTGCCCTGCATGTTTTTATCGGCGATACGGCGGGCAATGTTTATCGCCTGGACTCCAGCATTTATCGCGCCTGCAGCAACGATACAACGATTCGCTGTCTGCACGATGCGACTTGCAGTGCGCAGAATGCTGGCACTTGCGATGAAAGTGCCATCTCCCCGGAACTTGTCTGGCAAAGTTCTTTTGATGATATCGAAGGTGCGGTCGAATCCACCCCTGCCCTTGACAACCAACGCAATGTCTATGTGGCCTTCAACAACAACGAAACCAGTATCCTCTGCAAACTTCTCTTCGCTACGGGAGAAAAGCTATGGTGTACGCCCGAGCTTCGGGGCTCTGTTGTCGGAAGTCCGGTTATCGCAGAAAAGATGGTTTATCTTGTCTCCACCTATGGGGTTGTCTACACTTTTGAAGGCGGCGGTTTCGCCCCACAAGCAGCAAAGGGTTGGTGGGCCAGAAAAGGCGCCAACAATATGAGCAGCGGGCAGGTCGTCTTTAATGAAAACTAAAAAGATGCTCAGTCAGTCCTTTAAGAAGCTCTTCTTTGGCCTGTGGGTCTTGTCTTTTCTGACCCACCAAACCTCACCGACAACACCCCACGCTTTGCTTTTCATTTAAGCGCTTTTAGTTCAACCTGCGCCACGTCCGCCGCTCGCCAAATCGGGGAAAATTTCTCCACAAAAATCTCTCGCCATCAAAAATCAAATTGGTCCCGCCGTAGAAAAAGCCGTGGACAACAACAGCCTGCATGTGGACAAACGTTCGGTGCAGTAGTTTAAATTCGGTGGACATCAAACAAATGATGCAGGTGCAACAGACGGGTCAGTGTCAGTTTGTAGCTTAAGGCCTCTCAGCTTGAGTCTATAGGGATAAAATGCAAAACACCGAATGACTTTTCGGGCGAGGATCCTTAAAGTCATTCGGCATTTGTTTAAAGGACGGCAGCTCTTGTCCTTTATTTCGAGGTGCTCTCTTTTGAGAGCTTAAATAGTAGCTATAAAACCCAGTATCTCAATGACCTCCTTTCTTTTGGTTATATGATCTTCGAAAAGAGTGCATGCCGAATAATTAAAGCCCCTTTCAATTACCCGGCATGTCACTTAAGGGTTGGGGCGAAATGCCCCCACGACATTGAACCAGAACGTTATTGCCCTGCTCCATTAACGCCGCCAACCCCCGATTCAATTATCGGCTCGATACTGCCTAAAAGTGCGCTCATAGCGGCACGCGTTGCAGCGATACCAGAAGCCTTGTCTTCAACATCATCAAGAAGATCGATCTCGATATGCGTAACAGGATTGAGTTCTAAGGGCATTGGTGTTTGCTTTACACGCTCACGACAATTTTGCTCCTGGGAAGGGCAGGGAAGTCGATCGATGCGACCTGCTCTATGCTGCTCAATTTCCATCAGAGAATCTGAAAGCACTGCAATAAAAAGAGTAAAGTCCGTTTGGTCCAATTGGCGATCTGCATTCATATCGCCAGGCATGCATTCTGGACTCAGAGGAGTCTGGGCATAACAACCCATCAACGCGTCAAAATCCAAACCATTGATACGCCCATCATGATTGAAATCCCCCTGTCCCGTAGCCAACGTATAGCGTATCTCTTGAGGCGCCACATTTTGCTCGGGGCTGCTACTCTGTGCTACTTCGCTCTCAAGAAAGCCGTTTTCTTCTATCCCGTGCAGGCTCGTTTCCTGACCGCAAGCACTGCTAAGCAAAACCACCGCGGCGGATAAAAAGAGGCTGCAGGATGTTTTCATTATCTTATTTTGGATTGAAATTTTCATTGTGGGGTCCTTTGTTTGTGTTGTTGGTATTCTGATAGAGCAACTTGCGGGCCAACTTTTTAAACCCGAGCCCGGCATAAAATCTTCTTTATTCTTAAGGTATTAGATGAGAGCTCAAAAAACCGAGCCAAGTTCTGACACAAGTTGTGACAGCCCAGGGAGCTGAGCCTGACACAAAAATTGTGTCAGCTGACACAAGCCTAAAATCTGCCGCCGCGCTCGAACTTGTCCCAGTGACAAGAACAACAAATTGTCACGTTTTGTGTGCTTAAAGTGTCCTTTTATGTTGGCATTTTTATGTCATTCCTGAACAAAAAAATGACTTCGTATGTAAAAACAAGAAGTTAAAAGAATTTCGTAAATTTGGCATCGCCCTTGCTTTACTTAGAAAACAAGAACAAACGATGCCCCGGCGAATAATCGATAAAATTGATTTTAGCCATCAGACTTTAGGTAAATTTCTTGGGGGCAACGAGACCCTAAAGTCTGATGGCGCTAACGCAGAGCAAACCTCTTTCTGCCCAGGGAGGCCCCATGTCAAAAAAATTTTGTATCACCAAGCCAAGTACGGCTCTGCAGGAACTACTCTTAGAAACCGTACCTGCAGATATTGAAAAAAGACCAAAGAAGAATCGCCGCAAGGAGCTGCAAGGTATTGCGGAGCGCGATGGAAGCATCAGCTATCAGGAAAAACTTCTTCTGCAAGCCCTCACCGAACACAACGGTGCCAACAAAAGCATCCTTAAAGGACTACAGGAACCCAATGGCTTAAATCAAACATACTGCCTGAGTCTAAAAAAAAACCATCAGGAGCCGGAGCAGCCTTATAAACTTTGCCCGGAGTCATAACGAAAACCCCCTTAAGGCAAAACTTCAAGATCTTCCCCATACGCTTTTTGAAAACTTACCAAGCACCAAGGAAAAGAAGCGAGCCCTAAAAACTCAAGTACAAAACCTCCTACACAGTTCCCAATTTCAAAGCCCGGCCGGCCAAGTTGCCAGAAAGGCCATCGAAGAGCTGCAAAAAAAAGTTGTAGGTGAGGATGTCGCCCTCCCCTATTTGTCGCTTCTTATAATGCATCGTCAACCGCCGATGGACAAAACAATGCTCACCAAAGTTGTCCGCAAACTCTCTATGATGCTTGAAAGAGACTATGACCATCGTGCCGGGGAACCCAAAGATCTGATACTCTCCGCACTGCACGATATCGCCGCCCCAGCAAACATCTCACAGCTTAACACACGCAATTGCGTGGGGACCTGTATCCAAATCCGTCTGGCCCTCTGCGAACCTCTCACCTATTTGGATATGCTCGATACGCTGGCGCAGAATAAAACCTATACAACCAAGGCAGGAAAAGAAATTGAACCCAATTGGAATTTCACCAAAGAAAAGAAAAAGTGATTCGGGCTCGACTCCAGACGTCCTTTAGCCACCGCCATCATGCAAGATGCAATTATGGACTACGCCAACGGAGCAAAACCCTTTAATAGCCAGGACAGCACTCATCCTGGCTGCGTCGGCAGCCAGTTCGCCGACACCCCTCATGTTGCGGATCCATTTTGTTTTGTCTACGCCACCTCCAGGCAAAGTCGCATCAAAAAACCAACCGGCGGTGGCCCCGGGCCGTGCACCCTTTGCGGCGAGCTCTTTAGACAAAA
>CAXGWX010000307.1:0-3505 GCA_964013445.1 uncultured Bdellovibrionales bacterium | reverse complement strand
AGGATTGTGAGCCTGGGCCGGACTGCAACGACAATGATGCGGACATCAACCCTGGACAAAGTGAGTTTTGCAATGGGTTGGATGACAACTGCGACGGTGAAACCGATGAAAACTTCTATGTCGGCGATGCCTGTACTGCCACCTTTGAATTCTCTGGTAACGAACCATGTCTGCGAAGAGGAACCTTAGCCTGCGCCGACGATGGCCGCAGCGCCTCCTGCAACCTGGACCCAGCTCCTGAGCTTTGTGACGGCGTCGACAATGACTGTAACGGCAGCATCGATGAAACCTTCGTCAATCTAGGCGAGAGCTGCAACCTCACAAGTGCGGTCAATTGTCTCCTCCCTGGAACGATGGTTTGTAATAGCGATGCTGATGACACCCTATGCCAAGCTGAACCCGGTGCGGCACCTGTATGCCCTACGGTCTGTGTTGATGAGGATGGAGATGGCTACGGCACAGATTGTGACCTAGGGGATGACTGCGATGACTCAAACCCGAATATCAATCCTGGCCAAACTGAACTCTGCAATGCAAGCGATGATAACTGCAATAACGAAGTTGATGAGGGCTTTGACGTCGGCGATAGCTGTAGCGCAACATTTAATATGGCTGCCGGTGGCACCTGCATGCGCGATGGCATCATCCAATGCACAGAGGATGGCTCGGACGCCCTCTGCGGCCTTTTGCCTGTTGAAGAGATTTGTGATGGCGAAGACAACGACTGTAACGGCACCATCGATGACCCTTTCCCTGAAGTAGGATCGACTTGCAGTATTCCTGCGAACAACGGCTGTGACCAACCAGGTACATATGTCTGTGGTGAGGACCGCTCGGACGTTGTCTGTCACGCCGACCTCAATATGCCCGTATCATGCTGTCCCGATGGTGAGGTCGAAAATGAGGCGGGCATCTGCTGTGCTCCTGTTCCCAACCAAACCTGTTCCTATGCCTGTGATATCAATCTCGACACTGGCGAAAGCAACTGCTCTCAAGATGTGCTTATCATGCAATTGTTCGACAAGCGGGGCAAGGTGCGCGTTGATATGGAAAGCTATTCAAGCATGGAGCTTAATTTTGAAGTTTGCGACCCAAGTGGCTACACGCTTCATGTTGCTGACTCACCAACATGTAATGGCTGGGGCGGCGATGGCTCAACCTCTTCGAACGATGCGGAAATACATACCCACGGCACCAAACTGCACGGCTACGAAAGCGACTACAGCACGGAGAACAAGCACTTCTTAAATATGGAAGACTATTTTGCAGAAAGCGGGTGTTCGCAGCGACAGCTGGTCATCACCGATCAGGGCCTCAATGGCTTCGAGCCCTGCATTCAAGACAGCAACGACGCGCTCCTGCGCATTAACCCTATGCTCGACAACGAAGGCACCCCCGACGCATTGTGGTATTTAGGTTTAAATAGGATCTTTTCGAGCAGCAGCCGGAAAGGCAATGGCCTTAAATCCATCAATATTTGCCTATATTAGGCGCCTCAAGCCGTATTGAGACCATTTGACTCAAGTGCTTCATCAAACCTAAAGTTAGATAATATTGAGTCGATAGAGTAAATGGTGTTCTCTACAACAAGGGCCTGTTGCGCCCGTAGCCTGGAGCCTGTGTGATTAATCTTCGTTTTATAGTCGCCATTTCAGTCCTTGCTCTGAGTGTGGGCTGCGCATCTCCGGCTTTCTTCTCCTTTCAGAGCCTTAACTACTTCGACAATACCTCCTCGCAGGCGCAGGTCGGAAATCTAGGGATTCGCGCTAAATCCGCAAAGTTTGGGTTTCATCGTGGTGCCTTTCTTTCCGACTGTGGCGTCAAAGAAGTGCCGCTGCAGGTTGATTCTCGAATTCCCTTTTTTAAATCCGTGGTCCCGAGTTTTGGCGAAGAAGCGTCCCTCGAAAAGCTTAGTCCCCATTTGGGCTATGAGCTTGAAGTCCTGGAGCGCATGTCGGTGCTGGTACTCTCCGTTGATCCAATGAAACTCACGCCTATGGTGAAGGATGAATTCAACGAGACCTGCAAAGCCTATATTCAACGCAATGGCGATGCCTCTCGCCTCATTACTTCCGTCGCCGTTCTCGTCGACTTACCTATTTTACAAGAAACAAAAGTAGATCTGCGTGTGCATGCGGTGCTGCATAAGGAAGGCCATATAGGTATTGAGGTTGTGGGTGCGCGTAAACCGGTCAAACAGGTTGTTTCTCCGAACGCGGGCTTCGCCTATCGCTACGCTCATCTCTGCTGGAAAGAGGAATTTGGCACGGACCTTCTGGTCCGCCATAATGACAAAAACTATGCCGCCTGCCCTGAGGGTTATGATGAGTCCGTACCCGAAAACTGGACCTGGTCGGTCATAGGTCAAGAAATCCTTGAAGACGAAGAGGAAAGTGCGGCAGAAGAATCAGCGGAACCGACAAGCGAAGAAGAGGCTCCTCCAGCTGAAGAGCCAGCGCCAAAAAAAGGTGAAGCCGCACCTGTGGCGGCGAAATAGAGTTCTCTCCCTATTCCCATTTTATTTTTTAGTATTGAAACGTATTGAGTCGTGGGAGCCGGGCTGGAGACAACACAACCAAAAGAGAACTAACCCAACTCCCACTGCGTAACCTTGATGTTGTATCCCTATAACGGGCTTCTCTCTGTGAACTCATCTTTGTTTGCAAAACCCCTGCCATAAAACATTTATAAAAAAGCCTTTTAAAAACAACAACACCTTGAATTCAGAGCACTATGACTTGGGGAAAAGGGGCTACAATCATTAGCAAGATCGCCACCACCAAGCCTCAGTCCATAAGAAAAAACCATTAGCCTTGACAAAAGAGTGAACATCGTTCACAAAGTGACTATGGTTCACCAAGAAGCAGAGCTCACCACCCCCAGGCAGCGCCGTCGGCAAGCCAAAATCGACGATATCCTCGATACGGCCCTGCGCATCGTCTATAAAAAAGGACTCTCCGGGCTGACCATCCAAAGTCTGGCCCGCGAACTTGACTGGGCTCAAGGAGCCCTTTACCGGTATTTCTCAAATAAAGACGCACTCTTAGCCGCAATGGAGACACGGGTCTTAAAAACCTTTCAGGAAGAACTCTTCGGCAAAAAGGCAACCACAGAAATCACCGGCAACGCCAACCAGCGCCGCCTGCAGGCCCTGGGCCGCATTCTTACCATGGGCAAATCCTATATGCAGATCGCTGAGCAAAAACCCCATGCCTTTGGCCTTATCGCCATGATGGTGGCGGATCCGCATCCAGTCCTCCCCGATAGCCAGGCCGAGGAACTGATCAGCACCTTTCGCACACTTTTAAGCGCTCTCGCTGAACTCTTTGAACAAGCGGTCGCCAGCGATGCGCTGCAACCTGGAGATAATATGCGGCGGGCTCTGAGCTATTGGCTTGCCATTCACGGAATTTTGCAGATGAAGAAATATGCGCGCTTTGGTGATGAACTTTTTGAACCCGAAGCGCTCTTTGAGCATACAGTCGTATCCCTGTTAACCGGTTGG
>CAXGWX010000306.1:0-3515 GCA_964013445.1 uncultured Bdellovibrionales bacterium | reverse complement strand
CGGCAAATGCGCATCCCGGTCGGCATAGATAAAACCATGAAGTGAGGATAGAGCTTTTCCACGTCAAAAAGAGCCTTATAAGAAAGCCCTTCACATTCTTCCGCTTGAATTGAACCAACAACAAATACGGAGCAGTCCGATGCTAAGTCCAGCTCCTTAATAATGGCCCCCGCGTGGACAATCGCCGCCAAGCCACCTTTGTTATTGGCCGCACCGTGCCCAAAGATCTTGCCACCTTTAAAATCACCACGAAAAGGGTCAAAGCGCCATAAAGAACGATCTCCTACGTCCCCCGTATCCATATGCGCATCAAAAAGAAGTCGAGTTCGACCATTGCCAATTCGCCCAACCACATTACCAAAACGATCCACATCCACACCCGGATAACCTAGCTTGAGCATCTCCTTACGCACCAACATGGCAATTTCTTCTTCATTTCGACTCGTTGAAGGAATCGCGATCAATTCACGCAAGAATTCGGCACAGCGGGTGCGATGACGCTTAGCAGCTGCAACGATACGATCTCTCATTTCATCCATAGCAAATCCCTTAGCCAAATAGTGAAACTTCTATTTGCGCTTTTCCTCATGACAGACATAATACGAATAGGACTTCGATTCAAATGCGTATCTTACATCTTGTTAGTTATTCAATATTTAGCGGCCCCTTGCCCTCGACCCTGGGACTCGCTTTGGCGCAAAAAGCCGCAGGCCACGAAGTCTATCTGGCCCATGATCAAAAACGGGGTGCCCTAAATGATTTTGAAGAAGCAGCAGATGAACATATTGCTGCGGCAAATCTTGCACCGCCTATTACTTTAACCCTGAGCAATAAATCTTCCTTGGGCGAGATACTGGCGGACCGACGCGCCTTAAAGGGTCTTTGTAAAAATCGACATATTGATATTTTACATTTGCATATGTCCCACGACCATGTGCTCGCCTCTTTAAGTTTGCCTCGTCGACTGCGCCCTATCAGTGTTCGCACCATCCACGCCGATCGCTCCTTACAACCTCGTTTTGGCCAAAGCTTCCTCACCAGAAGGGCCGATGGCTGGATTGTGCGCACCAATGAGCATCAAATTCTCCTGCGCGATCGTTTTAGCCTCGACAGCCACCGAATTGAACGTATTGTCGGCGGCATCAACCACGATCACTTCAAAAAACTACCACAAGAGCAAAAGGCTGCAGCCAAGAGCCACTTCAACCTCGATCCAGAGAAACCGGTCCTCGGGCAAGTTGCACTCATCGATAACCGCGGCCAGGAAGAACTCCTGAATGCCTTTGCCCATCTCGCTCATCCGGACTTACAACTGCTTTTTGTCGGCCGCGGCGAGCAGGAAGAAGCCTTAGGCACGAAAATTAAGGAGAAGAACCTACAAGAAAGAGTCAAAATGGCCGGTTATGTCCCCTGGCAAGAATTGCCAGAGGTCTATGCCGCCATGGACGCAGCCTTCATTGCCCAGGTTGGCAACGATGCCTCGGGCCGAGCCGCCCTTGAAGCCATGGCCTGCGGTTTACCAACTTTGGCGATTCAACGAGGCCCTTTTTATGAGACAGTTAATGAAGCCCGTGGTTTTCCCATCCCCGATGGGCAGGCAGAAAGCATCGCCTTCGCCATCAAATATTGGTTGGACAACCCGGAAAAGGCCATCGAGGTCAGCGCCGAAGCCATGCGCTATATTGAAGAGGAACGCACCTTCGCCCGGGAAGCGGATGATACCTTGAAATTTTACGAAACACTGCAAACTTAAAAAACGCACCTTGGACTCCTTTTCAAACTTATGATTGAGTAAGACCTCATGCCTTTGCAACGTATCATCGTCATGCTGTGTCTGGTTATCGCCGGCGAGGCCGTTTTCTCACTGCCCTTTCATGTGACCCGCTATTTTCGCCCGACCTTTCTTGAGGTTTTTGGTTGGACCAATTTAGAACTTGGTAAGGCCCAGGCCATCTATGGCGTGGTTGCCATGCTCGCCTATTTCCCCGGCGGCCCCTTGGCGGACTATTTTTCTGCTCGAAAACTTTTGAGCATCTCACTTTTATCCACCAGCTTCGGCGGCCTGCTCATGGCCACCATTCCTGATCAACAAACCATGGCTCTGTGCTGGGGCTTTTGGGGACTCACTTCTATTTTACTTTTTTGGGCAGCACTCATTCGCGCCACCCGCGATTGGGGTGGCAGCGATGCGCAAGGCCAGGCCTTTGGCCTTTTGGATGGGGGCCGTGGTCTCTTTGCGGCCATCTTGGCTTTTGCCTGCGTGGCCTTCTTTGATTTTCTCATGCCCGAAGATGTGCAAAACGTCAGCGCCATCGAACGCCGCCACGCCTTAAGCATGATCATCTATACCTACACCGCCTTGACCATGGCGGCAGCGGTCTTTGTTTGGTTTGCGATTCCCGAAAGTAAGCAACAAGAAGAGAGCCAGGAAAAACCACCCATCGTCCAAACCCTGCTTACCCTGATGAAGATCCCTACCCTCTGGCTGCAAGCGCTTATCGTCATCAGCGCTTACGTCGGTTATAAAGGCACGGACTATTTTTCGCTCTATGCGGTGGATGTCTACGGCATGGACGAGGTTAAGGCCGCCCAGGTTGGTGCACTGGCGGCTTGGATACGTCCCATCGCTGCGCTGCTGGCCGGACTGCTGGCCGATCGACTGCTTTCCTCACGGGTCGTGGCTGGTTGTTTTGCGCTTTTGGTTCTCGTCTACGGCGCCATGGGCATACTCGACCCGATGCCCAGTGCGGTCTGGTTACTCTTTGCACAGATTATTCTGATTTGCATCGCCGTCTATGGTTTGCGTGGCGTTTACTTTGCGCTCTTTGAAGAAGGCGGTGTACCAGCAGCAGTGACCGGTAGCGCCGCCGGCATCGTTTCGGTGATCGGTTATACCCCGGATATTTTTGTCGCACCTTGCGCCGGCTATTTACTCGACACCTGGCCTGGCGTTCAGGGGCATCAATACTTGCTGCTCTTTTTGATGGGCTTTACATGCATCGGCTTGCTCGCGAGCATCGGTTTTGGTGTGTTGGCGAAAAAACAATAAAATCAAAACACCTATCTTGATGCCTTAAACAACAAGCCAAGCGGCTACACAAGGACAACGATGGTCCAAGAGGCCATGGTTTGTGCAAGCATACGTTTTAAGAACAACAATTGTGTACTTAAGGTCACACAGGTGATCGTCATACTTCGCTAATCCCCTAAAATTGCTTTATTTATGAAGCTCGCCGCGATTGGCCTAAAACTCGCATTAAAGCCCTCATGATGAACTTCACCCTCACAAATGCACAAGCCTTAGGCAGATCTGCGCCTGCCCCGACCCAGCCCAACCAAACCTTAAGTTCCCAACCACCTCCTCCATTAGGCCCAAATCAAAACCCAACGTCCAATATTGATGGCTATCGAGCCACTGCCCCATTGCCCAAAGCCATCGCTGCAGCACCCCATCTTGATGCTGCTTTTAAAGAAACAAGCACAACACAGCATAGCGCAACCAACTTTCACGAAGA
>CAXGWX010000305.1:0-3582 GCA_964013445.1 uncultured Bdellovibrionales bacterium | reverse complement strand
AGCGAACACATCGACGCCCAAGACATAGGAGAAAATGCTCGGCGATACGGCGACACGATCGGTCATCACCCCTTCGGTAGTGCTAAAGGGCCACTTATCATAAATGGCGCTCTTATAGTAATCGTAGGCCTCTAAAATAGGTGTAGGATCTCTGGGGTCCAGACGGTAACGGCTATAGCCACTGGCGAAGGCATCCATATAGCGCTGCACATCTTCCGATGGCGTCCCCAGATAATCCGCCACATGACTTAAGGTTGCGACATTAAATGTTGTTGCTATCTTCTTTCCTGCCCAGGCTTCTGGTCCCCCTGAAAAGTTGTTCGGTGTGCTATCAGCCGGAACCTCCGGTTCTCCAAGGTCAACATAGGTTAAACCATGATTGACCATCGCCTCGAAAGGTTCACTAAAGAGGGCCAGGTTTTCCCGGCTTGTTGCATCGATCACACTCTGCGCCGCCAAGTCGTAGAGGTAGTATTGATAGGATGGGAAGGCACCGAAACCGTACTGAGGAAACTTCCCGGTCCACCAGTTGTTCGTTCCGGGGGTGCCGAATTCAAACTCATACACGTCATTGTTGCCCGGGATATCGTCCGCGGAAATATTCTCCGTCCAAATGGACGCAGGAAAAATACCCGTTGGCTTGTTCTTCTCCGTGCTGCGGGAATGGATGACCCATCCTTCCAGCCAATCGTTGATAATATTGTCCGCAGCGGGATTTTGATTGTACCAGCGCAACCAGGCCAAAGGTGAAAGAGCCCTGCCATTAAGAGGAATATCATTTCGATATTTCTTCTGCGTCGCAATTTGCGTCGAGCTCATATAATTTCCCTTAAAGTGGTTGGTGCCGTCACTCTGCTCCTGCATAAATACATCGCCTACGGTTTTGGCGGTTTTGAGCATGCGCTCGATGCCTTCCGGATCCCCATAGCGGAGCATCGTATTGAGTTGGAAACTCATGCCGCTGGGTTCGGCGGTATGTTCCACATCTGCGTACTGCGGCTGATAGCCCGCCTCCCGGTCCATAATGCTGGAGTTCCATAGCGCATCCACGAATTCAATGCTGCCCTGACGATTCATGGGGGAAGAACCTTCACGGGTGTAATCAGTGAGTGCAGCCATCGGCGCTACGGCCTCAACATCATCGGTAAAACCACCACCAAAATCCTTGTTTTCCGGGTGTTGACGATTGGCGACCCACCACTCGGCCAAATCCTGAGTCATATTCAGAGCGGAAGTAAGCGCTCGCGCCCATTCAGGACCATCACCGAGGAGTCCATCCCATTCGACAATCTGCCAAGGTGCTCCATTGTTGTTCCACTGGCGACTCGAATAAAGTTTCACATAGGGGTTAATCTCGTCCCAACCAAATTGTGCGAGTCGCTGCGCCATATATTCAGCATACTCATAGGAAATGGTACACTGCCTGGGGTCTAAACCGGCTCGATTACGTATCCATAGGAGGCGGCTCTTTTCAAAATAGGGATGCTTGTCCTGAAAATTTTCGATGATGCTGTTTGATTTTCCCAAATTATGCGCTGCAAAGGTGCCGGAGCTTTGGTATCCCAAATAGGAGCGATAACGTTCCGCCGCTTCCGCATCCAGGAGTTGACGCAACAAACGTGCGGCGATGGCATCATCCCCGTCCATCATAAGTTGCTCCTCTGCGAGAATGATGGCCTCTCTAAGCATGGCCGCCTCATTTTCGAATATGTGTAAGGAGCCGGCCAACCAAAAAAGGGCCGCTGCCTTATCGAGTCTGTTTAGGCTCCCATCCATGTTTTCAGCAATATGGGTAGCCAAAGTAATGTCCGCAGCATTGAATGCGGTGACGAAAGAGTGCAATACGCTTGCGCTGCTTGGAGAAGCCACAAGCTGCTGGCCTTGTTTTTCGATAGGCATGGTCTGGGCAGGAGTAATCTCGATGGCCTGTAAGGCTCCTTTGGAAAATGGCAGGGCCAAGACACCGACTTGGTCAAAGAGCCCATCGGGTTGGGAGCAGTTGCCCGGATCGATATGATAGGTCCAGTTCTTTTCCGACTCACTACCCTCTTGTGCACTTACTTCAATTTCCAAATAGAAAACTCCAGGCTGGGCGTGATCTTCCTGCGCTTCGACTTTTAAATGACGGCGACTCGAAGAACCAACATTGCGGTCTGCTGGATGTTTGCCCGCATTGTTCTTAAAAGGTATCAGCGTACCGCGCTCTAGATTGGTATGGGCCCTGTCAACATTGACCTCCACATCGTTGACCCGTAGATGCATTTGAAAGCGAGATTCACGTAAGTCACCAAGATGAACATTCACGTCGTAGGAACCCGGCGCAACATCGACTCGAAAAATCATTGGAGCAGCACTCAGTACCGCATCCTGAGTGGCGGCGTTATGCAGGACATCCGCAATCGCTAAATCTAAATCCCACGTCTTGCCAAAGACCTTCCAGTTATGGTCCTGCGCGCTCTGCCCTTCCTCCGGTGGCACCAGGAAGCCAAGACCTCGCGTAGGGCTGTAGAGAATCTCAGGCGTTATCTCAATGGCTCCTTGCGAAAGGGGTGCCCCCTCCGGTTGAAAATCATAGGTCTGGCCCTGCGATCCCAGAGTTTGGGCAATAAAGAGTGAAGTGGTCAAAAGGGTTGTAAACATATCTTTTCCTCTGATGGGTGGCTCAATAAAGAGGAAAAGCAGGATATGTGCCAAATGAGAGAACGAGAATACAGTCTTAAAACAGGCTCTTAGAGCCCCTTCTTTTCGGGAATATCAATGCAGGCTCTTTTGTCCCATGGGGCAGCGGGCCGTATCAACTGGCCCTACGAAGTACGAATATTAATCAGATCGGAGCCACTTGCGGGCTTAAGTTCCTTGAGCCAGGAGAACTCATCTGGGGAGACCGTTGTTGCCTTTGCCGCCGCAACCAAATGGTTGCCAAAGCCTGCGGGCACCTCTTTACGGGGCAGGACCAAAGTTCCTCCTAAGCTAAAGGCACCAAAACCAACCTTGCCGTAACCCGGAACCTCCGGTTTAAGATTGTTCGCACGACGAGGAATAATGACCAGGCGCGCCTTACCATTTTTAGGATGGAGCAAAAGCATATTATAAGCACCACGGGTTTGTTTATCGAGATTGAGTTTTTTCACCATCTCGGTGGCTTGCTTGATAATAAAATCCTTTTCCCCTTCGATGAGGATGCCGGAGAAGTAACCTTGGTCATAGGTTGATACTTTCCCCTTGGAAGAGCTGATGATTTCGTTGGTGGGAAGCGCATCGCTATCAAGCAATTTCTGCACCGGAAGTTTTTCCAATGAAGCTTGCCAGTGCAAATGGAACTGGGAATTGCCCGCAATGCCGTTAAAGTGCATGGTGATGGGCTTATCCCTGGCGGCAAAGCGTTGATAGTCCATCATATCAGCAAGAACTTTTGGGGAGTAGGCTTGGCCTTGATGCTTGGCAGTTGTAATAAGAATATGTTCCTTTTCCGCCGGCATATAGGGGAAAGCGTTTGGCCATACATTGTATTCCCGCCAGGCCAGCCCTCGTTCTTCCTCAAACGAGGGTTCACAAAGGGCGCAACATTTAGGGTGATCTACC
>CAXGWX010000304.1:0-3586 GCA_964013445.1 uncultured Bdellovibrionales bacterium | reverse complement strand
TATAGGACGCATTGCTATAAGACGCTCACGCTTAAAAGAGATTATCGGAAATCGGACGTCGGACACTCGTCTACGCGACTAAGCTGCGACCACTCGCACCAAGTCTCCGTATTGGCTCGCACGGTTATCGGATGTAGAACACTTAAGTGTCTTAGAGCTCTATACCTTTAGTCCTATACCACGCTTAACACCATAAGATGGCTCGGCGATTTTAGCGCCTATCCTACTTCCGCTTGGGGTTCGATGGGGTTGCATTCGAACCGCCCCCACTGATGTGGCGACTGTCCTTCTCCGCGTCTGCACCACTTTCATCAACACCATCAGCCTTACTGTTTTCAAGGCTGCTATGCAAAGCTCCGGAGCCTCTCGGAGGAGAAGTGCAAGACGCACTATCTTCTGTCTCTACGCATACCTTCCCTCCGGGACAAGGACCACTAGAACGCCCCTGTAGGCATCTAGAGTTCGGTGTACCAGCTGCTCGACACCATGGATGGTTCCATACGAGATCGCCATTCTCGTCGCAATATTCCCGGCGCTCGCCGAACTGTCCTTCACACTCGCTATCGGTCACACAATCAGCCTCAGCTTCACAATCCCAAAAGCAGTTTTCTGTGTTTTCCCCTTCATCGCATACGCCATTATTGTTACAAACTGGACAATCCGAGGCGCAATTGGCAAAGGTCTCACCTGGATCACAAACCATATTGTGATTGCATGAATCCGGATCGCCTAAACAGGAATCCGACGATGTACAGCAGGAAGCTCGGCCGACCTCTTCTCTATATTTACAACCGTAGTCGCAATTTATTGTCTCTTTTCTATCACTAGCGCATGCAGACTCCACACAACTTGGGTGATAGATCCCAAGATCATCCCCATGACATGTATGGAGCGTTGGGCACTCAGAGTCTTCTATACATACTGTTTCATCATCAATTGGACCGTCATCTTTACAAACCCATCTGCCGATAGGCCGCGTATCATTACAAGTAGGCTCAGCGCTGCCTTCAGGCTCAGCGCTACAGGCAATTTCGCCACCTGTTAAATCCTCATGGCAATATCTTCCAAACTCGGTACAACCCGATTCACATTCTGCCCAGAGATCATCTTTAAGGTTGTCCCAACTATCGCATGATGTCCTCGGATCAACATTGCCCCCTGAATCACAAGGTGCACTTGAGTCAAAGATATCACAGCTTGGGCACAAGCCAGCATCACAAACCTCATCACACTCCCTAAGTTCCGGTTCAGGTGATGGTGGTGCCTCTGCCTCTGCCTCTGCCTCTGCCTCTGCCGAAGGCATGTTTTCCAGACCATAACTTTTCGCACCTGCGCCTGTACCCTGTATTGCCACATCATTCTGAAGGGTTGCATCGTACTCGCCCCCACAACCTCCCACTGGCACATCTCCCTCTCCGCCTATAGCCTGACCGGTGAGTTCACCCATATTGGCGACCCCAAGAAGTAAGATAACAAGACCGATAGCCAGAAGCGCAAAACGCTTTAAACTTTTGGGTTGTTCAGACATAGGAGAACTCCATCATTTTTCCGGGGCAATTGGGTTTCAAAGAGTTGGTTGAATGGTAGCAAAGAAAGATAATAATGAGAAGCACAAAGAAATAGGATTTTGGGGAATTGCACATCGGTTTTCGGTTATCGGATATCGCATATCAGTCATCGACTTTCCGCTTCCGCAGGAGTTAATTTGCCTCAATTTACCTGCAAATTAGGACGCTAACGCTATAGGACGCATTGCTATAAGACGCTCACGCTTAAAAGAGATTATCGGAAATCGGTTGTCGGTCGTCGGACATCGGTTATCGGTTATCGGACACTCGTCTACGCGACTAAGCTGCGACCACTCGCAGCAAGTCTCCGTATTGGCTCGCACGGTTATCGGTCATCGGTTTTCGCTTCATTCCCCCAACCCTTCATAATCTTCAGGATGATTGATATTGACCAAACTCGCTTCTTGCCCAGCCGACAATCTTAAAGGGCGATGGTTCTGTGCTCCAATAAATTCATGCAAGGCTCTGCCACCCTCTGCAATAAAAGCTCTTAAAGCTGCAAGCAACGAGACATGATAAAGGGCGCAGGTTGGCTCAATACCATGCGTGGCTTTGGGCAAAACAATAGGGCAGCCCTGTCCGCGCTCCCCCAACAAAGCTTCTAATAAGGCACCATCCAAACGTGGTAAATCGCAGCTCAAGAGTAAGCACCAATCGATGTTGTTTAGGGACAAAGCCCGCTCAAGGCCGGCAATGGGTCCGCTCTCTCTATGCTTGTCTTCTAAGAAGCGTATCGAGCCAACACTTAAGCTTTGTTCTTGCCGGCCGACGCAAACAACCTCATCGACAAAGGGCTTTACCAATCGCTGGGTGCGCTCTAAAAAACTTTCATTGGTTTCTGGGATTTTTAATGATGCCTTATCACAGCCCCCCATGCGTTGACCTTTACCGCCAACTAAAATCGCTGCGACCGTTTTACTCACTCTGACCTTTAAGAAGCTTAAGCTCCTTTTGTGCAATGCCTTGTAAAATAGGGTCCTTGCCCGTAAGCGCATCGAGCAGCCAACGCTTACGGGATTCACTGCGGTTTGTTTCCCACCAGTGTGCCCAGGAGGCCGTATCCGAACCGAAACACTGAGCGCATAAGAGGGCCAGTGCGGACTGTGCAGCCATAGCGATTCTCGGCTTGGTTGAAATCACATGAGGTAAAATATGCACCACCATTTTCTCGTCCCGCAACAAACCGAGAACTTCCAGAATAAGCGCCTGTCGCTCATGAGCTGGCTCTTTGAGAAGCGCAACACAAGCCTGCGTCACTGCATCATAAACCTGATTCGAGCTTTCAATTTGCAAGGCATGCACCGCAAGATTTCTACGCCGCTCGTCCTCATCACATAATCGCTCTACCCATTGTTGCGCGCTTGCATCTAAGGCGCTGGACTTTGGCGTTGGCTCGGAGGAGTTTGTCGCCATCGGAGAACCTCTTAAAATCCCATCTGGAGAATATAGGGATAAACGACGGTGACTGGCTCACCACGGAAACGCGGAAATCGCCACTGCTTGATCCGTTTACTTACACAAGATGCCATATGGGTCGTGCGAAATTTTTTCGTTATAATACCCACCTGAGATACCCGACCACTGGCTTGAACCGTAAGCTCTATCTCCATTTTCCCCTTAAGCTGTTCGCCTCGTTTCAATGCCTCGTTCATGCACATGCTCATGGCCGCATTTTTTTCTTTGATGATTTTGTAAATTGATTCCTGACTTAAACCGTCAGGCAAAGAGGCCTGATCTTGCCCTCCTTGAACCTTGGCTTTCACCGCACTTTCTTCTTTCGAAAAAGATTCCGTAGAAAAAGATTTCTTACGCAATGAACCAAACATATCGTCAGGAGAAGTCAACTCACCAACCTGTTTCACCTTCTCCTTGCGGCGAGGCTTGGCTTTGGCCGCAGGGCTCCTGCCCCCCAGCGCACTTACATCACTAACCCGTCCCCCTCTATTGCGACGGGCCTTCTTTTTCTTCGGCGGCTTAATTCCCATCAACTTATAGCGTAAATCTTCAAGCTCTTCTCG
>CAXGWX010000303.1:0-3638 GCA_964013445.1 uncultured Bdellovibrionales bacterium | reverse complement strand
TTCTTCGACCTCGACACCTTGGTCACAGGCAACAAGACCCAGGCTCAGCAGCATGGCAAAATGAACAGTGAATAAACGATATAATGTGGGGCTTAGATTCTTCATACAAATCTATTGAGCAAGGGCAATGCCAACCCGGCCAAGCGCCAAGGTGCTGTTTTTTAACGCGTTTCTCTTAAGCTATGAGACGGCAAAAGAGCGAAGGTGCGTATATCGCACAAGTTTTGCGTGCTTATTGTGCAGAAGCTGCATATTCTCTTTGCGCTCTCTTCTCCTTATCGCTACAAGCAAAAACATGAATGAAGAAGCCGCCATCGACGCTTTTTTGGCAGGAGAAGTTTTTGCGGTGGCCGGTGCCTCCATCCAGCGCCACAAATATGGCAACAAATGCTTGCGCTGCTATATGCAAAACGACCGCAGGGTTTACCCCATCAACCCAAGCGAATCCGAAGTCGAAGGACTCAAAGCTTATGCTAATTTAGCCAGTCTACCGGAATCAGTACACGGACTCTCAGTCATCACACCGCCGGAGGTGACCGAGCAAATTGTTGAGCAAGCCCACGCCCTTGGCATCAAACATATCTGGTTACAGCCCGGAGCAGAGAGTCCTGCGGCCATCAGTTTTTGTCAGGAAAACAAGCTCAACCTTATTGCCGGCGGCGCTTGCTTGCTTGTGGTTTTAGGCTATCGCGAGCTTTAAGCAAAAAAGTCAAACTTTGGTGCATCCAGCGGATAGTTTTCCGCAAAGGTTTCTATCTTCAGATGCTCGCGCAACGAAGCGTGGACATCATGGATACCAATCACCTCCGTAGGAATAACATTCGAGGTGGTCAACACGGGACGGTTTGTCGGAACCGGCACCGGCTTAACCTGAGCATCCGTTTCACCAACCACCCGATTGCCTTCAATTCCATGACCAAGAACCATAAAAGAATTGCTGTTCCAATGGTCTTTGCCTGGCGGTTCACTGTCGTTATAGTAAGGGGTTCGACTAAACTCTGAGCCCATCACCACCAGAACCCTATCCGCAATACCATGACGGTTGGCCTCTTCCATTAAGGTGTCTACCGCGTAGAGCAACTCCAAAATCCGTCTTGGATGGTGGGCATCATGATTAATGTGGGTATCAAACTGACCACGATAGATATTGGCACCATAACACAGCCCTGCTTTAAAAGCCGCCGCAATAATCTTTGCCTGTGTGTTTGGGTCATTCTCCGGATCCAGATCTGCGGGCAAATAATCACTCAGAGCCCCCAAGTCATCGGCCCCTAACTGCGCCCCTTGCAAAAACGCAATCGCATCTTGAGTACGAGGTGTGCTTGAGACCGCTCCCAAGCGCTCCAAACGTCGCTGCATCGCTTTGCGCATACGCAGGAAGGTCGCTGGACTATGAATCTGCCCATCGCCAACCATATTTGGGTCCGCCAAGGCTTCGAGCTTCGTAATGTCATTAAGCCGTGAGACCGGTACCAGACCGCGGGTCTTGTCGTAGCCACCATAGGAGATGTAAGCCAACGCGCGTTTCTCATCGCTGGCTGCTGCATAAAGCGCCGGCAGTGTCGGATAGGAACGAGCTTCCCGACCAGCCCAAGCAAGCTCCATCCCCGTCTCGTGATTAAAGGTATCCATATCGATGCCATTAATGACTAACAAGTTCCGATAATATTTATCGAAGAAGCGCTCGTTGCTGTAACGCTTGTCACCAAACACTGTGCTGGACTGAATGGGAGCATAGTTAATATTGCCTGCACTAAGTATATCCCCTTCTCCATAGAGATTATTGATCGGACCCTTGTCCTCCCCATCCCCCGTAATGTAGTTGCCTCCCTTGGGGTCACACAAACAAGTTGTGTCCCATCCACCAGCAGCAACAACGTTAACAACAAAGTAAGGAGAAGCTCCCGGTCCTGCGCTAAACTCGGCAAATGCTCTTGCGCTCAATGGCGTTGCTAAGGTCAGCCCGGCCAGCGAACTCAAGCGTAAAAATTCTCTTCTATCCATCCTAAGGGTCCTCCGTTTAATCAAAAAGATAAGTAAAGTCGTTGAGCATGTAGGCGAAAACCGCCATCCAGGAACGGATCACATAATTAGGATCCTCTGAAATCATCTGAAATTCTGGAGTAAAGGTTAGTTTCCAACAAGTATCCAAAGATACCGCATCAGGGTTTTGCGCCAGAATGGTCTGCCCCTCTTCCCAAGTTTCCTTGAAGAGTTCATAGGCCTCGTCCACCTCGATATGGTCTGGCTCGAACTCCTGCCCCAAAAGCATGCTATAGAGGCGGACAATATTGGTGCGAATGCGCCGCTCTGCATTTAGGGATTCCGGGGTATCCTCAAGTCCCGCGTCGAGGAAAAATCGTTTATAAGGTGCAGAGTAGTGCAGATCGAGCGGCACCACTTTGCACGCCATCTCATTGGCCATCCGCATCATCACCGCAGTAGAAATAGCGCTTGGCTGGGTCAAACGTGTAGTCACGTGATGTGAATCAATACCACCAGCCAGCAGACGATAGGAATCAGGGTCAACAAGATGACGTTTGCCCACTGAGTCAAATCCCATCGTCAGATTCCCATCCCAAACTGTACCTATCGTTGCGCTAATCTGTCGGTCCATCTGCTCAGAACTGAGTAGATGCCCGCGGCCTAGATTCGCATGCAGATGCTCGTCAAGCGTCTTATCCGGAGTGGCTTGCCTTGCCCGAAAATATGGGCTCATCACAATCTCCCGCACCACAGCTTTAATGTTCTTGTCTTCATTAAAGAACTGGTCAACCACTGTGGAAAGGAAATCCTGCTGGCTCTGATAGGCCCGGAACTGTTCGTCGTATTTGCTCGCGCTTAAATCGCGAGGCATTTCCAACGGTGCTTCTCCCGTCAAGCCCGCAAGCATTTTTGCAGCCACGGCCCAACCGAAACGCTTATCGTTTTCAATTTGCTCAACCAGCCAAGGCAGAGAGCGATAGCGATCCTCTTGTGGAATATCCACTCCTTCAAACCCTGCGGCCACCATATGGCCGTATTCATCGTGCCAGCCAGCCTCGCCATTATAGAAAGCTAAAGAGTTCCAGTTTTTATGTGCACCAGCAACCGGATCGATATTACGATGGCAAGCGGCACAAACCTTGTCGTTATAGGTAGGATTCCACTCCAACTCTCCTTCAATCGGCGCTTCACGGAAATCAAAGATATCAATATCAAGAAAATCTTTGTAGAACATCCTCGACCGATGCCGATTCTTGTTGCCGCTGGTCGTCGGGCGACGGCGCATATATGTTGTGGTCGTCAATACACCAGCATGAGATTGACTGTAACCATCTTCGTCAATCAAAACCGCACGCTGAAAGTCATCTGGGTCGAGTATATCTGCAAACTCATCAACATCTACCAATTGCGCATCCATGGCCACTGCCGAATAGGGATTAACCATAGTGTAGTCGGCCGTAATAATTTCACTGAAGGGCAAGTCGTTGCCCACCACATATTTAACCAACTCCAATGGTTCCCGCGCCACCGCATTATTAACTTCTCCCTTAGCTCCTCGGCAGAACTCCTCAGGGTATTCCTCAATGCATGCGCCATATTCGGTGAAGAACTGAGCATTGGGGAACCGCTTATCCCCATTCAGTTCGTAGGAA
>CAXGWX010000302.1:0-3649 GCA_964013445.1 uncultured Bdellovibrionales bacterium | reverse complement strand
ATTTAAGCCCATCAATGACGCCACATTGAACGCTATATTAGTCGGTCCGGTTTCCCCCAACAAGAAGCGTAAAAAAGGCAAACCGATTGCCCAACGCACAGCCCTCAAAATGAGAGACACCGGAATCTATGGTTTTACCTTTACCGCCACAAAAGCCGGCCTTTACGGGCTGCATTTTCGCGGAGAAGCACCTGATGTGGGCAAAGTCAGCTACGCTATCCCCTTGGGTTACGACTTGTGGCCTATAGAAAAGGGCACCGATGTCCCAACAATCTCGGGACGAATCCCCAAAAACACCGCCTCCGACTTGGAGCACGGCAAAGCCCTCTGCGCCAAATACTGTCGTACGGACTTGCCCGGCATAAAAGTCAAAAACGAAACTCCTGTCTCTATTGCTACCGAGTTTGCCTTAAGCTTAAGCGAGCCCGATTTGCTCGGCCAGGTATTAAAGCCATCAGCGAAAACATTATCGGAGCTTGAAGAGATGAATCTCTTAAGCTACGTGCATACGCTCTATACGCCAATTCGGGACTTCTTTCCGAAAGCACAAACCTTTACCTACGGTTCCTTTACAATTAACAATTATGGCCTCAAGAGGCTCCGCAAGAGCGCTAAACTTAAACTCAATAAAGAGCAAGCAACGGGTAAAGTCTTCATCGTCTATAGTGGCGAAAGCAAATTAGACAGCCCAAACCTGGTCGATTACGAAGACCGTATTGCCAGAGAAAAACTCCAGCCTTCAGATAAGATTGGCTATCTGCTTTTCTTCAAGATGGGTAAAAACGACACGGAAGTTGGCGTCGCATTAAAGAAAGAGCCCAGCTACAAAATCGCTAACCTTCGCGCAACCACCAAAGACTACTCTCTGGAAAAAGGACTGCGCAGCTTTGTTGGGCAAGGCAAATTCAATGATCCGAGATCGATTAGAGGTGGCAGCGGCACATTGCGCAAACAACTCCAACCAATTTACTTGAAAGCTGCAGAGCTTGCGACAATGTACTATTCAGAAGAGCGTGAGTTCACCGCATTCGATTCAGAGTTTTCTGACGAAGATTTCGAATAAACGAATTTACTTTTCTTGTAGAGAGCGTTCTATCTCAACCATACCTATGCGTTTTTCATTGGCTTCCTTGATTGTAAAACGCCAGCCCTGCCAGTTTAAGATGGCGCCCTCTGCCGGTAAATAACCGCTGCGCGCCATAAGGAAACCTGCCAAGGTTTCGTAGCCATCATCCTCAGGCAGGCCTAAACCGGTTTGCTCTTCGAGATCTGAGATATTAACACGACCATCCGCAACAATTTTGCCGTCACCAATCAGGCGACATTGTTTTTCTTCGACGTCATACTCGTCCTGAATCTCACCAACAATCTCTTCAATGATATCCTCAAGGGTCACGACTCCGGCAGTTCCACCGTATTCGTCGACAACGATGGCCATATGGGTTTTGCGACGCTGGAACTCCCGCAACAACTCCCCGATTTTCATGACTTCAGGCACATAAAAGGTAGAACGTAAGAGAGCTGAGATTTCGAAATCCTTATCCGGCACCCAATCATCCTGGGAAAGCTCCAGAACGAAGAGGTCCTTGATATGAAGGAGCCCAACCACATTGTCGACGGTCTCCTCATAGACAGGAATACGTGAATGCCCCGCATCCAAAATCACGCTGCGAACGTCATCGTAGTTACTGCTCAAAGGAATAGCCACAACTTCTGTTCTGGGCACCATAATCTCGCGGATAACCGTATCGCTAAATTCTGCGAGGGAAAGATAAAGCTCCCGGCCTTCTGCGCCCAAAACCTGAATACGTGCCTTGTTGCTCAAATCACCAAGTTCATCGGAGGTCCAAAATGCAGTTGTCTCCTCCGCGCTTTCACCCCAAAAGCCTGTAAAACGCTTCGACAGATAGGTAAGAGGCCAAACCAAGGGCAGCATCAGAAGATTAAGCAGGCGAACAACATCAATCGTCCGCAGAGCCCACTCCAAGGCAAAACGTTTCGCTAATGCCCTGGGCACAAGGTGAGAAACCAGCAGCGCCACAATACTGGCCAAACCAATTCCCAGCCAGCCTCCCCAGCTGGCACTAATATGTGTCCCTTCAGTGAAAGCGATAACGCCTGCACAGACAAAACAGATCAAGCGCAAAAGATGCAAGGTGGCAAGAATATTTTCCGTATCCTCGACCCAGACCAGCAATTTCTTCGCATTCTTACTACCCGCATCCAAAGCACCACGAATGGTACTTTCTGGCAAACCGACCAATGCGGTCTCAAATGAAGACACAAATGCCGCAGCGATCAAGCAAACGCCAAACCAAATCATTTCCTGAAGATCCACGATTAAAATATCATACCTCCCTAAACATCGACTATTTCACTGCTCTTTCTTTTTCTGCCTTTAAGAGCTTCATCTCTTTTTCCAATAACTGAACCTCTTCAAGGAGAGCGTTTTGCCTGTTTTTTGCCGCAGAAATTTGGTCCTTTACCGCTGGCGTCTCCCGCAAAATAGGATTGTATCGCAAGCGCCCTAATTCAGCGTTCACCTCGTCGAGTTCCTTTTTCGTGTTTCGCAACTGCGAGCGTAAAGAGGAAAGCTTGGCCAGGTCATCAGGGATTTTCCCAGGGAGATTATCCGTCTTTAATTCGAGGGAGTCTTGCTTAATTTCTTTTTTTCGAGGGCTGATGTAGACAACTTCAGTGACCATACGGTTCCTATGCGGCTGTTTTGCCTCTTCTTTATAGGATGCCCGATACACAGCTGGAACCGATTCAATGCGATCTGTCGCATGCAAATTCCCATACTTATCAACCCAGTAATAGATGGGCCCGTTTGCTTGAGCTGCAAAGGCCAGCATGGCAATTAAAGCAAAAGATGCGCCCCCAAGAAAGAAACGCCAATGGGCAAAGCCGTCCGTAGAAACCTCCTAGTTTCCGGTCTGATCAGTGTTGATCATGTAGTCGGCCAACTGATGCGCCAGATAATTTAGGGCGCTCATTTCATCCGAGCTATAGGCATTGCCATCCGTCTTATTGATCAACTGTAGCGCGCCGAAAACCCGACCGCCCTTTTGTACCGGAGCGCATAGGATTGAGCGCACGCTGTAGCCAATCTTATCGGAAATAGCGCGAAAGAATCGCGGATCCCGTTCCACATCAGAAACAGCCAGGGCTACCCCTTCATAGGCGCAATAACCGACAAAACCGGTACCCATAGGAACCTTCAGTCCTTTAACCTGATCCGCTTTGGGACCATAGGCATGAAGAAACGACAATTCATCAGAATTAATATCCGCACTAAAAACCGATCCGGACTCGGACGGAATTGACTCGTTTGCAAGCCCCAGAATAAATGCGGCAGCCCCATCGAGACCATTCTGGTCGTAAATTTCTTGAGAGCGCTCAAAGAGCTCACCAAGTAAATCCTCTATACTACCCGTAGGCTCTTGCTTGCCCCGACCAATATTTGCGGGAGCACTTGCTGCGGTTTGGGTGATCTCCTGTTCTGTTCCTACATCGCTGAAACGCTGGTGTCCACTTGCAGCTGGGGGTGGAGCGGCGGCTGGCGGTGGAGCGGCAGCTGGGGGTGGAGCGGCAGCTGGCGGTGGAGCGGCGGCTGGCGGTGGAGCGGCGGCTGGCGGTGGAGCGGCGG
>CAXGWX010000301.1:0-3654 GCA_964013445.1 uncultured Bdellovibrionales bacterium | reverse complement strand
CCAAATCCAGCGCAATCTGAAAAACAACGCCCCATAAACGACGGCTGACCGCATTAAAGTCCCCATCGTTAGGCTCACCAGACAAATCCCATGGCTGACCGCTTTCCACCTGCGGCTTCAAGCTCGCGGCGGAAGCGTAAAACGCACCGAAGCTTTTTCCTAAAGTCGTCGAGGCATGTAAGGTAATCGGCACACCCGTGACATTCATTAACTCAAAAGGTCCCATGCCAATGCCGAAAGCCTGCTTCGCAGCCGTCTCTATACTGGCGATGGAGTAACCCTCTTCGTGTAATCGAACGGATTCATTAAGCCATGGCACAAAAAATCGATTGACCACGAAACCTTCACGATCCTTCGAATCAATAGGTGTCTTGGCAATCCGCTCCTGAAATGCCCAGGCGGCTTGGTAGGCCTCCGCGCTGGTGCGGTCATGGCCAATCACTTCAACCAAACGATTCTTCGCCGGATGATAAAAATAATGTAGGCCCAAAACCCGCTCGGGCGTATCGGTGACAACGGCTAAATCCGCCACAAGAAAGGACGAAGTGTTTGTCGCAAAAATTGTATCTTTTCGACAAACCTTTGCCAGCTCAGCGAAAACATCCTGCTTAACCTGCAAGTCCTCAAACACCGCTTCGATGACCAGATCCACATCACCGAGCTGCGAAAATGACCCGACGGGAGAAATGCGTGCAAGTATTTCTTCGACCTGCTCGCCACTAAAAATTCGACGTTCAATACCTTCGGTCAAAAGCGTTTCGATATGCTTCTTACCTGCTTCCGCTCTTTCCTGACTCATGTCGCAGAGGAAAACATCCACACCTTCGGTGGCAATTTTTTGAGCAATACCGGCCCCCATGTTACCGGCTCCAACAACAGCTACTTTATCTATCTTCATAGGCCGCGATTTAGCAGCCAAGGCGGGGCTAGGCAAGCCTCAAAAAGCTTGAGAAAGAGGGGCTCCGCTGAATTTCAGGCAAAAAAAAACCGGGTTTCTCTTACGAAAAACCCGGCCTTTTTATTCGCATATAGAAAAGCTTTACATGCTCTTCTTACCCTTACCAACAACGGCTTTCTTGTAATAATCCTTAGCGGAAATACCAGAAGCCTTGGCTTTCTTGAGCTCTTCGTCAATCAGAGCTTGGAAAGCTGGGAAAGGTTGGGCGCCACTTAAGAAGCGACCATTGACGAAAAACGCTGGCGTACCACGAGCTCCCAGCTTAACAGCTGTGCTCTGGTCCTGCTTAATGCGCTTTTCATACTTGTTAGAGCTGTAACAGCCCTTCCACTTCTTAGCGTCTACACCAATTTTACCTGCATAGCTTTCGAGATCTGCGTCTTCCAGCTTACGCTGGTTTTCGAAGATCTGGTCATGCATTTCCCAGAACTTACCCTGCTCACGGGCACATTCGGTTGCCATGGCTGTCGCCATCGCACGCTTGTGAAACGAAAGCGGGTTGTGTTTGAAGACAATACGAACATCTTTGCCGTATTTATCCTGAATTTGCTTGAGAGTCGGACCGACTCTCTTACAGTAAGGTCATTGGAAATCCGATACTTCGATAATCGTTACCAAAGCATCAGCAGGTCCTTTTGCTGCAGAATCCCCTGCAGGAAAAGCATAAACCGTTTTAGGATCTGGTCCGGGGCGTCGTTTCGGTTTTGCTGGTGCCGCCGGTGCAGCCTTGATCTTGTCAATCTTAGCTAAAATCTTTTCTTGATTCGCTTTGATTTCCTCAATCTCTGCACGAGAAACACAGCCCGACAACACACCAAGACCGGTCACTAAACCGATTAAGAGTGTTAGTTGTTTTGCCATAATATTATTCTCCATTGTTTTTGTGTACACAACAATGGGGCGGATCTAGCATAGGGCCAAGGTCGAAACAATAGGGGCAAACACTCCAGCTGATCTTTTTTTGCGAAGCTTATCTCGCCAATTTTTTTTCCGCCACCAGGACCGCCAACAAGATACAGGCCGCACCGGCCCACTCCAATCCACTCAAGGACCGACCGGACCAGAGCCAGGCAAAAAGGCAGGCGAAAACAGGCTCGAAGGCGAAACAAAAGGCGGCTCGGGTCGCGCTGGTGTGCCGCTGGCCATAGATTTGCGCCAAAAGGGTCAAACCCGTCGCCACCAGCCCCAAATAAACGATCTCCGGCAACTCAGACCAGGATGCGGGCAGCACTTCACCACTGGCCAAAGAGAAGCCGATGGAGAGTAACATCACCGTAAGCATTTCCACACCAATCAGAACAAAGAGATTGCCGTCACCACATTTCTCGCTGAGAAAAAGTATCTGCCCGGCAAAGGCTAAAGCACAGCCCAGAGTTAAATAATCTCCCTGCAGCACCTCCGGACCAAGCCCTTCCCCCAATAGAAAAACAATCCCCAGGGCACCGAGGAGCACTCCTAAGAGGGTGCCACGCACGATGGGCAGACGAAAAAAGAACCAGCCAAGAAATGGTACCAAAAGAACGGATATGGCCGTAAAGAAGGCGGAGCGGGCCTCCGTCGTATGCTCCAGCCCCAAAGTTTGTAGGCCAAAACCGGCAAAAACCAGCAGGCCTAGTATGACACCATTGCGCCAGGTCGCTCGCTCCCTACCCCTGTCCTTGAGAAGCCAGGGTAAAAACATTGCGGTTGCAAGTGCAAAGCGCACGGACATCAAGGCAAAGGGCGGCCACACCGCAATCACATCTTTAACCAGGGCAAAAGTTGTTCCCCAAACCATCACCACCCACATCAGAACTGCCTCGCCCCGATATTTGCTTGCAATTTGTCCTAAAGGTGCCCGCATGCCCCCTTTAAAGAGCAGACTATAAGATGAAATCAACTCTTTTAATAACCTTGCGCTTCGACTATAATGTGCGATCAAACCGGGTATTTTATTGCCAAAGTGAGGATTCCGCGTGTCAAAGAGAGACCTGAAAATAGACCAAGCCTTCGTAGAAGCTTTGCCCAAAACCGATCTGCATGTTCATCTGGATGGTTCCTTGCGCATCCCTACCCTCATTGATCTTGCCAAAGAGTATGGGGTTGAACTGCCATCTTATACTGAAGATGGAATGCGGGAACTGGTTTTCAAGGACCGGTACCAGAACCTTGGCGAATACCTGCACGGCTTTCAATACACGTGCGCCGTACTACAAAGCGAGGTTGCTCTGGAAAGAAGCGCCTACGAGTTGGCCATCGACAATCAGCAAGAAGGCGTGCGTTATATCGAAGTTCGCTTTGCCCCACAGCTCCACACTCATAGACACCTAAGTACAATGCAGGTGCTCAAGGCAGTAAACCGCGGGCTAAAAAAGGCCAGAGACGAATTCAACCAACGCACGGAGGTCAAGAACGGTAAAGAGCCTGAATTTGAATATGGCATTATCTGCTGTGCGATGCGTATGTTCCGGGAAAACTTTTCCGAATACTACGGCAACATCTTACGAGCCCATCAGTATGCGCCGCAAAAACAGGTCTTTGGCATGGCCTCTCTTGAACTTGCGCGGGCAGCAGTGAGCGCTCGTGATGACTACGGTCTTCCCATTGTTGGTTTTGATCTGGCAGGAGAAGAGTCCGGCTACCCAGCCGATGACCATGCGGAGGCCTACCACTTTGCCCATCGTAACTTTCTAAAAAAGACAGTTCATGCAGGTGAA
>CAXGWX010000300.1:0-3667 GCA_964013445.1 uncultured Bdellovibrionales bacterium | reverse complement strand
AATAAGCCAACAACCGACGGAGGAAATCATGATTCTATCAGCTTTAGCTTTATCGGCGGCTTTATCGATGCCGAATTTTGCGCTTTGCATCCAAAATCCGGTGGCCGATGGCTGATGGCCTAATTCCAATTACCATTCTCCTCTACCCTCTTACAAAACGCAGACTAATCCGCAGCTGTCGTTTTTCCCTCGGGTTAATCAGCTCAAATAATGCTGTGTCCTCTCTTCGTTGTGCTGCCACTGGCGTTCTCCCCAAGCCAATCGCATCTTTATCGCGCACAATCGCCCAGGGTTCGCTATTGATTCCGTAGGCTATGCCGCGGGCATCAATGTTGTAGGACAATTTGACCTTTCTAAAGGTCCAGATTGTACCCAAACAAGACAATTCGATTATTCCTCTGGAGACTTGTGGCATAATGATCTGCGTGCTGGTCGCACCATTATGCTCAATCGTACATCGTTCATTGACCCCGACATGAATCGCCGTTTTATCCCCTAAGCCAAGCTCCTTGAGCGATTTGGGTTCGGCCATAAAGCCACCTGGGGCGAGATTATCCTGTCTGCTTTGTGTGGCTCCCAGGAGCTGCGTCACGGCTTGACGCACACCTTGAGGCCATTTTTTCAAATTCTTCGGCAGCATCTCCAGAGCCCTGTGACTGGTCCGTACTTCAAGCGGCTTCACAATACTCAGCTTAAGGAACGTTTGCCGTTTCACTTTTTTTACTTCGGCCTGTAAAATATCGGCGCCACCCAGCGCCATACCGATTTCACTTAAACACACCACATCGGAGCAACCCAATTGGTCTTTGACCTTTTCCACCCCTAAGACCGCGTTGATTTCGGCAAAGCTCAAAATATCATAATCAGGAACTCGAACGAATTCTTGTATCAAAAGCATTTCAAGCAAATTACGGCTTTCCCTATTAAGAACATCGGAGAGAAGAGGGGCAACAAGAAGACGCGGAATCGGTTCTTCCGCCACAATCGGTGGGGATTTTTTTCCCTCCCACATCTTTCCCCCATCTTGCTCTTGGGCATAGAGGCTCGCAGGGGAGAACCCGGTTGCAAGCAATACTCCTAATATAATTACTTTTTTTGACACTGCTCTATCCTCAAGCTGCGCCACCTAAAACTGAAGTGCCCGTATTGGATGGGGAAGAGAACCTCAGTTTTTTCACTTAAAAGAAACCATTAGCAGGAAATGGGCCAAGTTTGGGCTACAAGGAAAGCTGATGCCTTATTGCCGATGACCGATGACCGTGCGAGCCGTTGTGAGACTATCTGAAAGGCGCCACGAAGGCGCGTCGAAGACTAGTCGGTACAAGGCGTGCGAACCGTTAAGAGACTTAAGTTTTTTGCGTTTTAGGAGCAAAAAACTTTTAGTCGAATAGGTGAGTGGCCGACTTCCGAAATCCGATTTTTAAGTAATATCTGGTACCGAGGGCCGGACTCGAACCGGCACGTCGATTAGGACAAGGGATTTTAAGTCCCCAGCGTCTACCAATTCCGCCACCCCGGCACCGACGGCTCTTTTTATACCTATTTTATGGCAAAGGGCAAAGGGAATGTACGAAAGTCGATCATTTTGATTTTCTAAGTCCGTCAAATCACACCATAAATTTCCAACCAAAGTACTAAGAACAAAAAAAAGTTTATTTCGTGATGTCGATCACACCGATTCCCGACCTGCCCCTCTAAAGTCTAACCCTTAGCGGGAATTGTCCCGACAATGGCAAACCTGTTGTGAGGCAGGGACGCAAAGCCACGGGTCTCCATCGAGAGACAGCCGGGCTATCGAAGGAGTAGAGCTATGCAAATTTATAAACCATATCTTATTTTTTTGACGATCATCTTTCCTTTAACCGGTTGTGAGCTTGAAGGGGACAAGCTCCGTTCCCTTGTGGAACGATTGGAAAATATTGAAGCGGCCCAAGAGCCAGAAAAAGTCGACGAAGTGGAGTCGGAGGAGATTGCAGAAAATGTTGAGGAGGTGGACAAGCCCATCGATGAAGTCGAAGTCGCCGAAGAGGTGCATGAGGAGGATGGACATGAGCCGCCACCCAGCTTTGGTCTAAACTCCCCCACCCAAATCACCCATTTAGGCGATGATTGTGAAAGCCCAATGCCGGGCTCCTTGCGCGCCGCCATCCTTTCGGCCAATCAAAAACCGGGTCAGGACGAAATCGTATTTTCTCCAGGCACGCAGGCCAGCATCACTTTGGATTGCTGTTTACCGGTGATTGTCGACTCTCTGAATATTCATGGGCCTTTACCAGAGCGACTTGAAATTGATGCCAGCGCTACGGAGGCATGTAATGTTTTTGAATACAGGAACGCCAATACAGAGCTGCAACAATTCCATAGCCTTGATGGCATCCGTATTCGGGGTGGGAGCCAGGCGGTTCTGCTCTCTGAGAACGCCTACCTCCATGTCATCAGGTCTGAGTTTATTGAAAACGGTTGCGAAGTCGCGGCCAATGACGGTGATTCGTGTGGCGCAATTCGTAACAATGATGGCCGACTCTTTATCGATGAAAGTTCTTTCATTGACAACCATGGCTCTTATGGGCCGGCGATCCTACAGCGGTCTTTGGTGAGTACAGCAGCAAATGATCAAGGCCCTGAGCGACACTATGTTGAAAGTGTTGCGGAAACCAGTGTCATTAGAAGCACCTTTGTCTCCAATGAAGCACAGGCCTCTGGCGGCGCCATCTATAATCAGGGCGGTGGACGTATGGAAATCTTTACATCAACCTTTACGGACAACCATGCAGAAACCAGTGCGGGTGCTATCTACAGCGGCCGGGATAGCGGGCTCTTACTTTTTAACAGCACGATTTCAGGCAATCACAGCGATGGCCGCTTTGGTGCTATCGAAATTGGCGATGGGCTCCTGGCCAACGGTGTCGACAGTCCTCATGTGGAAATCCGCTTGATTCATAACACCATCGCTTTTAACGAAGCGGATGATGGCGGTGCCATCGGCTGGATAAAAGTGCGGGCTGAGGATACTCCACCGGAAGTCACTATGCATAACAGCATCCTTGCCAACAGTGCTGCAGGCAACTGCAGCGGCACGATGAGTCTTGTTGGGAAAAACAACATTCAAAGCGATAGCACCTGTGTTTTTGTCGATAAAGAGAATCGCTCCGGTCTCGACCCAATGCTCGAACCTCTGGACGATTTTGGTGGCCCTACCCGAACCCACGCCCTGGAGGAAGGTTCGCCGGCCATCGATAGCGCCGGCTCAGCGAAGTGTCTCCTTTACGACCAACGGGGGGCACCGCGACCAATCTTCGATGGTTGTGATGTGGGGGCCTTCGAGTTTGGCATGGACCAGGATGAGATTGAGGCCATGGAAGAAAGCGGAGAACAACATGAGCATGAAGATGAAGATGAGGCAGAGCATGGGGACGACCATGACCATGGGTTTAATCACAGCCATGATGATGACGAGGAAGATGAGGCTGAGCATGGGGACGACCATGACCATGGGTTTAATCACAGCCATGATGACGACGAGGAATAGGCGGCCCACAAAGACAAGTGCAAATAAAAACTAAAGGGAGCAAAAAAAAACCTCCCGTGTCTTTTTTATACAAGGCACGGGAGGTTTATCGGTTTTAATAAAAGTGAATACTATTCGCAGGTATAACTATAAGTTGTT
>CAXGWX010000299.1:0-3693 GCA_964013445.1 uncultured Bdellovibrionales bacterium | reverse complement strand
GGTGACGGTTACAGCTGCGCTGAGAGTGAAGACCTTAATGGCGAGGAAGCTTGTGATGGCGATGGGACGGGCAACGGTGGTGAGACGGAGACCTGCGATAAAGATTGTACTCCTGCCGTTTGTGGTGACGGTGGCGCGCCCAATTCGGCAGCCGGTGAAACCTGTGAAGATCAGAATCAGAACAACAATGATACCTGTCCCGATGGCGATGGTGGTACTTGTCAGCATGCCGTTTGTGGTGATGGGTTTGTACTGACCAGTACTATTCCTGAGAATATTGAAGATTGCGATGGCGATGGGGCCGGGAACGGCGGCGAGACGGCGGCCTGCAACAGCGATTGTACGGTTTCCGCATGTGGTGATGGTGTGCGTAATGTGAGTGCCGGGGAAAGCTGCGACGATGGTTATACGAGTGCCTGCGGCGATTGTAATGCGGATTGTACAGGTGAAGGTGGTGGCAACGGTACTTGTGGCGATGGCATTACGTGTCCCGATGCGGGGGAAACCTGCGATGAGGGGGGCGATGATGCTTGCGGCACCTGCAACGAAACCTGTGATGGCGCCGGGGCTGGTTCGGTCTGTGGTGATGGTGAACTTTGTGTAGTAGGTGTCGGGGCAGAGGGCTGCGACGATGGCAATACGGATGCAGGCGATGGTTGTTCCGATGCATGCGTTTTAGAGAGCGGTTGGGTTTGTACAACCGTAGGCCAGGCCTGTGCGACGGTTTGCGGTGATGGTATTGTCGCTGGTGATGAAGGTTGCGATGATGGAGACAGTGATGCTGGCGATGGTTGTTCGGCGACCTGTGGGGTGGAGGCGGGTTACACTTGTTCCACACCGGGCCAGGCTTGCACGCAAAGTTGTGGTGGCGGTACGCTCAATGATGGAGAAACTTGCGACGATGGCAATACGGATGCGGGGGATGGCTGCTCAGCGACCTGTGCTTTGGAGACCGGCTGGGCTTGCACAACCCCGGGGCAGCCTTGCGCGCCTGTCTGTGGTGACAATCAAGAAGTTGGTGGTGAAGCCTGCGATGATGGGGACACGAGCCACTGTGGTAGCTGTAACGCCAGCTGCACTGGTCCGGGACGGGGCGAGGTGCCATCGGGAACCTGTACAAGCGGTACAAAGGGGGCAGGCGAGCCTTGTGTCTGTGACGATGAATGTCTCTATCAATGTGTATGCGATGGGCCCCTCTGCGAAAATCAGGTCTGCGGAGATTCAGAATGCGGCGATTGCCACTATTACGATACGGGAACGAATACGTGTAAAAGCTTTAACCAGGAAGGTGCGACCAATACCTTTGATATCATGGCCGACGGCGGCATTGGCTGCAAGTGTGTGAACGATGCCTGTGAACCCGGTTGTGCGAATGGTTGTGACTGTTTGGACAACACCTGTGCCACATCTTGTCTGAATGCCTGTCAGGAATTGTCCAATGATATGGCGTGCGCCTGCCACAGTGACTGCCAGAGCGGGAATTGCCGGCACTATTGGTGGGATGGGGATTATTTGGGTAGTTGTGCCCCCTTCGACCCCAATGATTCGAGCGCACCATGTCCTGACTGTTTTATTTATTATCCAGATATGTGCTATGGATTCGCGAGCGGCATGAATTTGACGTCTCCAGAATCGCCTTATGGCAGTGGCGCCCCGACATCCTACGACTCTATGGCTCTTAATGGTGCGGGCTGTACTTGTATTGAAGACACGGAGTATGGCACCCCAGATGCCTGCGCGGCATCGACCTGCGGCAATGGCATCGTTGAAGGCGATGAGGTCTGCGATGATGGATTCACAACTGCCTGCGGTGCATGCAATGCGGATTGCACTGGTGTAGGCAGCGGCAACGGCACTTGTGGTGATGGCACCACCTGTCCTGATGCGGGCGAGGTTTGTGATGATGGTACGAACACCACAGGCACCGGTTGCAGAGAGCCGGCCCATTGCGGCAACTGCAATGCGACCTGCACTGGCTTTGGCATGGGCACTTTTCCAACACCTGCGGGAGGGTCTCCCGACATTGGAGATCCTTGTGGCGATGATAGCGATTGTGCCAACGATTGTGTCTGCAGCGGCCCAACCTGTGAAAACACGGTTTGTGGGCCAGCCAACTGCGGCGATTGTCATTACTATGACCATGCAACAAGCACATGTCATTCGTTCAATGGACCGGAATCAACGAATACTTTTGATAAGATGGGCGGGACACAAGTCGGTGGTATGGGGTGCGATTGTGTGAACAGCGTTTGCGGCTGTACCCATGGTTGCCACTGCGACACCAACACAAACACCTGTGTACCGCTGAGTGGTACCACGGAAAATTGTCATAACGCCAAAAATCAACTTGCGGACAATCAGGCTTGCTCCTGTCACAGTGATTGTGCATCCGGGAATTGTCGTTCCTATTGGTTTGATAACGAGAACGTTGAGGACGGCTATGACACCCGATATTGTGCACCGGCTGAAGATGACCATGGGAATGCCTGTGTGGACTGTACCGTGTACTATACAGGAAGCATTTGTTATGGTTTCGAGGAGAGTCTTTACAATACGGAGGGTGAAACAGTCGACTATATGGCCAACAACGGTATGGGCTGCACCTGCGATTTGACCAACGGCGGCTGTCTCTAGCGCTTTTCTTTAAGCATTCAAAAATCCGATGTTGACACTTTGGTCCTGTTTCCTTACAGTTATTAACTGACCAGTCAGTAACTAATTGTGGGGATATCATGGCCAGGCCTAGAGAAAGCAGCGATGCGGATATTTTAAGTGCGGCCCGCACTTGTTTTTTGCAGGAAGGTCCGTCTCTGGCCACCGGCGTGATTGCCAAAAAGCTCGGCATTTCCCAAGCCACCCTCTTTAATCGCTTTGGATCGAAAGAGGCGCTTCTTATTGCGGCCCTTGGACCGCCCAAGGAAATTCCCTGGCTGAAAGTCTTAGATGGTGGGCCTGGCGATGCGCCGATTGAAGAGCAGCTCGCCAAAATTGCCCATGTGATTCTCGATTTTTTTGAAAGGTTGATGCCGGGCATGAGCCTTTTACGGGCCGCCGGTATTTCACCGCCGCAGATTTTTGCCCATCACGATAAGCCGCCACCGGTGCGTGGCCATCAGGCCCTCACGCGTTGGTTGCAGGAAGCTCAGGAGCGGGGCTTGATCAGGGCTTGTAATGTGGAGATTGCCGCTCAGACTTTTTTGGGGGCCCTGCAGAGTCGGGTGTTTATCAGTCAGCTTTGCGGCCAGCCTTTGGTCGATATGCCGCAGGAGCAATTTGTCGACGAATTGGTGCAGGTTGTCTTGTATGGCATTGTAAGTCGTGGGAAAGGGCCTGCAAGATGAGGTCACTATTCACCATCACCGCGCTTTTGTTTATCTCCGGCTGTTTTCTGCACAGCGCCGAGCATTCACCCAAGCCCAGTGTGCCTTTGCCGGAGGCTTTTGAGCATGTTGAAAGCCAGCAGCTTAAAGCGGATGAGAAAGGCTGGTGGCTGGCTTTTGAAGATGGGCAGCTCAATACTTTGATGGAGCAGCTTTTTAAGGACAACCTGGATATGAAAGCGGCCTTTGCCCGTCTCAAGCAGATGCAGGCGGTGAAGTCACAGGCCTGGGCAAGTCTTTGGCCCCAGCTGAGCCTGGAGTCGCAAGCCAGCCAACAACATAATCCGAACTTTTTTGGTACGGGACAGGAATT
>CAXGWX010000298.1:0-3694 GCA_964013445.1 uncultured Bdellovibrionales bacterium | reverse complement strand
GTGTTTTTTGCAAGCCACTGGTGCCGGTGCTTTGGTCGACACCATCACTTGTGTTGTAAGTCGGCTCGTTGGAACGCAGTTTTTGTGTTTGAGTTTGTAGGGCGTAACTCTTGACGATGTTTGCCGCATCAGCACTGGTCAGTCCGGAATCTGCAACAATCTCAGCGACAAGTTGGTTGGTTTTCGCGGAGAGCTCCTGGTTAGTGTTGATAAGAGTGGCGATGGTGCCCAGTTTGTTTTGTGTTTCAGGACTGTTTTGGGCGTGGGTCTCCAGGTTCTGCTGGTCCCGCACAGAATCATTTTGTGCTCCCGGCGCACTCTTGGCTTTGATGATCATACCCATGTTGAAGGCGTCCTATATCCTATCTTTATGCTATGTGGCGAGCAGGAAGAGAACAAGACGAAAACTTAAGCTCCTTGGTGGTAAAATGGTGGATAAGCTTACTATTGAGGGTCGTTTACGATGGGGTTTATCGGTAAAGAGGGGACAGGGTTGTGTCAAAATCAAGGATTCTTGCAAAGAAAGCCTTTGATTACAGGACATTAGGTCTATTCTGTGGCCTCAAAGCTGAGCACGGGCAGAAGATCTCCCATCTCCCCATTATCGTCGCCTCGGTGATTGTCATCACTTAGACCAAGTTGCCCATCCGTATTTCTACCCCAGCATTTCATTTCACCGCTGCTGAGCAGGGCACAGTTATGCGATTCTCCCAGTGCGAGTTGTAGAGGGAGCGCACCCGAGCCGATAGGGCTTTCCTGCAGTGGAACTCCCATTTCATCCGCCGCATCACCCACCAGAGATTCACTCATAACTCCAAGGCGGCCATAGGAGAAGTTACCCCAACATTTGACATCTCCTGAATGCAGCAGGGCACAGCTATGTTGCTTACCCAAGGCAATTTCCCGAACGATGGCATTGTTGATATTCACTCCGGAAAGGGATTCACCCATTTCATCCGCTTCGTCACCCCGGGTTTCCGTATCTCCTGAACCTAATTGGGCAAAATTGTTTTCACCCCAACATTTGAGTTTCTGATTGTCGAGCCAAGCGCAATTAAAGCGTGAGCCGCTGGCAATCATCAAGGCTTTCTGCGTGTTCGACGCACTTAATGCAACCGGGCTAAGCTGAGCGCCAAGCTCATCCGTGCTGGTTTCGCAGGTTCGGGTGCTGGTGGAATCGCCAACACAGCCATCGCCAATAATTTCTTCGTCGCCACGACCCAGTTGTCCCATGCTGTTGTGTCCCCAGCAGCGTACAGTACCATCCGCAAAAAGCGCACAGGAATGGGCATAGCCGCTTGAAATATCAATGACGCTGCTTGTGGTGCCAAGATCAACCGCAACAAGGGTATTGCCCATCTCCGCTGCGCCGCTCTCGCAAGTGCGGTTGAGTTCATCCCCAGAGCAACCGTCACCCATATTTTCAATATCGTTGCGTCCAAGTTGGCCAAAGAGATTTGAGCCCCAGCATTTCACTTCACCTGCGGTGGTTAGCGCACAGACGTGGGTATCTCCGGCAGAAACTTTTTGGGCGAGTACATCTGTGCCTAAGTCAATGGCCGGCAGAGAGTCACCCATCTCATCTCTCTCCGTGGTGCAGACACGCTCATTGAGGTCATCGCCGCTGCAACCATCGCCAATAATCTCCATCGTATTTTGTCCAAGCTGGCCTGAATAGTTTTTGCCCCAGCACTTTACCTTCTGATCCGAGAGCAGTGCGCATGAAAAATATCGTCCCAAAGCCAGCTGTGTTACTTTGACATCGTTGCCCAAATCGACCGCTAAAATTGTACTTAGTGCCTGGTTGGGCTCATTGCCTCGGTTAATCATATCGTTATAGCCGAGCTGACCGAATTCGTTACCACCCCAGCATTTTACTTCACCCCCTGCAAATACTGCACAGGTGTGGTCTGTCCCGGCAGCGATGTTGGTGACCGGGGTTATTGTACGCTGCTGACAGAGATGATCACAGACCGTACAGCTTGTCTCATCATCGCCACAGGCTTCGGTTTGAGCATTTGCGTCATCGCAGGCTTCAACTTCAGCATTGACGATTCCATCGCCACAGAGATTATGCTTACAGGTGTTTAGGCAATAGTCCTTATTCTCTGTGTTGCCATCATCACATTCTTCGTGCTCCGGGTTTAGTATTCCGTCGCCACAATTGAGCAGGGCGCAGGAATTGGAGCACTCGTCCGCATCTTCTGTGTTGCCGTCGTCGCATTGTTCGACACCCGCTCCCAAAAGGGCACAGCTTATGGCTTCAGTGCAAACGACGCCATCGCCGCAGATCGCCTTTTCGCAGCTGTTTAGACAACCATCGTTATCTTCAGTGTTACCGTCATCGCATTCTTCTGTGAGCTCTCGAATGCCGTTGCCGCAGGTGGCTTTTGTACAATTCAGGCTGCATGTGGAGCCGGTGTCATTGCTGTTGCTGGGGCCATTGTCACATTCTTCGCCGCTGTCGATGACCGAATCACCGCAAAATGCTTTCATGCAGAGTTTGCGACAGGCATCGGCGAGGGTATCGCTGTTGTCTGCCCCGTCATCACATTGTTCATTTTCTTCAAGAATGCCGTTGCCGCATTCGCTGGGGGTCTCTTCTGCTTTTTCTTTCTCCTTACAGCCAGGCCCTGCCATCAGGAGTGCCAGAACAACGCAGAAAGACAAGCGAGAAGGGTATAGAGTGCCGCATTGCCACATCGTTCTTTGAGGTTAGGCACAATTGCCCACAAGTGCAAGGGCAAAGGATTGAGATGGCCGAATTGCGCTGCTATTCGCTGCGCAACAAGCTCAAATCGATTTCAAAATAGTTTGCATATTGTGGCACAAACACTTTCCCATCTCCTAGTGCAAGTCCTTGAGTCAGATCGGAGATATCCACACTGTTTGGGAAATCGCCTGACTTCCAGCGAAACCAACAACCGTCTTTGAAGTGTAAAATATCATTAAAGTCGATGATAAGAACTTCCTGATTTGGTAGAGCAAGAATGAAGCGTGGGTAAAACAATTCCACATCCTCTTGCAGCCATTGGCTGCCATCAAAATAGAAAATATTGTTGTTGCTGCCCAGGGCCCAGAATGAATCGGGCGTTGCGCCGGTGATTTTGCTTAAGGAAATTTCTTCAGGCGGCACCGGCAGAAGTTGGGTGTCTGTGCCATTGGTTCCGGCACAAAGTTGGGTGTCGTTATTGCCGATGTCGCAAGAGCCGACGAAGCCGTACTCGCTTAAGGCTTTGAGGCCCCAAATGTTCGGCTGCTCGACCGTCTGTTGTACCATTTCCAGCTGCAGCGAGGTGGTTGTGGTATAAATGCCACCGACCGGATTATTGTGCCGAGAGCGCACCAAAAGCCGTGCTTCGCCAGCCGGTGTTTTAAACACACCCGTAATGCCGCCAGTGTTGCCATAAGTTTGATGATTGACTTGTCCATCTTCGACGATGGCCAGCCAGCCCGAATAGTTTGGATCGGCGCCGTAGACATAGGCCTTATCGCCAATCATGGTGATATCTTGAGTCCGTGCCTCGTAGTCACCGTATTCACCGAGGTCGTGAATAAGACCATCGGCGTCTTTTTGAAAAATGTGTCCGAGCGCATTGGCGAGGGTGACCGTGCCTTGAGAATCGAGGCCCAGGCCGGCCCAATAGGAATCGTAGGGCAGTGCATCCAGGGTTTGAGCGTAGGGCAGTTGGGG
>CAXGWX010000297.1:0-3807 GCA_964013445.1 uncultured Bdellovibrionales bacterium | reverse complement strand
GGCAGATACGACCCGCGAGGTCGAATATATACAGTCGAGCCAAAAAGCAGACGAATTGCAATGACCTATCAGGCTGACGCAAAACGGATCACGCACCTTTTTGCTGCAGAAAATGGCAACCAATACGGCGTTACGGGCAGCACAACGACAATATTCAAAGTGCATAACACCTTACGAAAAGAGGGCTATTTTTACAGCGAGCCCTTTGACACCCAAATTCACTCCACTTTTGGCAACGTTGAAGCTTTTGGGCTCTGGCCGTCCGGCACCAAGGTTGAAATATCAAGCCGCTCAGGGCAAAGCAAAACACCAGACGCAACCTGGTCGGCATGGTCCGATGAAATCCGGGCTCCAGGCAAGGCCTCGACCAACCTCGAACCCGGACGCTACCTGCAAGTTCGCCTGAAACTTAAAGGAGACGGGCGAAAAACTCCGGAGGTACACCGACTTCGCCTCGCCTATCTCCGGCAAAACCTTGCGCCCTTTATTCGTGATGTCACAACGCTCAATAAAGGAATCGCCTTGGTCGCAGTCCCTCCCATGGAGAAGAAGTCCTTGGGCATTGGTGGCGACAAGTCGAGTGCCGAAAAACCCGACAAGAGCAAAGCTTTGCCCGGTAAGGGGCCAAACAAAACCCGGCGGGTGAGCCGCGTCGGAGCGCTGACCATTAAATGGCAGGCTGAAGACCCAAACAATGATGTGCTGACCTATCGACTACTCTTTCGCAAGTCCTCGCAAAAAGAATGGACCACAATGAAAGAAAACTTTGTAGATTCTTTCTACACCATTTACTCATCCCAGCTTCCTGACGGGCACTATCAATTTAGGGTCGAAGCCCATGACGGAAAAAACAATCCACCGCAAAAAGTTCTAAGGGACACACGGGATAGTCGCTTTATACTTATTGACAACACTCCACCAAAAGTCGAACGACCACGGGTGAAGTTCAGCAAAGGAAAAGTTTCTGTCTACACAAGCGCCGTTGACGGCCTGGGCCCTTTAACAAGTGCGGAGTACGCTCTTGATGGGCAGCACTTCATACCTCTGGTGCCAGACGATGGCATCTTAGATAGCAATGCAGAAACATTTACAACGGATTTGGAAGAACTCGATGAAGGAACCCATGTGTTTACAATAAGGGTCATCGATGAGGGGCATAATCAGGGCTTTGGTGAAGCCGAGTTTCAGGTGGAAGACTAGGTCCCCTTTTTAGAGCCCATAAATCTTTGAAAATTTATCTTCGAGATAGTCCAGCAAAGGTTCAGCGCTCGGCTTATGCCCACAAATTCGCTGCAGCAGTTCCGGTGCCCGGTAAAGACGGCCATGCTGGTGTACATTCTCACGCAACCAACCCAAGAGCTCGCAGACATCGCCGTTAACCAGCTTCGCCGACAGGTCATCCACGTCTTTTTCTGCACACTGATACAGTTCAGCCGCAAAGACGTTCCCTAAAGTGTAAGTTGGAAAATAGCCAAAATGCCCTCCCGACCAGTGTACGTCCTGCAAGACGCCCACATCCACACTCGGCGGGCGAAAGCCTAAAAGTTCTTCACTCCGGTCATTCCAAGCGGTTTCAAGATCCGCCGGGTCTAACTTTTCTTCAAAGATTGCCCGCTCCAGCTCAAAACGGAGTAGGATATGCAGATTATAGGTAACCTCATCGGACTCGGTCCGGATAAAAGAGCCGCCAACTTCATTGATGGCTTGATAGAAAGCATCATAGGCCATCTCCCCTAAGCCCAACACCTCATTACACCTTGAATAGATCCATTGGGAGAAAAACGGCCCCCTGGCCACTTGGTTTTCCCAGAGCCTGGACTGAGACTCGTGTACCCCTAAAGAAACCGCATAGCCCAGAGGGCTAAAGGTTAAACTTTGGTCGATCCCTTGTTCGTAGAGGGCGTGCCCCACTTCGTGTATCGTGGAATACAAACAATCCTGGAAATCTTGCGGATTAACCCGGGTTGTAATGCGAACATCCCCCGGGGTTCCTCCGGAAGTAAAAGGATGCACCGCTAAGTCCAAACGCCCAGCGGTAAAAGCATAGCCTAACTGCTCCGAAACCACCTTCGCCAGCTTCAGTTGTGCATCAGCAGCATAGTCACCTTGGAGCGAAACCTTCGGCTGGTTCTTGGACTTAATGCGCTCAGCCAAATCCCTTAAGGGTGCTTCAAGATCACCCAAGAGAGAGGCCACATCATTCAACTCGGATCCAGGCTCAAACTCATCGAGCAATGCCTCGTAAGGGCTATTTTTGTAGCCCAAACATTTTGCATATTCCTTCTTTAAACCAATCATTCTTTCAAGAACTGGGTGGAAGAGTGAAAAGTTCTGTTCCTTACGCGCCTTGGCCCAGGTTTGATGCCCCAGCGAAGCCTCTTTAGCGATTTCTTTAAGCAGGCTCGCCGGCACCTTTTGTGCCTTATCAACATCACGACATATTTCCCGCATCGCCGCTTTCTGAGTTGGGTCCAACTCAGCGCTGTCAACGGACTTAACTTTATCAACAAGCTCCGGGCTTGTTCGCTTTGCATGTAAAACACCAGCAAGCTCAGCCAATTGTGCTGCCCGAGTGCTAACGCCCCGCTCAGGCATCATTGTCTCCTGATCCCAGTGCAGAACAGATCCTATCTCAGCCAGAGCATAAATCTCACCCATGTCTTTTACTAAAGACTCAAAAGTCGCTTGTGATGTAGTCATCAAATCTCCCTATTCTCTCGTGGTCTCAAAACCGCAGCAATCATATAGTTTTCACTGGTGAAGGCAAACCCAGTACATTTAAAAACTCGAAGAGAATTCTCGCGCTCACACCCCAAATATCCTCTCCATCATAGTCCAGATGCCAGAGCATAATGTTTGTATCCTTGTAAGCATAAGGTCTTTGCTGCCAATTGCCCGGAGCAGCCAGCACACTCAACGGCACATCAAAAATACGGGCCACCTCCGCGGGTTCAGGAATAAACTCTTGCTCCCTTTTAAGCCAGCCCACCATCGGAGCGACGTGAAAGTGAGTCACCGTAATCATATCGCTTAAACGCCCAATCACTTCGACATTATCGGGTAATAAACCAATTTCTTCATGAGCCTCTCGCAGGGCTGCTTGCTTAGGCGATTCATCTTCCCAAAGTCCGCCGCCCGGGAGAGCCACTTGTCCGCTATGAATCCCCATTTTCTCCGCACGACGTGTTAACACCACGCTCAAGGACTTCTCTGCATTTTCTCGAAGCAGCAGAAGTACTGCTGCGCGACGCATTTCTTCCGAGTCGATAATCCCGGGCTTAAACCGACCTAAGTGCTCCGCGATTTTGCCTATGGTCATGGCAGCCATAAAACGCCGAACAGACCTACGGGTAAGAGGTAAAAACTGAAGAGATAAAATCGACCACGTTGGATTAAACGTACAAGCAAAACCAATGCAAAAAAGCCTGACACCAGAGCACTCAAAAACCCTGCGCCCACCGGAAGCATGGCTTCCGCAGACAGTGCGGAAAGCTCGCCTAATTCCAGCAGCAACGCACCAAAAATTGCAGGGACAGCCAGAAGAAATGAAAACCTGGCAGCCGAATCTCTGTTTAACCCAAGTAAAAGAGCACAAGCTATAGTTGTGCCGCTGCGACTTATCCCCGGCAAAATAGCAAACCCCTGAACCACACCAATGAGCAGGGCTGGGGCCAACCCAAACGCCAAGATGCCCACTTCATTACTTCTGTCTTTGAGCGTGGTAAGCAAGACAATGCCTGTAAATATGAGCATTGCAGCTGAAAACTTTGGTGACGCGAAAAGCGGCTCGATGAGGTCCTTAGCGCC
>CAXGWX010000296.1:0-3815 GCA_964013445.1 uncultured Bdellovibrionales bacterium | reverse complement strand
TGGTATCCGGTTAATAATGATGTACTCGGCATTTTTGATGAAGTTACCGTCACTCACCATATTGGGGATATGATTCTCGACCTGGTCAACAACGGCTCACGGGAAACCCTGGACGTCGAAGTGGGACTCAACAGCATAGCCGTGGATAGCATTGTCCTTGCACGCCCTATCCAAAGCATGGATGAATTGGCAGCAATTTACTTCGTAGGAACGGAGGCCCTGGAGCTCCTTAAAGCTTTTGTCACACCAAAGCCAAGCCAATGTTTAGGTTATAATGACTGCTCCACCGAACTCTCCTGTGTCGGTATGAGTTACGACGGCTATGGCCTGCCGGGAGTATGTCTGGATACCAAACCACAAATTGGGGAAGGCGCATCCTGTTCTCTGGAAGACTCCTGTGATGGAAATCTTGTTTGTGTTGGCTTACACAGCACCAACAAGGGCTGGTGCGCACCACAATGGCATGTTGGTCTCTTTGAGCAAAGTGAAGTTATTCATCTTGCCTTTGCCAACAGCGACACCAGCGAAAGTGATATTCACATCAGTGGTCTGGCTCCCGAGGTTGCTGAAATCGAAGTCCACATCGACATGACCCACGAAGAGCCACAGCAGGTAGGAATTCTTCTGCGCAGCCCCCAAGGGGCCATTTTCGAGATTGGCAAAGAACTGGAGACAACCGTATTCAGTCATATTGTCACCCCCTTACCGGAAAATCTCGAAGCGAACGGGGTTTGGAGCCTATTGGTGTCATCGCAAAGCCGAGTAGAAACGGCAACACTGAACTCCTGGTCCTTGCAAATCTCAAGTCGCTGGTGATTTTATCAGTCCTTCGAGGTTGCCTCTCCGGGCAAATATGTTTAGCCTTAGCGTTGAGGGAGTAAGCCTTGGCTAGCGAGCATTTGCAGTTTTTGCGGTCATTACCGCGTTTCAAACGTTTCATCGATGCGGAGCTGGATGCGATTGCGAGCTGCATTGGGCCCGCCAAACCCATCGCCTCCGGGGAGCATCTCTTTGACCGCGGAGACCCTTCTGATGGCGCTTATATTATCAAAGATGGTCTGCTTAACGTTGTTATCCCACTGGGTGAAACACGCTCCCGGCGGGTTGCCCGCTTGGGGCCAGGCTTAATGGTTGGGGAACTTTGTTTGATCGAGTCAGAAGCCCGTTCCCTGCGCGTGATTGCGGCAGAACCGTCGGAAGTTTTGTGTATAAACAAAGAGAAATTTGCCGCACTCAAAGCCAGTGGCGATGTCTCCGCTTATAAACTCATTCACAACATAACCCTGACTGTCTGCGACCGACTCCGCTCAACAAATTTACAAATTCAGGATTTTGGAACAGACAAATCCGCAGGCACCACAGAAGACAAAGTGGAACAAAAGAAAAAGAACGCATGGGGGCAACTGGTTGCTCTCTTTACTCGCTGAGAAAACATCTATGGACCTTAGTAGACTTGCCAGCATTCCCCTCTTCGCCGATTTAAATGAGAAACAGTCGCAGGTCTTGGCCAGCATTCTCAATGAGAAGTCGGCAGATCCGGGAAGTGTGATTTTTAAGCAAGGCGAACGAGCTTTCTCCTGCTTTTTCATTATCAGTGGACAACTTCATGTCACCGTCAAAGGTGAAGCAAATCAACCAACCCGAAAAGTCGCCACACTCGGCCCAGGGGAAATGGTTGGCGAGCTTGCTCTTGTCGACGGCGGGCTTCGCTCCGCAACCTGCAAGGCTGGGGATGAGCAAGTAACCCTCGCCGAACTTAAGCGGGACGATTTTGAATATATCCTGAACGCAGGAAACTCATTCGCCTTTAGACTCTTAGACACGATTTCTGTCGGCCTTGTCACCAGGCTAAGGGATACATCTCGAAAACTCATGATGGTTGTCAACGCGGAAGGGTAAAGAGCTGCAATGGCAGACAAACATCAATGCTAAGCACAATTCTTATCTTAACCGCTTTACTTATTGTCTTAAGCTTAAAGAAGTCCCGGCCAGACGGATTTCTTGTTTCCGAATTACATCCATACAGAAAACTCATGTTCTACATCATGCCTGGCCGAACCGAGTCTCAGGTTTTTTTTCGTCGTGACATTCATGCCCAACCCCTACTTGATTACCTTGAAAAAAACGCCCAAGGCGAAGACACGGGTTTAACTCATCTCCTCCTTGCAGCGATAGGCAAGACCCTCGAAGAACATCATGAAATGAATCGATTCATATCCGGACGCAATCTTTATCAGCGTAACGGTGTCTGGCTTACCTTCAGTATGAAACGCAAGAAACTCGACCAAAAGTCCGCCATTGCCTTGGCCAAGACACGTTATACATCCAACCATTCTTTTCGGGACTTCTGCCAGCAAGTTAGTACAGAAATCGATATTAATCGTTCCGGCACAAAAACCTATGCGGATAAAGAGTTTGATTTTTTCACCCGACTTCCGAGGCCTTTACTGAATGTGGGCGTAGTGCTCTTTAGATTTGCAGATTATTATAATTTGTTACCAGGTAATTTTATGGAGAACGATGGACTGTATACGAGTGTCGTATTGGCCAATCTGGGCAGCCTCGACATGGAGCCCGGGTATCATCACCTTTTTGAATGGGGCAACTGTCCTATTTTCATCACCGCCGGCAAGATTAGTGAGCAAGCTGTCGCCGAAGACGGAAAGATTAGTGCTAAGAAGGTCTTGCCTTTGCGCATCACTTACGATGAAAGAATTGACGATGGACTGACCGCCCGGGCGGCAATCCATAAACTGGTCAAGGTCCTCGAGGAGCCCGGAAAGCATCTCGACCAACAAGCGTCTAGTGGGGAGTTAAGCAGCACATGATATCTTACGCACAAAACCAAGAAGATGTCTTTCTAGCGCGAGTCTTTGGCTTGGAAAGCACTGGGTTCTACATCGATATCGGGGCCTGCCACCCAACCATCGACTCGGTGACAAAACATTTCTATGACCAAGGCTGGACCGGCATTAATGTCGAACCGGTGCCCCAAATGTTTGAAAAGCTTCAAAGTGCACGCCCGCGGGACATCAATCTGAATTTGGCTGTCTCGAATACTCCCGGCGAAACGCAGCTACATATCTGCCCCGACGCCTTGGTCCTATCAACTTTGGCGCAGGATGTGGCGAGCGAAATCAACGAAGCGGGAGTAAAAACAGAAACCGTCACTATAGAGGCCAAGCCACTCAAGCAAATTGTTGCGGACCATATTGCCGAAGAACAAACGGTACATTTTATGAAAATTGACGTCGAAGGGCATGAGAAGGAAGTCATAGAGAGCATCGACTTTGAGCAATGTCGACCACAGGTTCTACTTATCGAAGCCACCAAACCACGAACCAGGATCACCAATCATGAAAACTGGGAGCCTCTCGTGCTCGCCGCTGACTACGAGTTTGCCAACTTTGATGGACTCAATCGCTATTATGTCCGCCATGAAAACAAGGAACTTGTTGAACCGCTAAGTCAACCAATCTCTTGCTTTGACAAATATTTTCGCTATGCCCAGGTTGTACAGATCAACTGGATACGACACCAAATGCAAAATGCACTGGCGTCAGATGACCCTGCCCAAGTCGCCAAGATCCTTGAGTTTATGTCTGCGCTGGAGAAGTCCCCCCAATGGCTTGTGGAAAGCCCGGCTTTCTTAGGCTCAAGGCTGACGGAGTTTCTGAACGCCCCCAAAAGCTAAAACACGCAACCAAAACGGCTTTGCTCCGATAATAAAGCGAAATTCATTTAAGGAGCCCCCCAATGCCTTATAATCTAACCAATACAATTAAAGTTTTTGACCGACACACCATGCTCGATAA
>CAXGWX010000295.1:0-3820 GCA_964013445.1 uncultured Bdellovibrionales bacterium | reverse complement strand
CTGCCATCGAATGATGATAACTGGCCGGAAATCAGCGGCGAAAACATCGAAATCAGCAAAGATGATGCGCTCTACCTGCAACTGGACAACTTCCTCAAAGCCATCAACGACAACCAAAGCCCAATCGTTGATGGGCAAGCTGGGGTCAGAGCCTTAAGTATGGCGGAGGCCATTAAAGAAGCCATCGCCAATCACAAATTTGCCTAAAGCTTTCTAGAAAAAGTTACCGATGGTAAATTCAAAGATGGTATCCCGGTCATCCAGGTCACGCTTGGTTAAAGGAATACCCCACTCGAAGCGTAAGGGACCAATCGGAGAGAACCAGCGGAAGCCGAAGCCTACGGAGTAAAAGAGTCCAAGCGGTGGTTTGATTTCTTTGTTGCCCTGAAAAGAATAGGCCACAGGAATTTTATCCTCATCCACTCCCGCATAGAAGAAGCCCTGATCATCATCGTAGGCATTTCCCGCATCCGCAAAGAGCACGCCTTTGATGCCCGCCGCCGCCAGAATTGGAAACTCAACCTCAAGATTAAAAATGGCTTCCTTATTGCCACCAATCGTAAAATCACTTGTGGGTCCATAGGGGTCGTTTTTATTGAGTACCGGGGTGGTTGGCCCCAAGCCGCGCGGCTCAAAACCTCTAACCGAGAAGATGCCACCAGGGAAAAACCGTTCCGAAATGGGTACGCCGTATTCGCCACCGTAAATCAGACCGAAGGACGAATTGAGTTTCAAAACAAAATCCCAAACGAGTGGATAGTAGTAACGCATGGCCAGACGAAAACGTCGATACTCCATCGCCGCATCAGCCATCAGCGCTGAATCCGAAACCTCCGCGCTCAAAACGTGATACTGCCCCTTGGTCGGAAAGAGTCGGTTGTCCCGTGTGTCGTAACTCAAGCTCATATTTAGTGCTGAATTCAAACCGCCTCGATTTAAATTATAAAGCGCCGGCCCGGTGTTGGCTGCTTGCAAATCCGTTGAGATCTGGATTTCCTCAAGGGTGTATCCACCGTTGAGTCTTAGGTCAGGCGTAATTGGATAACCAAAGCTTGGGGATATCCCTTGGGCGTTGCGCTGGAAGTCCCGGTAATAACGCTGGGTGATATAGGCATTAAAACCAAAGGACCAAAGAGTGTCGTAAAAGTATGGTTCTTGAAACTGCAAATAGGCCAACTGGCGACCAAATTCTCCAAAAGAGAGCTGGGCCGAAACCGAAAGCAACTGACCGCGCCCGAGAAAGTTATTCTGTGAAATTTGCGCCGTAGCAATAAAGTTTTCGACACTGGAAAAGCCCGCACCAATTTGAAAAGTTCCGGTGGACTTTTCACTCACCTCCACCTTGACGTCCACCACATCCTCCGCATTACCCCGTTCTGTGGTGACATTGACGTTCTCAAAATACCCTAACTGAAAGATTCGCGCTCTGGATGCGGCCAACTTTGATGCGTTATATTTGTCGCCTTCGACCACCCGCATTTCCCGGCGAATCACTTTATCCCGTGTACGCGTATTCCCCAGAACTTCTATCCGTCCCAGATAAACCAGATTTCCTCTGTCCACATTGAGGTCGAGATGAACGAGTTTATTCTCCTTATCGATCCGGGAATTTGGTGTGACATTGGCATAGGCGTAGCCTTGGTCCTGATAAACGCTGGTGATGGACTGAATATCTGCAAAGAGCTTGGTGCGGTTAAAATATTCCCCTGCCCCAACACTAAGTTTCTCCCTTAATGCCTTCTCTTCCACCAAAATCTTCGAATCCTCATCCCGCAGCTCCACATCCCCGCTGAACCCTACATCTCCAATTCGATAGCGCTCTCCCTCATCGATTTCCAGTGTCAGATAAATATAGCGCCGGTCACTCGAAATATTCGCCCGCGGCTTGCCAATACTTACGCTGACAAAGCCTCGGTCATAATAAAGGGCCTGCAAACGATAAATGTCAGTCTGAAAATACTCTTCATTATAAGTGCCGGACTGGGTAAACCAGGAAAGCACCCCACCCTCACGGGTTTGAATCGAATTCTTAAGTTCTTCTGAGCTTATGTTCGTATTGCCGATAAAGGTGATTTGCCGAACCATGACCTTGTCGTTTTCTTTGACAACAAAGACCACATCGACCCAATCATTGCCGGACTTACTCGGCTCCACCTTAAAATCAACATCAGCGAGAAAATAGCCTTTTTCCACCGCCAGATTGCGGATTTTTGTGGCATTGCGCTTAAGAGCTTTGAGGTTCAAAATCGTAAAGGGCTTAACGTCAACCACGCCCTTGATATCTTCTTTCGAGAGTTCCTTATAGCCCTCGTAGCGCACTTCTTTGACGGACGGTTTTTCCTGGACAACAACGTAGAGATACACACCCTTGTCTTTAACTTCCGTTTCGATACGCACATCACGGAAGAACCCCGTATCCCAAACGTTTTGCAGAAGGGTTCGGCTTGCTTCGCGAGTCACCTGGTCTCCCGGCTTTAACTCCACACCACGTAAAGCAGCCGCTTCTTGCACACGCTTGAGGCCTTCGACTTTAATTTCAACAAGCTTGCCCGCATCGCTTTGGGCAAACGCTGCAGGCATAAGGCAGAAGCTTAGGGCCAGAGTAAAAAGGGCCGGGCCTATATGGTGTCGTCCCCTGAGCATCTTCTAGACATTAGCCTCCACGAGTTGACCCTCGTGAAGGGTAATTTGACGTTTCATGCTGCGGGCCAAACTTTCGTTATGGGTCACAACAACAATGGTGATGCCTTTGTCCTCATTGAGATCCGCCAGAAGTTTATGGATTTCTTCTCCCGTATTTTGGTCAAGATTTCCTGTGACCTCATCCGCCAAGAGAAGCGGTGGATTAAGAATGAGGGCTCGAGCCAACGCCACTCGCTGTTGCTCACCGCCGGAAAGCTCTCCTGGTTTGTGTTCGAGTCGTTTAGCCAAACCAACTTCATCCAAAACACGCCGTGCCTTCTCTTGGGCTTCCTGCCGACTCATCCGCCGTATAAGCGCGGGCATCATCACATTTTCGAGGGCAGAAAACTCAGGCAAGAGATGGTGAAACTGAAAAACAAAACCTAAGTGTTGGTTGCGAAAATCCGCTAAAACAGGCGACGACAAGGTGCATAGGTTTTTATCCTCATAAAAGACCTCACCCTGGTCAGGCATATCTAAGGTACCCATGATGTGTAGCAAGGTGCTCTTACCTGCACCGGAAGCACCGACAATCGAAAGTGCATCTCCACGCTCGATTTTGAGGTTTGCTCCAGTCAAAACATCAATGCGCTCATCACCTTTTTGAAAGGTTTTATGCACTTCACGAATCTCTAATAAACACTCACTCACGTAAACCCTCTACCGGTGCTAAGCTTGCTCCACGCAAGGCTGGAAAAACTGAAAAGTTCCATATCATTAAAAGCGAGGCCATCACCACCATGAAAATGTCCGAAAAATTCTGATGTACGGGCAGTGAGTCGATATAATAGACGTCACTCGGGATAGGCACGCCGTAGAGATCCAAAAACTTCACGGTCAGAAAGCCCAAAATTGTTCCAGCCAGAGTGCCTAAGGTGCCGACCAAAAGTCCCTGGCTCAAAAACACCTTCATAATACCAACGGTCGGTGCGCCCATGGTTTTGAGGATAGCAATTTGCTCCCGTTTTTCGATCACCGACATGGTTAAGGTGTTCACCACCGCAAAACTGGCCACCAAAACAATAAAGACCAAGACCACCATAGCAACGACCCGCTCGAGTTTTAAGGAAGCATAAAGCGTCTGATTACGCTCTTGCCAGTCCTGCACCCGGAACTTATCCCCAAGAGTTTGTTGCAA
>CAXGWX010000294.1:0-3823 GCA_964013445.1 uncultured Bdellovibrionales bacterium | reverse complement strand
CTTAAGTCTGAATTTCCAGCTCGCAGACGCCATCGCGACATTGGACGAAGAGAAATTTTCCTTGCACCGCAGAATCACCCGGCAGGGTTTCTCCAGGCATGGCCTTAACAGCACGCATTATAAAATAGGGGTCTTCACCCATTTTCAGCCAAGGGGTGCGAAAATAGGGGGCGGTACAGCAGAAGTTGACCAGAGCTTCGCAAGTCCAATCTGAAGGGTCAATCAGCGCGTCTTCAGCTTTCGGTCGTGGCGCCCGGGTGGCTTCCGCATGGTTTTGCGCCGTGCCTTCTAAAGAACCCAGGGCTGCCCGTTGAAGAATTTGTTCGCAGAGATTGGCAGCATGGCTGGCGGCTAAGCGATAGATCGTATCGCCGGTGGAGCGACCGGGGATGGGAAAGGATTGCTGCATATATATAGGACCATGATCCTCTTGCTCGTCAATGCCGTGTAAGGAGATGGCCATTTCCGTGTTGCCGTCTTTGACGCACCAAAAGATGGGGGTTGGACCCCGATACTTGGGTAGGGCGGATGGGTGGCAGTTGATCGCCGCCTTTTCGGCAAGCTGTAGCACAGGCTTTGTAAAGAGCCGATCGAAGCCCACGCAGAGCAATACATCGATGGGTCGCTTTTGCAGCTCACCGATCGCTTCGTCCGCATTGACGTTCTCGGAAATCATACAGTCGATGCCGGCACTTGTGGCCAGGGGGCAAAGGTCATCACCGCTGGGCAGGCCGCGGGCTTTGCCTTTATACCAACGGTGTTTGCGAATGCCGCGTACGCGTTTTTGTCCCTCGACGACATAGACCAACTCAAAAGGAGGTTCTTCGAGTTGCACCAAATGGCGCAGCACAATGGGGGAGAAGGGACCACTTTGTCCATAAAAGCCTACTCGCATGATTTCCAATCTAAACCTAAGCCAAACAAATTCAAAGGGTTTTTTAAAAGTTCCTTGATTTGTCCCGTTTTATCAGGCACAGATGCGTGACTTTCGAACGAGGAAAAAAGGTGAATTTTCGTATTAACTATTTATTGCTCTCCCTTGTTTTGCCCTGCTTGGCTTTTAACGCTTTCGCTGGTGATGCGGTCGACACCCGTGTGACCTTTACCCTGGCCGATGACAACGTCATGAAAGGCCCGGAAGACACCAGCACGGGCTCACCGACGATTCCTAACTTCGAACCCAACAACTCAAACCGACTCTTCTTTGATGATTATGAGCGTCGGGATACGGGCTTCGAAAATTTGACCCACCTGGTTTTGTATTCGCACCAGCCCGGCTTTTTTGATGGCTTAGATACGGAAGCGGCTCTGGTGTTGCGGGCGCAGATGCTCGATGCCAGTGGGGTGATGCTCAAAGACGACGGCTCCTATATTAAGCTCACCCAAGAGCAGCAAAACGGAAAGTTCATGCTTACCGCTTTTCCTGTGAGTGCGAACAGATTTAAGCTTGGTTACTCCTACGATATCTCCTGGGGTGGGTCCCGCATTTTTCGTAACACCAAAATGGTTCCTGGCCTGCGGGCAGAATGGAAGCGTCCCGGTTTTTACTCCTTTCTTGGCACAAAGACTGGTCGCGCCCAAATGGACAAGGCAGACGGTACGAAAGAACTGGATACGGTCTGGGGTGTATTGGCCGGTGCAGGTTTCGATATCGCCGATGAATTTCGTATGGAGGCCAATGGCGGTTACTTTTATCGGGGCACCATCGATAAGCAGGAGCTGAAGGTTTCCGACGGTGACCGCTTACGGGTTGCGCCTTGGCTTGGCTATGGAGCCTCCGCCCAGCTTTCCTATCATGTGGGGATGCCCATAGGTACACCGATTGATTTTCGTCTCTACAAGAACGACCCCTTGAAGCGCCAAACATTCTTTAGACCGGAAGTATATGGCGAAGATATGGCTTTTTCTCTTAAGAGCGAAGTGTCGGTTTTGGGCCAAACGCTGCAAGATCCAGAGACCCCGAGTTCGACCACCGTGCAGCCCGCAATTGCTTCCGATATCAGCGCCAGGCTGAAGACCGGACGCTTTCGCTACCACGGTTTGATGGTGTACCGAGACTTGGCCTTTATTCTCTATAATGTGCCGTCCAGCCCGTCTTTTGTGAATTTCCCTGACGGGGTTGCGACGCAGCCAGAGCTTTTCTTGTCCGTTGGCTTTGACTACTCCTTTGAAGCCTCCCATTTTACTCCAGGCTTTATTCTTGGGGTGCAGCGCCCAGCCCATATGACGTCGGCGGCGCAGGCAGGAAACAATCCACCGGATGAGCTGGGCCAGCAGACCTTTGTTTATCGCTCCGATACGGAAGTCGATATCCTCGATGCGGGAGATAAGGTGGCCCTGGTCTATGCAGGGAAAGGAACCATGCGCTGGGATCTTTCGGAAATCGTTTCAATTCTCGGAGAATTGCAGCTTTCCTACGATCAAAACCGCCGAACCTTTGCTCAGGATGAAGGCGGCATCCCGGTGCGCTTGCCACAAGATCCCTTTATTGTTGGCTTTAATCTGCTGATGCAGGCTCGCTTCTAGAGCCTCTTTTTATTTCTGCAATTTTTTTTACAGCCCTCCATTTGTCTGTAATGATTTATCCTACATCGGAGCAACACCTAGGAGGGGACCATGAGCAGCGCCGTTATTCAGGACAATCTAAATCAGGATAATTCAAGTATTTTCGAATGCTTACCTAATCGACGGTTTCTGCCGAGAATCAATGGTTGGTTTGCAGCTCGCGATTTAGAGACCGGTTTACAGCTTGAGGGTATCGATCTTTCGTTCCAGGGGATGAAATGTCGCGGTGAAAAGCTGCCGGATGTTCATCTCGAAAGTCGACGGATGTTGAAGCTGGTTCTGGCCGGGGATAAGGAGCCACTGTTGATCGAAGCAGAGTTGGCCAATCAAGACGACGAAGTGATTCGCTTTCGTTTTGACACCCTTTCCCAATTGCAGCGTGAGCGTTTGGCATCATGGATGGCCATGCGGCTGACCTCGCCTAAAAACGACGACCAATAATTGCTCGTAGCAGCAATCCCAGGCCCAGGGTAAGAGATCGGACTCTGGGCTTTCTTCCAGACGATAATGATTTGCCTTCGCACTTTCTGCGGACTATACCGTGCGGGTTTTAAAGATAGCCCAGCAACCTAAGCAGGTAGAGTTTTGGATACCTATATTTATCAATACAGTGTCGGCGGAATTATTTTCTTTGTCGGGCTCCTCTATGCCTGGCGTCAGCAATATATTGGTTTTTCCGGGTATCGCTTAAGAAACCTTTTGCTCCTCGTCGGTGGTCTGGCTCTTTATATGCTTATGCAGGGGTATATGCAGTATGGCGATATGACCTATCGTCCAGCCCAGCCTTATCAAGGCGAGGGGGTTGAAGGGGGCACCAAGGGCACAGCTCTCGATTATGGGGTCATGGTTTTTTATTTCATGATCATTTTGTTTATTGGTACCTGGTTTGGACGTAAGCAAAAGACCTCGAAAGATTTTTTCTTCGGTGGTCAGCGTTTCTCCTGGTGGTTGATTGCTTTCTCCCTGGTGGCCACCACCATCGGCTCCTACAGTTTCGTGAAGTATTCAAAGGTGGCTTACCAATACGGTTTAAGCTCCTCACAGACCTATTTTAACGATTGGTTTTGGGTGCCACTCTTTATTTTTGGTTGGCTGCCCATTGTCTATTTTTCCCGGATTGTCTCGATTCCCGAATATTTTGAACGGCGCTTTAATCGCAGCGTTCGAATGTGGGCTACAGCGCTGATTTTGGTCTACCTCATTGGCTATGTCGGGGTGAACCTTTTCACCATGGGTAAGGCACTCAATATCTTGCTCG
>CAXGWX010000293.1:0-3835 GCA_964013445.1 uncultured Bdellovibrionales bacterium | reverse complement strand
AGCCCTACCCCCCTGAGTGCAGATAACATTAGAGTTGCCAGCTCTCCCAAACCAGCCCCCCCTGTCCATACAGACTATATCCCAGCCCCTGTACCGTTTATCGAGGCAAAGGTAAGCAACTTCCCGGTGATATCGTCCATCAGTGCTGGGGCCGGAATTATTCTCTGCGTTGTCGGCGCTTTGCTCACAACAAATCACATCAGTACCCTACAGGACAGCAACGCCACCAGTGCGGAAAAGACAAGCGCACGGTCAAACGGCTTAATCAGCTTAGGATTGACCGGCTTGGGTGCGATATCCACCGTTGTCGGTGGTACCTTCATCTACCTTCATTACAAAGATTAAAAGGAGTCATTACTATGCGCTTAAAGGATCGGGTTGTTTTTATTACAGGAGCATCGCGAGGCATAGGCAAGGTTTGTGCATTAGCCTATGCCAAGGAAGGTGCGCATGTCGCCCTGGCATCAAAAACAATGGAGCCTCATCCAAAACTCCCCGGCACCCTGCTGGAAACAGCCGCAGAAATAGAAGCGTTAGGGCAAAAAGCTCTGCCCATCCAGCTGGATGTTCGGGACGCAGAGGCCTGTGAAAAAGCAATCGATCAAACCATCGACACCTTCGGGCAAATAGACATCATGGTCCATAACGCAGGCGCCCTGTGGTGGGCTGAGGTCAAAGACACTCCGGTGCGTAAATACGATTTAATCATGAATATTAATGTGCGTGCTGGCTTCATCCTTAGTCATAAGGTGCTCCCGCATATGCTCGAACGCAATTATGGGCATATCTTAATGATGTCACCTCCCGTCGACACCTCGGTGATGCGCAACCATGGAGCCTATGGTGTTTCAAAGTTTGGCATGAGCATGATTGCTCAAGCTATCGCGGAAGAATGTGAGGACAAAGGTGTCACAGCCCATGCCTTATGGCCAGCCACCGCCGTAGAGACGGCTGCCACCATTAATTTCGGGCTTGGCAATACAGCCATGTGGCGCACACCAGAAATACTTGCAGACGCAAGTCTTGAACTTCTAACAAAGGACCCGCAGACCTGTGTCGGAAAAGCCTGGATCGATGAAGATGTGCTCAAGGAAGCAGGCATCACAGATTTTACGAAATACCGATGCGACCCAGAGCACGAACCACCACATCTAAGTATTAAGGATATTCCACCCGTATCCGCACCACCAACAAGCTGATTAAGCGACATCTACAAGCCAGCCCAAAGCCTCCTGGGCACTGGCCCACTTATTGCCACAACGGTCGTGAGGAAAGTTAAAAAGCTGTGCCTGCACTTCACCGGGGCCAGCCAAAGCAATCCAAACAGTACCCACTGGTTTCGTTTCCGTTGCTCCCCCTGGTCCAGCGATACCACTGACCGCAAGACCATAATCGCAATCAAAGCGCCGGCGGACAGCCTCCGCCATAGACAAGACACATTCTTCCGAGACAGCACCTGGTCCCTCTAATATCTGAGCTGAGACATCAAGGAGGCTTTGCTTTGCAGCATTTGAGTAAACCACACAGGACCCCATAAAGACTTGACTTGAACCGGGCACATTGGTGACCAAATGCGCGACAAGACCGCCTGTACAGGATTCCGCCGTTGCCAAAGAAAGACCGCGCTCAGAAAATCGTGACACAAGCTCCTGCGCCAATTGCTCACAAGTTTCTTCCATTAAGGCATCACCACCAAGAGCCGTAGAGTAAACGAGCCACATGAATGCAACCACAGGCCTGGAAGCCAGCTGCCACATCATCTAAAACAACTCCCACTCCGCCACTCATTCTCTTGTCAATCCACTTCACCGGCGGTGGTTTAATAATGTCAAAGAAGCGGAACATGACAAACACTGCAATCACCTGAGGCCATTCAAAAGGCACGGCCACAGCAGCGCAAAGCATCCCTACCACCTCATCGATAACAATCTGTGATGCATCATGATCATCATGGATTTTGTTTGCTTCTGCAGATGCCCAAATGGCAATCATAATTAAAGCGGCGGTAACTAAGAGGTAGGTAATTAAATTGAAAGAAGAGAAGACCCACCATACGGGTATCGCCACCAAAGAGCCAAAAGTTCCTGGCGCAACAGGTATGAAACCAACCCCACCCGCACTCGATAATCCTAAGACAAACTTCTTTTTCATGGATACAACTCTATCATTAATTCAGACTGTGGCAAAGAGAGCACTTAAATGCTTTTGCGCAAGATTACCCTCAAACTCAGCGCTCTTATCAAAAGCCTTAAACTCCCTCTTATAATCCACAAAGCGTCCTCCACGCTTCCACGCACGATAAGCAGCAAGCCCTGTCTCTGCCCCTCCCTGAGCCAAGACATACTCCGCCCATGCCCAGCGCACACTTGTCGAACGCAATTCGACCTTAGGTTCAAGGCGCTTACGCAAATAATTAATTCTCTGCTCGATTCGTTTTGCGCCCGCAAAAGGCAAACGGTCCAATGGTGTATTCCGCTTGGAAACAAAGGGAGCAATACCTAAAGCAATTTTGGTTTTTGGTCCTGCGAGCTTATCTTGGCTTAGACACAAGTCGACCAGCTCATCCAAATCATCTTCTTCCTCGCCAGGCACACCAATCATCATATAAACCTTTAATACCGGCATGGCCGACGCGCCGGCCAGTTCAGCTGCCCGCAACAAATGACGTGCTCGGATCTTTTTCTCCATCCCCACTCGTAAGCGTTCTGAAGCCCCATCAGATGCAACCGTAAGAGTCTTGTAGCCACCTTTCTTCAATGCTTCGACAAATTCTGGCGTCAAGCGGTCAGAGCGAAGACTCGAAAGACCTATTTCTCGACCGCTATCCACAACAGCATTCACGATATCGACAATTTTAGGGTGGTCAGATACCGCCGCCCCAACCAAGCCCACCCTTTTTGCGTCTTCAGGCAAGAGAGAGAGAATCTTTTCCTTAGGCACCAAACGCATGCCGCCGTTGGTTGAGCGCCTCATTACACAAAAAGTACAGGCTCTGGAGCATCCGCGCTCCACTTCTGTCAAAAACATATTACTAAGGGCTGAATGTGGTGTGCAGATAACAGAATAGGCCGGTAAAATTGAATCTTGAGCCTTAGCTACTGGAGGAAGGATTTCGCCGTGCACGGACGGAATATAAAAGCCCGGTAGTTCTGCCAGCTTCGCTAAAACATCTGCACGGTCGAATGTACCAAACAAATTATCCAACAAAGGAACCAGAAGGTCCTCCGCTTCCCCCATGACAATAATATCCGCAAAAGGCGCTAAAGGAAGTGGATTTGAAAAGGTCAAAGGCCCACCGGCAACAACCCAAGGATGAGTCTCGCCCCGTTCATCACTCAAGATAGGGATCCCTGAAAGCTCCAGTGTACGAAAGAGTCCTTGCAGTTCTAATTCATAGGCAACAGAAAAAGCCAGGACAGAAAAATCACCAACGGGCCGTTTGCTTTCATAAGTAAGAAGCGTATTCCAGGAACGGTCAAACACATCATTGGCCGGAAGAAATGCCCTCTCTGCATAAGTATCCGGCAATTCATTGAGCTGCCTATAAATACTTTGAAAGCCCAAGGACGCCATGCCCACAGCATATGGACTAGGGTACACCATAGCGACATCGCGCTTGCCAAAGCCGTGCAGAGTGCCAGACTCATCAGCAAGCATCTTATCGATATAGCGCTTCTGTTCCATTCCCACCTGATAAACCTATACAAATGTAAGTGATATCATTTTACGAGCAAGTATTCGTGGAATTGAGTGTACTATAGTCTTAAGTAAAGAATCCAGTGCTAACAACTGGTTGGACCACGGACTTGATGTCGCCATTATTTGGCGACATCAA
>CAXGWX010000292.1:0-3837 GCA_964013445.1 uncultured Bdellovibrionales bacterium | reverse complement strand
CAATCTTGCGCTGGCAGTCATTGGTTTACTCCTTTCGCCAACAATAAAGAAAAAAACATTCGGTGTCGCAACAGCCCTTCTTACAATCCTTTGCTTAAGCCAACTTTTTTGGGGACAACATTGGGATCCCAAAGCCCTAACCGCTGGTGGATTTCGCTATTACAGAAACGTAAACTCCGCCTCTTTTGATGCATTCAAAATGCGTTTGTCACGCAACAAGGTTTTGTTTAACCAAGACGATTCGAGCGCAACAGTGACAGTCGTCCACTATGATTTCCCGAAGGGTGAAATAGCCTTAAGGGTAAACGGCAAACCAGATGCCTCAAGTCACGGTGACCTTTCCACCCAACTCTTACTGGCTCATATTCCTCTTTTACTACAACCTAACTCAAAAAGAGTTCTAAATATTGGCCTGGGCAGCGGCATTACAGCAAATGCTGCTTTGACCCATGATATTGAAACACTTGATGTGATCGAAATTTCCCCTGCGGTCGCAAAAGCCAGCGAACTCTTTGCTGAGTACAATGACAATCTCCATGAAAACCCAAAAATGGACCTGCACATTCAGGATGCCAAAATCTTTATGAACCAAGTCAAAGAACCTTACGATGTCATTATTTCGGAACCATCGAATCCCTGGGTTGCAGGCATTGCAAATCTCTTTAGTGTTGAGTTTTATGAACAGGCGGCAGCGGTATTGTCCCCGAACGGTATCATGGCGCAGTGGATTCACAGTTATGAAATGGATGACGACACCTTTGCATTAATATTGCGAACCTATCTTTCAGCTTTTAAACATGTCAGCATTTGGGCAGTTCACCAAAGTGACTTTATTCTTCTTGGGTCAAATAACCCGATTGAATTAGATTTTGGGCGCCTTGAAAACGAAATCCAAGCTCCAAAACTTCAAGCAAGCCTCAAGAGGATTGGCGCAACGAAACTCAACACGCTCTTATCTACACAGCTTGCGGGGACCCGAACAACCAAAATCCTGGCCGGGACGGGTATCAGAAACACCGACGACCACCTGATTCTTGAATATATTGCACCACGAACTTTCTATGCTGCAAAAAGCGTAAGGAAAGTCTGGGAATACGATGAAAGAAAATCTAACCTTTTTCAAAATGGCCTCATCGCAGGCCCTTATCTTAAACAACGAGGCGAGCCCCTTACAAACGATGACTTTGCTGAAATGACAAGATTTCATTTAAAGTTTACCCAAACCGGTATCGTTGCAAATACAATCTATGCCTGGCTAAGTAATTACCCTGAGGCAGCAAAGCCTCACTGGCTGCTCTATAAATTTCTACGCAAGCTAAATCTAACAGCAGAAGCAGATCATACACTGGACCGAATTTTTGAGTTAGCGCCGAACAAAATCGAATACCTGCAAGAGCTGATAAAAACTTACGGGCGGGAATGGATGCAGGGACAAACCATCTTTTCCCCCAGCGATTCAAAGAAATTACGCCAGCTTATCGCACATGCCCTGACTTTAGAGCCTGAGGAACCACACAAACTTTACCAGAAGCTTGCTAACATTGATATGAGCGAGAAAAAATACGATGCGGCCATCGCTAATCTTCGCAAAACCGCTTCAGCCGCACAAAGCTCAAACGTATCGAAAGAACTTGTCGTGCAGATCCTCATACAAGCTGTCTCCTTAAGCATTCAAGAGGGACGCTCCCAAGAGGCCAAACAAATACTCGAGGAGGCAAAACTTATAAGCCCTGAGAGCAATCATATTGCTGCGTTCGAGGCGGAAATGGGTGGAAGCATAAACAATTCGGAGGCGGAAAAGCGTGAACTCTAAAGTATCACATTTTTTGCGGCAACTTATTGTTGTTCTTTTTCTCCTCTCAGGCTGCGCCGGATTAGTTTACGAAATTGTTTGGGCCAAAATGTTCACCTTGGTTCTAGGCAGCGACGCCGAGGCACAGGCGCTGGTTTTAGGAGTTTTCCTTGGTGGCCTTGCTCTCGGCTACAAACTTTTTGGGAAAATTGTAGACCGAACCTCAAGCACCCTACGCGTTTATGCCTGGCTAGAGCTGGCTATTGCCCTCTGGGCAATGATCTCCCTATCCTTATACGACATTTGTAGCGCATTTTATCGTGAGCTCGCCGCCGCCCATGAATTAAACTCGCCAAAGATTTTTATCGCAAAAATTGCCATCGTTAGCATCATCGTCTTGCCCTTAACCACATGCATGGGCGGAACCCTTCCTGCGCTTGTAAAATGGGCTACCAGCAAAATTGAAGACATAGAGAAGAGCTTGAGCTTTCTATACTTCATCAATAGCTTGGGCGCAGTCATCGGCACGGTCGTTGCCGGCTACTACCTTATTGCCACTTACGGTCTTGACCTAAGCATTTCTCTTGCTGCACTTCTTAACTTAGTCATTGGCTTCATTGCCCTTCTCTTAAATCGAACTGAAATTGAAATAACGCCCCCAAACAAGGAATCTTTAGAATCCGAACCTCATCAGCCCAGCGCCCCCACGCAAAAACTCAAGAGGTCTTTTCTGATCGCCGCATTTCTCATTGGTCTAACCACACTCTCTTTCGAGGTTGCCTGGGCGCGGCTACTTATCCTGGTTGTTGGAGGCTCAACCTACTCCTTTACCATCATGCTGGCCGCCTTCATTAGTGGAATTGCCTTGGGCGCCTGGGTGCTTAGTCGAGGTTTTTTCGAAAATGTCGCCAGCATAAAACGCTTCGTGCTTTGTGAGTTTCTTCTTGTCAGTACAATCCTATGCACCCTTCCACTCTATCAATATCTACCCTATGTTTTTTATCGCCTGAACAGCATGTTCAGCCATAGCGCAAATGCATTTTATATCTTTGAAGCGACAAAGTTTTGCTTTGCCTTTTTACTTATGTTGGCTCCAACCTTTCTCATCGGAATGGCACTTCCCTTGCTCACCAGCGCAGTCACAGAGGATGTCTCTGAGCTTGGGGAAAAGCTTGGAGGGATTTTTGCAGCCAACACGGTCGGTAATTTGTGTGGTGCTATTGGAGCCGGCCTTCTATTTCTGCCATTGCTCGGTATCAAAGGACTTCTCGAAACAATGACATTCGTGAATCTTGGAGTCGCTCTTTGGTTTCTTTTTGCCTTTGTGCCCTGGCCCAAGAAAACCAAGCTTGTCTGCTCCACTGTGTTTGTTCTGGTGCCCACAATCTATTTTATAACAAATCCTGCCTGGGACAATGTATTGCTCAGCGCAGGCTCTTATCGTCTACAAAATAGAAGCGCGATGTCTTACAGCGATTTTTCCCGTAATATGACTCAAGGCAAAAAGCTTATCTTTCATAAGAATGACCGAGTCGGCAGTGTTTCAGTGATGGATTATAACTATCCCGAAGGGGATATTAGCTTGGCTGTCAATGGCAAGCCTGAAGCGTCCGCAAGTAAGAATTCCGACCAATCCCTGGACATGGCAAATCAAATATTAGCTGGCCATGTTCCTCTCTTGCTGCACCCACAAGCTAAATCGATTTTGAATATCGGGCTTGGCAGCGGCATTACAGATGGAGCGATTCTCTCACACCCCATAGAAAAGCTTGACGCCCTTGAAATATCACCAGCTGTTGCGGAGGCAGCTGAACTCTTTGCCGAATACAACGGTCATGCTCTTAGCGATAAACGAGTAAGCGTTTTTGTTCGAGACGCCAAATCCTTTATTACCTTCAGTCCCAGTACATACGATATTATGATTAGCGAGCCCTCAAATCCGTGGGTTTCCGGAGTCGCCAGCCTTTTCACCTTCGAATTCTATGAAAACGCTAAAGCAAAGCTCAACACTCATGGTCTCTTTGCACAACACCTTCACGGCTATG
>CAXGWX010000291.1:0-3898 GCA_964013445.1 uncultured Bdellovibrionales bacterium | reverse complement strand
ATTCGTCAGGAGTACGCTTAGAATAAAGGCTAAGAACGTCGGTTTTTACTCCTAAACGATTCAGCTCGATGGCCAACTCAACAGCCAAACGCTCCGCCCCGCCTGTTTGATAAAACTGCGTTGTAAATATTAATACTTTCAAGCGAATGATGCTCGCTTATTGGATAATCCAATTTCTCAAGTCCCTAATTCTAGACCACAAAAAAACAAAAGAAATATTAAAATAAAGAAGTGTTCTATTGTATATAAAGAACAGTAAGCTCATAGTTGAGCTCCCACCAGTTCTTTCGAAGTCTTTCTTTTCGGGAATAGCATTATCCAAAACCTTTTGAACCATACCACTATAACTGTATTTTTTTGATTTAATAATATCTTGATATGCATTCTCTACCATCCTAAGCCTTGATGATTCATCATTCATTCGCTCAAAGACTTCATTGATATTTGAAAAATCCGATTTTAATGGAATATAGTGGATGTTTGGTTTTAAAATTCCATTGTATTCCCCTTCAACCAAGATTTGACCAGTACGCGTCATGCAGGCCTCAAGATGTCTGGGAGAAATCGCCACAACATTAATCTCTCCTTCTCTTTCAATAGGCACACAGCTGGCCGCAAGTTCTTCGAATGTTGCATCCGGCTTGTCTTTCAGATAAGAGGATACGGCCTGTAGTATGGACCCATCCCAATCCAATATGCGGCTTCCCCCTTCAATTCCCAGCGTGTAGCGGCACTGAGCAAGAAAATCGAGCCAATCATCACCCATTTTAAAATGCTCAACCCCCACTTTGATATCAACAGGCAATTGGCGAGCGGTCGTCTCTTTTAAAAAAACCTCTGCGATCAATGCTTTCATCAAATTAAACCGTCCCCACACCGCTGTTGCAACCGTTCGGTAGCCTATCTCCAATGTGCGACGGTTGCTGACAGTGTTTTTCTTTGACCAATAGTTTACCGTTTTTTCATCTAAATAGCCCGTAAGAGAACGCACAAAACGAACTTTTTCCCTGTTTACTTTCTTATATATTTTTGGCCATTCACATTCTGGAGCAACAGAAAACACAAAACTTATGCCGATCTCTTCTATAAATTCGCATAATATATCCATGCTCGTAAACTCATCTTGAGGCATACAAATTTTTATAGCCGAATCAGATTTGAGAAACTTCAAGCACTCTATCATTTCTCTAAATTTATCACGCTCCATCCTCTCCCCTAAAAATGGATGAGTAAAAATAATTAAATCAAATTTTATTTTCTTGAGATAATTTGGATAAAACCCAACGCATATATTCACATAAAAACAATTTGCATTTTTTATATATCTTTTAAATGACCATAGATGTGAAGCTTGGGAAGAGCGCATTGGCCAATTGCGCGTGGTAAATATTATTAAAATATTCATCCTTAGGCCTCTTTTTTTCTGGCGGCAATGACAAAATGACTATGGCAATTTGGAGGCAGCCAGAAAAAAAATAAACGATCGACATAACCCAAGATTTTCCAATACCAGTCTGGTTGAGCTGATTTACCTGTAAATATTTTAAAAAGTATCGCAGACGGCCAATTGAAGAGGGTAACGAGAAACCCAAAGGGTTTAATTTGTATTTCAGTAAATCCAACAGAACTCAACATTTCAGAAAGCGTACTCTTTTCATACAGCCAAATATCAGTTACGGGATTTTCATTAGTACGCCTCTTCTTTAACCTAAAAAACCAAAGCATTTTTAGTATTGGCATCATAATGGCATTTTCGAGAAAAGCCGCACCTATAGTTGGCTCTCCGGTAAAAACTATTACTCCACCAGGCCTCAAGATTCGGTGCATTTCTTGTAAGAAACTTGGGTTATCGGGTAAGTGATGCAGAAAGCTATTGCCGTAAACAGCATCGATACTGGTTTCCATAAATGAGGTGCAAGTGATGTCGTCCTGCCTTGCTTCAATCGCTTGCTGAGCTTGAATGCGCTGCTTCAAAGTTTCGATGGCAGTAGCCGAGTTATCGACAGCTACCAAAGTTTCAAATCCGATAGAAGGCATGATATTCAAGCAGAGCGTACCAGTACCACAACATACATCTACGCACACCTCTCTTTGGGCCGGCTCTATGACGCTCAGCTTACTCACAAAATACGACTCCCAAAAAGGTGACACGGGAAAAGTCAAATGCTCAAAGTAACTCTCTGAAAGCTGTCGATTACTCTCTACCACTTTAGAGCACCCTTCTGTATTTAATTGATACGGGGCCTCCAGATGCTCCGCAACAGCTTGAAAAGCTTGATCGTTCATATAAGTACTTCCATGGTGAACACTCATAGGATTAATCCAAAATCAAGCTAAGTAGTTTGCCTGCTGCATCGCCATTGCCGTAAATAGAACAATTGTGCTCTATTTGAACCGAAGACATTTGCTGAATACTATTGGCTGCATTCGGATCTACGGGCGATACTAACTGATTACACCCTGCTTCGACCAGCTCCACCCATTCGGTCTCTTCCCGTAGGGTAACGCAAGGTTTCTGATAAAAATAAGCCTCCTTCTGCACACCACCGCTATCGGTCAGAACTAGCTGGCAATTTGCCAGCAGCCAAGCCATCTCTAAATAGCCAACCGGATGTAAAACCTTTACCCCTTCGCTAAATGCCTCTTTGTCCATATTTTTTATTGCTAACCGGGTGCGTGGATGTAGGGGCAAAACGACATTCGTGTCTTTCGAAATTTGATTTATTAGCGACACAATAGCTTTAAGACGTTTGGGGTCGTCCGTGTTTTCTGCGCGATGTATCGTGCAAAGGTAAAAAGGCGTACCATCGATTAGCTTTACATATTTTGGGCTAAGGGAGCGTTCTCGATAGTAGAGTGACGCATCATACATGACATCTCCAACCAAGTGGACCTTGGTTTCATTGATGCCTTCCTGCCGCAGATTTTTAGAGGCCGTCTCCGTGGGCGCAAAGAGCAGATCAGAAATATGATCCGTAAGCACACGGTTAATTTCTTCAGGCATAAGGCGGTTAAAGGATCGTAGGCCCGCTTCTACATGAGCGATTGGGATATGGATTTTCACTGCCGCCAGTGCACCTGCAAGGGTCGAGTCCGTGTCGCCATAGACCATTACATGATCAGGATTATAATCCAACAAAACCCCCTCAATCGACTCGATCATACGACCGGTGTTTTGCCCGTGGGTCCCGCCTCCAATAGCAAGATTCACATCAGGCTTGCGAATATCTAATTCATTAAAAAACAAATCTGACATATTAACATCGAAGTGCTGGCCAGTATGAATCAACAACTCAGTAACGCCCTGTCGCTTGGCAATGGCTCGACTAACAGTGGCAGCTTTTATAAATTGCGGCCTTGCACCAACGATGGTTGCGATCTTTATCAATTTGAATTATCCTTGGCAAATTGCTGCATAATCACATTGTGATTGGCAATTGATTGCTTGATGAGTTCACGGTTTTCTTGGGTCCAGGCAACTGTCTTGCGCAGACCTTCATCCATTTTAATATTAGCCGAAAACCCCAACTTCACCTTTGACTTTTCGGTCGCTCCATATCTCTTGCCCGATCGATCCCAGTCTCGTGCGGGAAGTAATTCAACAGGTGTGGTGTTACCAGTCAAATTATTCACTTTTACAGCAAGTTCACCTATGGTGGTCTCCACCCCTGATGCAAGGTTATACGCCTCGCCCGGCTCACCTCTCTCAGCACAAGCAACAAGGCCTCGAGCAATATCCTCAACAAATATAAAATCACGGCTCGCATTTCCGCCATTATCCAACGGCAATGCCTCACCTTGAAGAGATTTCCAAACAAAAGTCGGGGTGACATTACGCCACACAGTATTCACCGTGCCTCGCCATCGGCCGGCGCCTAAGATCTCTCGGGGCCCATAA
>CAXGWX010000290.1:0-3900 GCA_964013445.1 uncultured Bdellovibrionales bacterium | reverse complement strand
CTCAGGGTGCCGTGGACAACAGAAATATTGACCCCGGCTTTTTCCAGGATCGGACCATCGCTTAGGACCCGCGTGCGGCCGCCACCACCATCTTTGCGTTCCCATTTGTCTTCCTGAAAAGGAGTCTCATCGATTGTGGAGAGGGCAGCGCAGAATTTGTCCTGAGCGCCTTCTATCATCTTCTGCATGGCGCCACGCATGTTGAGATCTTTGAGCATGGGTCCCTTCTTTGACTATACTTGCCTTTAAGTGATGTTTGAATCAATGTACAGGCGAAGGCAATGAAAATCGGGAGTATATCGGTGTTTGCGAAAAAACGATGGTTTAAACTTAGTCGTGATGTTCTTGGCGTAAGTCTCTTTTTGTGGGCGGGGATGGCAGAGGCCGCAGAGGCGCAGGAAGCGGCCAAGCTGAAGCTCTTTGGCGATGTGCGTGTGCGCGGGGAAGTGAACAGGAAAGAGGATGTGGACGATGCCCAGCCTTTTTTACACACCCGTGGGCGCATTCGGGCGCGCCTTGGCCTACGACATCAAACAGGGTTTAGTGGGCTCGATATGGGCTTACGTGTTGTGACCTCCCTGGCAAACCCGGGCAACTCGCCGCACCAAACCTTTAGCGCTGACATAGATGCGGAAGCAGGAAATCCTTTGTCGCTGGATCAAGCTTTTATACGTTATCGGCCTGTGGCGAATTTGACTCTGGTTGCGGGAAAACATTCCTATGCTGGATGGCAGCAAAGTGAAGTTTTTTGGGACGGGGATGTGATGTTGGAAGGGTACACACTCTATTTTCGCCAAAACTTAGGAGAGGCGCAGAGTCTACGTTGCTTTGCGGGCCACTACACGCTTACGGATAGCAAGTGGCAGTTAGAACCCTTTCATAATGATACGATGACCATGTGGCAGCTTTTGTATGAAGGGGCCTATGCGCGCTGGCGTATGCATCTTGCTTTTAATGCGGCGCATATGCGTGATGCAAATGATGACAGCAACTACAGTGGGGATGTGCAATTTGCGGATACGGATTTTACCCAGTCGAGTTTACGTTTCTCGAGTGTGGGATTTGTGGTTAACGGCTTTGTCGGGGCAGAATATTTTTATCGTTTGACGCGGTCGAATGATGTGGACAAAAAGCATAACCATGGACATGGGGGGCTTTTAGGGTTGAGCTATGAGGACTATGCTTTGACTTACGCCTATTATGATATCAAAGAGACGGCGACGCCCTTTTATATGAACCATTCATTCTCCTTGAGTGACTTTGCTGCGAGCCACCCCGGCCTCACAGGGTTTCGTGGCCATATCCTGAACTTGAAGGTCGGACTGGCGGAGGATGTTCATATTCTCGTTCGTTATACGGATCAGACCGGTCGCCCCCACAATCTCTATGATTTTAGCGAAGTTCCTGGCCGCCATCTGCAGCGCTTTCAGCTGAATCTAAATGCGTCTTTTTAGAGAACAATAGGTTTTTTCTACCGAGAATCTAGGGGCAAATTGAGCTGGCCCCAAGGTTCGACGAATTTAGAGACTTTCACGACACCGTGAAAGGGGAGCAGCGAGGCCCATGAAAAACCTAAAAACCCCACTTTATGTTGTTGTAATCATAGCACTTTTTCTCTCTTCGGCCTGTATTAAATGGTTTCCCGGCCGGGTTTCGGAAGGTGTCGGCCGCTTAAGCGTGCGCAATATTGCCATCATTACCAAGCTGATCAACGCTGATGAGAGCTGTGGTTTTGCCGCCTCGTCGGTTTACGATCATCCGGTGTTGGAGGGCAATACGACTGAATCCGGGCGAGCCATATGGTCAGTGAATCAATGTGAACTCGATTTCGATGAATATGTGCTGCCGGCGGATTGTAATGGTGTGGTGACCACCGTCAGTGGCAAGATCACCGTCAGTGCTCGCCGTGAGCTTGCAGGACGACTGACTGGGGATGTGGAGTTGCCCGTAATTCCACATGACGCCAAGTCCTTAGCCATCTACCTCGACGAAGTGTTGATGGAAAATTTTGTCGTCCATTCTTCCGACAGCGAAGCCTATCTTAAGGCTAAATCCGGTACGGTAAGCGCGGTTGTGAAGCCTCTTCTGGCCCGCTCTGCGTCGAAGGGTTTGTGTGCGATTCCAACGGGTCATGTGGCGGTGGAAAACTTAAGCTACACTGATGCACAGCTCTTTGTCGATTCCGGTGATCGGGATTTTGATGTGGAGGTTCCAGCCTCCGATCTGCATGCACAGATTGGTCAGTCCGATGAGTATGAGAATCGTCTCTGGGGAAGCATTACGGTTTGGGATAAGGACAAGGAGATCAAAGGTCTCGAAGGTGGACTTAATCCTGACTACGAGGCCCAAGACTATGTGAACAGCTTTGCCTGTACGGAAGATTTAGCCCAGCCAATTTCTTATGAATGTCCTCCAGAAGAAGTTTTGGGGGTCGGCGGTGCGCGCCTTGCGGTGGCTGCTTTAGGTACACTGGCTAAACTTTTGAATGATGACGAGAGCTGTGGCTTTGAGACTGAAAATGCATCTTTGAGCACGCAAGGAGCGGAGGGCGATGGCGGCGGCACAGCCACGCAGAAGATTTCCCTTAGCCAGGCCTGTCAGATGCGTTTTACCGAGCCTCATTTGGCTGCGACGGACTGCCAGGGCAACAACACCTGGGTTTTAGGGAAAGTGGCTCTCTCCGGCGGCAAAACGATTCGTGGCTATTTGACTGGCTCAGAGACAGAGCCGGCGGTGCCCGACACACTGCGCGCTGTGGATTTAAACATCTATGCTAACTTTGACGGCTTGACTCTGGATTTAGAAAGCAATGATGCGCAGGTGACTTTTCGTAGCGGTGCGCTCAGCGGTACATTAAAGCCAATCTTAGCCCGAGACATGGAGACCGGTGTTTGTCGTTGGCCAATACCCCAAGCGCAAATAGAAAACCTGACCTTTGCAAATTTAGAGATGGTGATCACCCAAGGGGCTGCCCAGGTCGGGATTACCCTCAACGGCGGCGTTCTTGAAGCCACCAATGGCAAAGTTGATGGCAGAGAAAATCGTCTTTTAGGGAATTTTAATGCGGACGGTGTGGCGGTTGACCTGGGTTCTCAGGGAGAGCCACTTAACCCGGATTATCTGGCAGCGGATTTTGTTGCCTCCTATGATTGTTCAGAAGAATGGGAGTTGGTTGATGGAGACGAGGATTGCTCGTTAGGCCAGCTCTTTGCGGATAACGGTGCGAGACTTCTTCTCAAAGCATTTGGTAAGGCTTTTGATGTTACCAATCGGGATTCGGAATGTGGTTTTGAGAGCATCACCGGTCTTATTCCTGCAGACCTTGATGGCAGCATTTTTGATGATAGCATGGAAGCCCGCTGGGATATCGATGGCTGCACAATCTCCCACAGCCAAAAGACCTTGGTGGATACGGATTGCTTAGGAACGGGCACCTATATGGAAGGTTCATCGACGATTTCCGCAAGCCGTTATGTAGAAGGGGCGCCGGCGTTGGGAATGCCACCGGTAGAACCGCAGGACAGGGAGTCGGTTAATATGGTGATTCATTCGATGCATTTGCAGAATTACAGCATCTACGAAGTTCTGGAAGGAGCGGATGAGCCGGAAGCCTATCTGCAAATTCATGAAGCCACTCTTTCGGGACGCCTTAATCCAATCACTGGAGAAGCGGCGGATAAGCCTGGGGTATACTATATCAAATCTGATGCAATTGGTTTTGAAAATGTCAGTTTTGATTATGTGGACGCGACTTTGGTTGCGGCGGGCAAGCGTTTCAACTTTGAATTACGCGACGGTCAGCTGAATGCCTTTAACGGGCACTACAACGAGAATTACAATTCTCTGCATGGTCAGCTGAAAGTTGATGGCAAGCTCTATTCCCTGAGCATGGAGCTGAAC
>CAXGWX010000289.1:0-3925 GCA_964013445.1 uncultured Bdellovibrionales bacterium | reverse complement strand
CCTTAAACGCGGCATGAACATATGTTCAGTGCATGATTGTTCCCTATATCGAACTTGGGGCATCCAGCGCCTTTTCTTTTTTTCAGTCCTGCCTACAGCCAGAGGATCTCGCTCGGCAAGCTGCAAAACTCGGTTACCCTTACTGCGGCATCACCGATCTTAACGGGATCTACGGTGCTCCCCGCTTCAATCTCGCATGCAAAAGCCAAGGGATAGAGGGGCTTGTTGGCGCACGGCTCAATGTCTCTAATCTCGGTGCTCTTCGTATTTTTTGTGAAGACGCTCAAGGCTATAAAAATCTTTGTCGCATTTTAAGCATCCAACATAAGAGCAACCTAACCCTCTCTTCTATTATCGAGCATCAAAAGGGGCTGATCTTTATATGCCGCATTCACCCCGAGTCATCATTCGACCTTTTAAAAAGTTTTTTGCGGCAAACTTCTCAACGAAACTTTTTTCTGGAAATGCAAAGACATTTTGACCGACAGGAAAACATTCTTAACAAAAAGGCTCTGGATGCAGCACATGCTCTTTCTCTCCCCATCATCGCAACCAACGACGTTAGATGTCTCAATGAGCAAGATAAATTTACTCTCGACACCCTTACCTGCATTTCCCAGCACTGTTCCTACAGAGTTGTCGGCCGACAAATCAAACCGAATGGCGAATGGCTCCTTAAAAGCCCAAAAACGATGGCAAAGCTTTTTCAAGATCTCCCACAGGCCACACGGCACACACTGGAAATCGCTGAACGCGCCTCCTTTCGCCTTGAACAAATAGACTACCGCCTTCCACACTATGATGCACCACAAGGCTATAGCCAGGAAGAATGGTTGCGCGAATTATCCTACAGAGGTGCTAAAGAGCGTTACAGGAAATTTACCCGCAAAGTCCAAGCACAACTCGAACATGAACTTAAGATCATATGTGATATGAACCTTGCCGGTTATTTCCTTATTGTTTGGGATATCACCCGATTCGCAAGGGAACAGGGATTCTTATGTCAAGGACGAGGCTCTGCGGCCAACTCCGTTGTCTGCTACGCTTTAAGAATCACTGCCCTGGAACCAATTTCTATGAACTTACTCTTTGAACGTTTTCTCTCCCCCGAGCGAGAAGAGTGTCCGGATATCGACCTGGATTTCCCGAGCGGCAAAAAGCGAGAGCAAGTCATTCAGTACGTCTACAACAAGTATGGCCGCCACCATGCCGCACTGGTTGCGAATGTTATTACCTACAAGCGCAGAAGTGCTTTACGTGATGTGGGCAAGATCCTCGAGCTGCCGGAAACGGACATCAACCATGTGGTCAAACTTTCACAAACCCCAAACACAGAATCCGAGTTATCCTTTGCCGAGCAGATCAGACACTTAAGACCAAACATTCAACCGGAGGTGGCACATGCTTGGGGTTCTCTAAGCCAGTCAATCTTTGGACTCCCTCGCCACCTTGGGCAACATCCGGGAGGCATTGTCATCGCCAAGAACCCCTTGGATGAGATTGTCCCAACCCAGCCCGCCGCGATGCCGCTGCGCACGATTATTCAGTGGGATAAAGAAGACTGTGCCAACCTGGATCTAATCAAGATCGACTTACTTGGGCTGGGCATGCTCGAGGCCCTTGAGGGTGCAAAAGAACTTATCCACACACACTATCACATCGATCTGGATTACGGTCAGCTGCCGATGGATGACCCAAAAACATATAGGCTGCTCAGTCAGGCCGACACTGTCGGCGTCTTCCAAGTAGAAAGTCGCGCACAGATGAATATTCTACCTCGACTTAAACCAAAAACATTTTACGATATTGTCGTAAGCATTGCACTTATCCGTCCCGGGCCAATAACCGGCAACATGGTCCACCCATATTTAAAAAGGCGTGAAGGTTCTCAAGAGGTCAGATATCCCCATCCAAGTCTGGAACCCATTTTAAAACGCACTCTTGGCGTGCCCATCTTTCAAGAGCAAATCATGCGCATGGCAATGACCGCTGCGAACTTTAGCGGTGGCGAAGCAGACAAGTTGCGTCGCGCCATGGGATTTCGTCATATGAACATTCCCATGCAGGAAATCCGAACCAAACTTTTCACCGGAATGCGTGCGAACAATATTCCTCCTGCAGCGCAAGAAGAAATCGCTCGGCAGATTAGCGCATTTGCTTCCTATGGTTTCCCGGAAAGCCATAGCGCATCCTTTGCTCTCCTAAGCTATGCCTCCGCTTATCTCAAGGCTCACTATCCGGCCATTTTCTACACCGCATTGCTCAACAGCTGGCCTATGGGATTCTATCAGCCGGACACTTTAATTAAAGATGGTCAACGGCACGGTATTCGATTTAAACCAATTGATATCATGCACTCCCAATGGTTCTGTCATCTGGAGGGGGAAAGATGCGTAAGGCTCGGACTCCGACATGTGCATGGCCTACACAAGAAAAGCGGACAGAAACTGATATCGGAACGGAGTAAGCCTTACAAAAACATAGCGCAACTTCTAAAACGCTCAGGTTTACAAAACGCTGAAATATCAACCTTAGCAGAAATTGGTGCATTCAGAGAGATATACAAGAGTCGTCGACAAGCACTTTGGCAATTAAGTGCCTTTAGAGAAAGACACTTTGGCCTGCTTGCACAGGTCCAAAGTGAGTCCCCTGTGCACCCACTAAACGAGATGTCTTTTCCCGAAGAAATTGCAGCCGAGGTCCAACAGAGCAGCATGAGTGCAAGCCCCCATCCCCTAAGCCTTATCCGTGTACAGCTCCACAGGCGTGGGTTTCTCAGCGCAAAAGAACTGAATCATTGTCCCGATGGCGCACCTGTCAGGGTCGCGGGGCAATGCATCGTCAAACAACGACCCAGCAGTGCCAAAGGCTTTGTTTTCTTAACTCTGGAAGATGAGTTCGGGTTTCTTAATATAATCATCAAACCTGACCTCTTTAATGCAAAAAGAGACCTTATATTAAGCGCATCCCTCTTTGACATAAAAGGCATCCTGCAAAACCAAAAGGGCACGGTGCAAATCAGGGGCACATCTATTCAGCACCTAAGGCAAAACACATTGGTTTAAGGCCAAGCCCGGGTCCATTGCATCAGATCCGGAAAGCATGGCTTTTATTTTCCCGTCCTGGCCAACAACAAAAGTCTTTCTCTTAGCAACGTTCAACAAGGGCATTTTTACGCCATAAAGCTTGGTAAGCACTCCTTTATCATCAGCAATAAAGCTGTACTGCGCACCCAGCTTCGCCTTAAATTCCCTCTGCGTATCCAACTCATCCGTAGACACTGCTATGACCTGCGCCTTCGCCTTTACAAACTCATCGTACCGGACCCGGTAATTCGTTAACTCTTTTTTTCAGCCAGGTGTGAAAGCTTTAGGGAAGAATGCCAGAACGACCGGGCCTTCCTTAATCAGAGCTTTTAGTTCAAGAACCTTTCCATCTGTATCTGCAAAAGAAAAATCTGGCGCAACTGCTCCAACTTCCAATTGAGCACCAAGCATAAGAACTCCTATAATCCAAAACATCAAGACACTCCGCCCGTTCTCAAGACCGACCTAGTGTACCGGAACATACAGAAAACAACCAGGCTTTTTGCGCCGCCGCGCTCTTTCAGTAAAGCTTCTTCCTATATTTCTCATCCAACCGATATAAAAATCGACTCTCTTCAATGCGAATGCGGTCTTCAAGCTTAAGACGCCGACGCCGCTTCACCGGTTTACCATTGACCTTGATGTTTAAAGTGCTTTCCGCTGAGACCAACAGGACATGCCCTTCTCCATCCCACTTGATACCACACTTCCCTTGCCCTCTGCCTTTAACAAATGGGATTCCCTTTGGTCCGAAGAGCAGTTTTTCCTCTTCTAAGGCATGGACATCCCCAAGCCCCTCAAGCTCCACCAATACTGCGGATTTTTGTGCTGCTGCTTCG
>CAXGWX010000288.1:0-3965 GCA_964013445.1 uncultured Bdellovibrionales bacterium | reverse complement strand
CAGGAGTAAAATTCCCCGCGAAAACCATGCGAACTGATGTCGAATATTTGCGCATCTCTTCATGCTTCAAAGTACAAGCCATCTCAACCTGGAGGTCAAGTGAAGAGTTTTCACACCTTTGCTTCGCCCCCATAAGCGCGATAGACTAATATGGGTGAGGCCTGCTCAGCTTAAGGGGGGCCTTTGGGGGACCATGGCGAAAAAGAAACAACAATCTCTGCCCAAAGAAGTTGATGTACTGATTGTCGACGGCGGTCTGGCGGGTTTAAGCTGCGCCGTTGGCCTCTGCGGCCAGGGGCTGCGTGTTGCCGTACTCGAAAAGGACCGTATTCTTGGCGGCAGGGCTTCGAGCTGCTCTTAAGCGAGGTCAGTTTTGTCAAGACCGAAGTCATCCCGTGCCTGGGCGGACAGACATCGTTTGTTGTAGGCACAAAAGCATCATCAAATTGTGTGATGCTGCGCACAAAACGCATCAGCCTTTTGTGATCTGAGTCACGAAATCCTTTATTTTCAACACCTTACAGCCGTTTTTTTAGCCCAAAATATGGACTGCTCCATATGTCTCTCAGACAGGAAAACAACACAACAAGAGGAGCCCCCATGCAAAAGCAACACAACATAAGAACAATTTTGTCTATCATTTTGACTGCTCTCTTTCTATCCGCCTGCGGTTCAGAGCTGGAAATGGCAGTGGCAAGTGAAAGCTCTTTCGAAAACAACACCAGCCTCAAGCAAAGCCAGGGGCCAAAACAATTCAAGCCTCGCAAAAAGTTTCGTAAAAAAGGCTTTAAGAAAGTTATCGCTTCGCCAACCCGCATTCTCGAAGAGCGAAGAGTATCGCCAACAAAAAGTTATTTCCGAGTCAAAGATCAGGACAGCAACATTCGTATGGTTTTCTCTACAAACCTCATCAAAAAATCCTTAAGTGAAGCCAGTGAACTTTTGGGTTCCTATTGGGAAGGATATGGCAGCGGTTCTCATGATATTCATATGATTCATGTCGAGATGATTGAAAACCATATCGACGGGAGTTTTTATCAAAACATCTATATCCCGCACGACTTCACCGACATGCAACAGGATGTCATGAGCGCATTCTTTCAATACGAACGCTTTATGGCCTTCATTATGAGCCAAATTTTATTTGGTTCGAGCGACCCATTTAATATGACTGGAACGGCCCAGGCTGTACACGACAATGATGGTGGCTTTTTGCACGACATGGCAGAGTTTACGAGATTGGGTGACACCCGCTTCACGGAGGATACGGATGGGGATGGAGATCCTGACATTATCGACAAGGATGATGATGGCGATGGTGTACCCGATAAGGAAGACAAATACCCAAAAGACAAAGATAAAAGTATTACGGCGGAAAGCGAAGGCGGCGTGATGTATTTTAACAGCATCGAAAACATCTATGCCTACTATGGACTCGACCACGATTTCCTCATGGACAACGACACCCAAGACCTTATTCACAGATACCAGCAAGGTCTTATGCCCTACAGCCGACTCCTAAGCATCCTTGCCTACAACTATTCAATGTTTAGATAGAGGAATCTCTTAAGCAAAGAATTATCCGCGGCGGGATAAAAAGCCCGCCTGGCGGCCTGGCGCAGAGCGACACAGCAAGGCACAAACCAACTTTTAGGGTTCGGTGAAGACATACTCCACAACAATGAGATCCACAACTCGGCCGACGTTCGCACTCGTCGCGTTGAACCCTGTATCAGCGTAAACACTTTCACTGTCGAGGGTGACGTTTGGGTCCTGATAAATCTTATCCACGAGTTTCGCACCCGATGGGACTTCTGAATAACCGATTTCGAGCAGCAGAGAACCACCAGCATAAACGAAAGGTGTCGAAAATTCGATGGTGGGGCCAAAGTCATTGGGTTCACCATCCACCGGATAGTCGTCTGCCGCAATGCTTAAGGAACCAGTCCGGACGATGACCTCGTCGGAGCCGCGATTATCCGCGAAGGTTGTGCTCAATGCCTCGGGCTCATTGGCCGATGTGCTCAACCTAATTTCAAAGTTCTCGATGGTTGTAGCGTCAAAGGCTTCTTGCCCCGTATTCAAGCGAAAACGGATTCCCGTAAGTTGAGCCCCCACCGCCAGCCCGGTCAGCATGCTTGCACCGTACACCGATTGGAAGCGGCCCCCTTGGTCATCAAATGGTGCGCTGTTCTCAGAATCCCCCTCACTTGTCCTGGCCAATTCCGGGAGAAGCAGTGGCGACAGCGCCGGGCACTCTGCCCATTCCACATCCCAGCAACCGCTGTGGACATAATTGCCGCTCTCATCAAAAACCTGCCGTGTATAATAGGTCGAGACATCGCCGTTTTCATCAAAATCAACCGGGCCGGTGGCGCCAAAAAAGTCGACCGTATTATTGCTCTGGATTTCAGCTAAAATCCCCGCCCAGTCACCGGCGAACTTGCGGCTGCCGCTGCTCGTGCTGTTGCTCAGCGATGTGCGAATAAATGCGCCATTACCATAATGACCACTGCCCGCAAGGCTCACGCCAATGGCCGCCATATAAACCGCATCATAAAGTTCCGCAAAATATGGATCTACGCTATCCCCCAGAGCAGCAGCAAAATGGCTGGAGCCGGCCCCTCTGGGCGTCCACCTGACCGTGCCTCCCATACCCGTCATCAACGTCGCATTATCGACTTCCGTAAAGATTTCCGCTGAGACTGTGACATCGAGATCCCACTCCGGTGTGCCATTGGTCCAAGTATAAGAGTCTATCGCAGTGAAGAGACCAACGAAGGTGGCGTCCGAAGAATTGCCGAAAAGCAAAGCACCGCCGATTTCACCATCAACCATATGGCCATCGACCGCTGCAAGAACTGTAGTAGAATTAAGACTATTTGTATCGTAAGTGATCAGACTGACATCACTTGCATCCACCTCTGCATGCGCAGCAAAAGCATCCCGTGCCGCTTCGGCTCTACCCTGCTCATAAGTTAAATTGGGATAAATGATGGCCAATTTACGCCAGTTGGCCTGGACGTAGAGGTAGGCCGCTTGTGCTTTGGTCCAGTCCGTGTCGGCCGAGATGGTTCTAAAAAACCAGCCCTCCGTATCTGCGCTGGTTAAGTCAGCCGATTCCGTGGTCGCACCAATCATCACCATATTCGCCGCCCCCACCGTTTCATAAAGAGGGGTGCCCCCATCTTGCAACACCACGTAGGAGCAGGATGGCCCTACCACCACGCCAATATCCACCCCATTGTTTTGCCCATCCAAAGCGATGATTTCACTTAAGGCCGTACTTCCAGAGTCGACATCACACTGAGAGTCACAGAGCACGGCTCCTAAGGATTGCCCTGCAATGCCACCACCCGCATTGATCTCGTTGATCGCCAAAGTGGGAATCGTCGCATTTTCAGGCACGGGCCAGATATTGCCGCCAAACGAAGCCATAATCCCGATATAAACATCCTTATCTTCACCCCCAATCAACTGACAGAGTCCGCTTGCGCTGGTGAAGGCTGAGGCTCCAGCGCAGGTGGTCGAGTCTACCCAGGCACCTTCACTGCATTCTTGTACCAACACCCCATCCGCATGAATACCACAGACCGTGCTGCCGTTTTGCGTTGCATCGTTAACGCAAACATGGCTGCCGGTGCAGGTGGTTGATTCCACCCAGGCACCTTCGGTGCAGTTTTGCACGAAGACCCCTTCGTTATTTAAACCGCAGGCCGTAGTGCCGTTTTGCGTTGTTTCGTTGACGCAAACATGGGGGTCGATGCAGGTGGTAGAGTCGACCCAAGCACCTTCCGTGCAGTTTTGCTGGAAGACCCCCTCATTATTTAAGCCACAGGCCGTAGTGCCGTTTTGCGTCGTTTCATTTGCGCAAACATGGGTGCCGGTACAGGTGGTAGAGTTGACCCAAGCGCCTTCCGTGCAGTTTTGTACGAAGACCCCCTCATCGTTTAAGCCACAGACCG
>CAXGWX010000287.1:0-3978 GCA_964013445.1 uncultured Bdellovibrionales bacterium | reverse complement strand
TGGGGCGTATGATGGCCACCAATACGCCGCCCCATGGAGCCTATCGTGGCTTTGGGGCGCCGCAAACGACTTTTGCTTATGAGCGTCAAATCGATAAGGCGGCCCGAGTTTTGGGTATGGACCCGGTCGAGTTTCGCCTGCGCAATCGTTTGAATTTAGGCGATGAAACCGCAACCGGACAAATTTTAAAGAACTCGGTGGCCAGCGAAAAAGTCGTGCGCGAGGTGATGGCTCAGGCAGAGAAAGAGCCGCCGAACGATATTTGCATGCCCAAAGCGGTACAGGATGTTAAGCGCGGTAGAGGCTTTGCTCTCTATTATCATGGGGCCGGTTTTACGGGCAGCGGTGAGGATCGATTAAAGGGCCGAGTGGCTGTGGCGGTGAACAAGCAGGGAGAGTTTGAAGTGCGCTCCGCATCCACCGATATTGGCCAAGGTGCTTTTACAATTTTTACGCAGATTGCGGCCACCACTTTGGGGGTCGATGTCGCAAACGTCAAAGTGGTTCAGCCGAACACAAAAATGGTTCCAGACAGTGGCCCAACGGTTGCTTCGAGAACCTGTATGGTGGTCGGTGGTATTGTTGAACAAGCAGCGAACGGTTTAAAAGAAAAGCTGCAAGCTTATGGCGAGAGTAAAGGCTTGGATTGTGGTGATGTCCTGGCTTTGGCAGAGGCTCACGCAAAGGATGCGGGAGAGCTGGCTTTTGAAACGACCTATAAATCTCCTCCAGGAATTCATTTTGACGACCAAACCTATCGGGGCGATGCCTATCCTTGTTATGGTTGGGCTGCCTGTTTGGTGGATGTGGCTGTCGACCCGGATACCTATGAGGTTACGGTTGAGCGCTGTATTCATGCGGTGGATGTGGGTAAGGCAGTGCATCCAATTATCGTTAAAGGTCAAATCGAGGGCGGTACCATGCAGGCTTTGGGCTGGGCGCTCTGGGAAAGTGTTCTCTATAAAGACGGTAAAGTGATGAACCCTTCGATGACAGACTGTATTATTCCTACGGCCATGGAGGCTCCGGAACTCGAAACCATTATTGTTGAGGAGCCCTATCCTTACGGTCCCCATGGGGCGAAGGGGGTTGGGGAAATACCAATGGATGGCCCGGCGGCGGCGGTGGCCAATGCCTTGGAGGATGCGTTGGGTTCTGCATTCGATGTTGTGCCGATGCTTCCAGAAACCATTGCGGATGTTTTGAAAGGGGAGGCGTGATGAAGGTAAGCTTTAGTCTTAATGGCGAGCAACGAGAAGTCGAAACCACGCCGATGCGCCGTCTTTTGGATGTGTTGCGTCTCGACTGTGAACTAACTGGCTCGAAAGAAGGCTGTGGTGAGGGTGAGTGTGGTGCTTGCACAGTCTTTGTTGACGGCAAAGCAGTAAACTCCTGTTTAATCCCGGTTGCCCAGATGGACGGACGAGAGGTCAAGACCGTTGAAAGTTTGGCCGATGGTGAAGTCTTAAACGATGTGCAGGAGGCGCTGATTAAATTCGGTGGCACCCAATGTGGTATATGCACTCCCGGCATAGCAATGATGGCAAGTGCCGCACTCGAAGCGGAGCCACATGCCTCGCGAGCCCGATTGCGGGAACTCATGGCTGGAAATTTGTGTCGGTGTACGGGCTACCAGCTTATTGTCGATGCGGTGATTTCTGCGGCAGAAGCGAGACGCACGAATGGATAATTTTCTCCAGCCAAAAACCTTAAGTGAAGCTCTTGAACAGCGGGCCGCCCACCCGGATTATCTGCCGATTGCAGGTTGTACGGATGTGATGGTTGGATTTGCTCATAAGGCTAAGCCGGCAGGGGTGATCGACCTTTTTGGCTTGTCCGAAATTAGGGGTGTATGCAGTACAGACGACGCTCTGTCTGTCGGTGCGGCAACGACCTACGGTGAAATGCTCAGCAACGAGTTGGTCAACGACCATTTTCCTTCTCTCATTGATGCCATTCGGGAAATTGGAGCGGTACAGATCCAGGAGCGAGGAACATTGGGGGGCAATCTTGGCACCTGCTCGCCGGTCGGTGATACCTTGCCCGTTCTCCTGGCTTGCGATGCGCAGATCCATGTGGCCTCTGTCGGGAATGGTTCCCGAATTATTCCCATCCATGATTTCATTGTTGATTACCGTAAGAACGCTTTAGCGAAGGATGAATTGATTGTCGAAGTCAAGTTGCCCTTGCCGCAGGAGGGAACACGGCAGTACTGGCGGAAGGTTGGAACCCGCCGTGCCCAGGCCATCTCGAAACTGATGATAGCTCTTGTCGGCCGTATGAATGGCAATGTTCTCGAACATGTCCGTGTCGCCTTAGGGGCGGTGGCGGCCAGTCCTATTCGGGTGTTGAAAACGGAAGCAAGTTTGGCGGGGAAGCCATTGGATGAAAACGCAATTGCGTTGGCCCAACAAACTTTGAGCAGCGAAATACATCCGATTGACGATGTGCGTTCCAATGCAAATTACCGCAAAGAAGTTGCGAGCAATTTGCTCGGACGATTCTTGCGAGATTTAGGTGGATTATAGGGATGCCCTATACCGCATTGCAGAAAATACGCTTCGATGATGTGGATGGGGCAGGGATTGTCTATTACCCCCATTTCTTTCATTTATGCCACGCTACTTTTGAAGATTTCTTTGATGAGCAGGCTCCATATTCCTATCCGGATCTTATTGTAAATAAGCGTCACGGTTTCCCCACGGTGAACATCAAAAGTGATTTTAGCGCCCCCTTGAAATATGGCGATGCGGTGATTGTGCAGATGAGTGTGGGGAAGATAGGGCGAACCTCGCTTACTCTTGATTTCGAGGTTTTGCGGCAAAATGATGATCATTGTTGCTTTAAGGCGGAGATTACGACAGTTTTTATGGACCTGGACACGCAAAAAGCAGTTGAACTTCCCGACGAATTGCGGTCAATATTTGCCAGAATCGCAAAGGATTAAAGGAAGTATTTAAACACTTTAGTGAGGATAAGATATTATGGCTTATGGTTTTAAAGAATGGTGTGAAGAACGGTCTTTGGATGCGGATGCATTATCCGGCCAGGAGGCTTGGGACGGTGCTCTTTCCTTGGCGCTTGAAATTTTTGAGAATGAAAAATTACCGCGTGCCGGTTGGAACAAAGTTGATCCCAAAATCGTTGAGGATAAATTGAAAAAAATGTTGTCGAAAAAGCCCGGAAAAAAGAAAGTTGAAAAAGAGGCTGAACCGCAAGAGTCAGCGGAAGCAGCGGAAGCTTAGGGGGCAAGGGTGAGTACACCAGGTTTAGCGCCTGCGCCGACCGAAGTCGAATTAATTTCAGCGGAGGCTATCCTTAAAGTCGGTTGGGACGATGGTCATCAGAGTGTCTTTGCGCTCACCTATATTCGCGGCTTTTGTCCGTGCGCTGAATGTCAGGGTCACAGTGCAGGGGATTGGACTTATATCACCACTGAAAGTGCGCCCGTTCTTGTTGGTATTGAAGAAGTGGGCAATTATGCCATTTCCTTACGTTGGCAAGATGGCCACGAAACGGGCATTTATTCCTGGGAAGTCTTGCGCGAGTTGTGTCCCTGTGATGCTTGTCAGCAGCTACAGGGTGAAAAACACGCTATCCATCAAATGCCAGCAACCCACTAGGCTTTGGTCCGGGGCTTAGGGGATGCGCTCGAACTGAGGTTCTTTCAAACTCGCTCTGATGTCTTGATAAAAAAGTGGCACGTGCCGTTTGATCTCTTCTTTAATGACTTGTGGATCCTCACTGGCAAAGAGTCCGGAAAGATATTTGACCGCAATGGCCGCAATTTTGTCTTCGTCCATGCGGGTATCTGTGAGGTTATGGTGCTGTAGCCAAAGCCCTAAGGTCTGACTTTCTGCGATACCGAAATCCGAAATCGCTCTACCCACCGCATCATCTTCCTGGCCAACACCCATCTCAAAAGTACAATAGGGGCTTTATGGCCAGCAAGACGAGCAGGAGAAATTTATGGATGGG
>CAXGWX010000286.1:0-4003 GCA_964013445.1 uncultured Bdellovibrionales bacterium | reverse complement strand
ATCCTCGACTGGGAGGAGGCTGCAGCTGGAGCTTTCTTCATCGAAGGTGCATTGCATGATGCCTTCGAGCACGCAGAGTCCGGCGCTGTCGTTAGCGATGGCCACATTGCAGGCCTCGCCCAGGGCAAAGCCTTCGTCGATGTTGCCGTCGCAATTATCATCTCTGTTATTGCAGCGCTCGATTTGTCCAGGGTAGGTTCGCCCGTTGGTGTCGTCGCAATCGGGTCCGGCGGCACAGCCATCGCCAAAACCGTCGCCATCTGCATCGCTGCAGGGGTTGTATGCCTCACCGCTCAAATGGATAGAGATGTTGGGGCTATTGTTGCTGTCGTTTTCCAGTGCGAGAACTTGAGTGAAGATACCGCTTTGATTGGGTTCGAAGCGGATGCGCAAATTGTGCGTTTGCCCAGGCTTTACCTCGAACCCTTTCTTTGAAAACTTGAACGGGCTTTCTTCTGCGTCCACACTCAGAGCATTAATCGATACGGGGCGTAGGCCGACAGAGCGTAGGGGAACAATTTCGACCTGTGATGTGGAGATCTCTTGGCGACCAAAATCAACAACCAGGATATTTGCTTCTAATTCGCCCTTAATAGACACAAGAGATTCCGGGCTGCAGGCACTTAAGCCGACAAAGAGTATGAGCAGCACAAACGCATTTTTCTTTCCAGAGGAAATCATCCCGAACACTCCAGAATCCGCTTTGTGGCTCGTTACAAGCGGATCTCACTGGGAGTAGGGGGGATGTTGCCCTCTAAGGGATCAAAGCGTCTATTGTCAAGTATATTAAGGTGATAGCGCCCTTAGGGGGGCCTCGCTATCATGAAAAAGTAGATTTTCCTGGTCTATAAGCTGACCGATGATAGTCGCAACTTGGCTTAATTGATGGATAATCTGCTTCTCTTTCTTATTCGTTAGGCGAAATTATACCGATAGAATTCGAGCTGCTCCTGCCTCTGTTGTTGTTGGCAAAGCATCCAAAAGCGCTGAAAAGCCTGGGCATCATCGAAATCGCTTGGCTGGTAACGGATGGCACAGTGTTGTGCGCGGTCTCTTTTGTTTGCCCGAACAATTTGTACCGTTGCTCGGCGGATTCCGAAACGGGAGGAGAAGTCCACCAGGACTTCTAATGTTTCGCTTTGATTTTGGAAGTCTAAGAGGGATTCGTTTGTTGCCGTCGTTTCACATTTGAGTAACATTCCGCCGGCGCTGTGTTCGGAGAATATTGAAATGTCATGGATGTCCATGGTTTCACTGATTTTTGGATTGAGAAAATAAACCTTTGGCGAAAGGTTTGGTAAAACTCTGGCACGATAGGCTTGCCGTCGATTTTTGTCTGCTTCGCTGTCCACCTCATCTGCCCGCATGTCTAAGTTGGGAAGGAGGTGCAGGGACCTATGTTGGGAGCGAAGTATACGACTCAACACTTTTCGCAATGCATGTTCCCTGAACGGTGGGGCGATAAAGTCGGAAGCGCCAGCGCGAAGGAGTTCGACAAGTTGCTCCGTATCGTTTCGTTCATTGAAGAGTAAAATAGGCAGTTTTGGATTGGCGAGTAAGCAAGTCTTGAAATTTGATAGCTCCGCTTTCATGGTGTCCTTGGCAGCGTAGAGTAAAACGTCAAGTTGAAGAGGGCGAGCCAATCCAAGCGGGTCTTCGCAAGCGACAAACGCATATAGTTCATGCAGGCTTTCTTTGATCTCTTGCATGGCCTTTAGGTTTAGCCCGTAGTGGCCGATGCAGGGGGGGGAATGTAAAAGTCTGGTCTTCATGACAGATCTCTCGCAAAAGCATTGGGGGTTCCTCTAGAGATGAGCAATATCTGGGCCACAAATGGAGATTCACCGGAATGCAAATAAGTGTTTGTAAATAGGAAGAATCTTTTAGCCGAGGAAGAGAGGTGGGCGTTTCAGGTTTTGGTTGTCACAGTGGGACTGCTGCATGCTGAGCTTAAAACGATGGCTGCTCTCGTTTGCTTATGGAAAATTATAGGCAGAGTGGTTTAGACAAAATTCCTGGTGCGTAAGAGCCCAAGCACTTCTTCAACCAGTTCATCTACCGTCTTTTCCCCTGCATTAAGATGAAGTTCCGGTTCAATCGGCGGCTCGTAGGCTGAGTCGATGCCGGTGAAGTTCTTTAAGCTGCCCGCGCGAGCTTTCTTATAGAGACCTTTAGGGTCTCTGGTCTCACATACTTCAAGCGGAGCATCGACAAAGACTTCCAGGAATTCCTGTTCCGGGAAAAGATGCCGTGCCATATCCCGCTCAGCACGAAACGGGGAGATAAAGGAAACCAAAACAATCAGGCCCGCATCAACCATGAGCTTTGATACTTCAGCAACACGTCGAATATTTTCGACCCGGTCCTGGTCGGTAAAGCCCAAGTCCTTGTTAAGGCCGTGCCGGACGTTGTCCCCATCAAGCAGATAGGTGTGACAGCCGAGGCGGTGCAGTTCCTGCTCGAGGGCGTCGGCGATGGTCGACTTGCCCGCTCCTGAAAGCCCAGTAAACCAAAGGACACAAGGGTTCTGCTCTTTTTGTTTTGCTCTTGTCTCTTTGTCCACATGCACTTCTTGCCAGGTTAGGTTGCTGGCGCGGCGCAGTGGGAAGTCAATCATGCCGGCACCGACGGTGGCGTTGGAGTATGGGTCGACGAGGATAAACGCACCGGTGTCATGGTTGTCTTGATATGCGTCAAAGAGCAGTTCCCGCTCTAAGGCGAAGTTGCAATAGCCGACTTCGTTGAGCTCGAGTTTTTTTGATGCAAGATTCTTCAGAGAGTTAATATCTTTTCGATAGCGCAGATCGGTAATCTGAGCATTCGTTTCCTGGTGGCCCAAGTGAATGCGATAGGTTCGCTCAGGCAACATGGCTTGCGTGTCCATCCAGACAAGATGGGCAGCAAATTGGTCCGCTTTGTGTGGTGGTGTGGTGTCGGTAAAAAGAATTTCGCCGCGGGAAATGTCCACTTCTTTATCAACGCAGAGGGTCAGGGCCTGGCCCGCAGAAGCTGATTCAAGACTTCCGGATGGACCGAGGATTTTCGTTATTTTCAGTGGTTCTTGTGCGGCAGAGGCGAAGAGGGTGTCACCAAGGGATATTTTGCCAGAAGCAAGGGTGCCACTATAGCCGCGAAAATCAGTGCTCGGTCTGTTCACCCATTGTACGGGAAAGCGCACTTTAGAGTCTTGCGTCTCTTGTATAAGGGATGCACCTTCGAGGGCCGTCAGTAGGGTTGGGCCCGTATACCAGTCCATCTGGTTCGAAGTGTTAACCACATTATCACCCTTCAGTGCCGAGGTGGGTATTGCGGTAACGGTTTTAAACCCGAGATCTGCGCTGAAATCCTCATAGGCAGCGACGATTTCTTTAAACACCTTGTTGTCGTATTTGGCCAAGTCCATTTTGTTCACGGCCAACACAATATTTTCAATGCCCAGAAGTGATACGATGAAACTATGGCGACGGGTTTGGGTTAGAACTCCCTTGGTCGCGTCAACCAGAATGATTGCGAGCTCTGCTTGGGATGCGCCGGTGACCATATTGCGTGTGTACTGTTCGTGACCGGGGGTGTCGGCAGCAATAAATTTTCTCTTGGCTGTAGAGAAATACCGATAGGCGACATCGATGGTGATTCCTTGCTCGCGCTCTGCCTGCAACCCATCGATGAGCAGGGCCAGATCTAAATCGCTACCCTGGGTGCCAAACTTTCTGCTTTCGTTATTTGCACTGTCGATCTGATCATCAAAGACAAGCTGGGAGTCATGCAGTAGTCTGCCAAGAAGCGTTGATTTCCCGTCGTCTACGGAACCGCAGGTGATAAATGTTAAAAGCTCATTGCTTTGTTCGTGGGAGTTTGGATTCACGGTTAAAAATAACCTTCCTGCTTTTTCTTTTCCATCGAGCCGATTTCGTCATAGTCGATGACACGTCCTTGACGCTCCGAATGATTGCTGGCCTGCATTTCGGCAATGATTTCTGGTATAGAAGAAGCACTTGATTCG
>CAXGWX010000285.1:0-4024 GCA_964013445.1 uncultured Bdellovibrionales bacterium | reverse complement strand
GGATCGGGATTTCCCACTGCGGGTTGCAGGTAAGGCCCAATTTTCTGAGGTGGTGACGAGTGAAATAAGCGCTCCTGATGGCAGCGCTCTGAAGCTCGGAATTAATCAGGAAGTTAGAGTGAATGGCGATCTTAAGGTCTTTGGCGATATTATTGTCCACGGCACCATATACAGTGCCGGTGAGGTTCGGAGTACAGACGCACATGTGACCGGCGATCTAAAGGTCAATGGTCAGGTGAATACGCAGACTTTAAAAACCACCGGCAGCGCCGGTGTGGGGGGGAGTTTGCGGGTTGCAGATACAATTTTCTTTAACGAGGGTGATGCCTTAATCGGTTGTTCCGGTGGGGAGTCCGCGTGTGTTTCACGATCCAATATAACCGAGGCAGCAGCAGGGAATTGGAATAATTGTCCAGATACCGAGGACTGCGTGGAATATTATGACGAATATGATGATGCCGCAATTAGCGACCGTCGCCTCAAAGCGGATATCTACACCTTGGATGGGGCTCTTGACCGCTTGTTAACGCTCCGTGGCGTTTCCCATACCTTTAAGCGCGAAGAGTATCCCGGAATGAATCTCCCGGAAGGCAAACAGCTGGGGGTGATTGCCCAGGAGGTTGAAGAGGTCTTCCCTGAATTGGTCTATGAGGGCAAAGATGGCTTTAAACGGGTTAAATATGGTCAGATGGCCGGGGTTTTTATCGAAGCCATCAAAGCGCAGGAGGCCAAGCTTGTGGCGGATACGCAAAAGCTTAGCGCTCTGGAAAAAGAGGTCGGGGCTCTCGAAGCCCTGGCGGCGAAAGCCGACAAGCTCGAAGTACAAATTGCGGATTTTGAAAAACTTATCGAAGACACAGATCCGCCCATCGAGGACGCCAAAGCTCCGCCGCAACCGCTGGATAGGCGGCGTTGGTGGTGGCTGCCGGCTTTTTTGGTGGCCGGTGGACTGGTGCTGACCACAAGGCGCTGGAGGTCTTAAACGATGGGACGCACATTATACAAAGCGACCCTCGTTAGCCTGCTTGTGGCAGTGCTGGGGTCGCTCTTTTGGCTTTTGGGAGGGCCGCCTGCCGCACCGCAGATTGATGCGCTGCAGAGTGTGGACGGTCGGAACGTGGAAATTGTTGGGCAGCATTTGACAGGCAGCAAGGCGCAGCTTCGTAGCCTTGATGGCAGCGCCTCTTACCGCCTGGCCTTAAAGGCCAAAGGTGAGAGCTATTTGACCCGTTTGCCTCCCCTCAAGGACGGTTCTTATATTCTAAGCATTGTTAACCAGGCTGGTGAAAGCTGCTCGGCGGAGCTCTTTGTCCTGCAAGGGGAAGCGGGGGCCGATGGCAGTCTTTATGGTGAAGCGGCGGAGGTTGTGGCGGCCTTGAATGCGGCCCAGGTGGCCAATCCGGAACTCTACCTCTTGCGCGCCACCGGCGAAGGGCTGCTCTCGAATTTCTATGCGGAAGTTGATGGCGCGGCAGCAAGCGTAAGCTTGCTCTTAAACGGTGTCGAACAAGCGGTTTCCGCTGCGGGGATGCATTTGCTGATTGTGGATTTGGCCAGCCATGAGGTGGTTGCCGATGATTTGCCGGCGCAAACTTTTGCCAGCGATGCCAGCGGCGTGACGGCCCTCAAGACAGCCCTGAGCGATTTAAATGGGCTCGGTCCCGATCATGCTTTTCTCCTCGCCGGAGCGGGAGACCTTAGTCTTTTTGCCGCCGATACGGAGCTGCAGGATAGTTTAGATGGATTGGGGGCCAGTGGTGATCTGGCACTCCTTGACAGTGCTTCAGGCTACCTTTTGGTCGGCGATAACAATGGCCTTTTACTTGAGAAGATTTCACATGCGGAGAGTGCGAGTGCTGGAGCGGTGGCCCTGGCCTTTGCGGCGGTGCAGCGCTCTCTTTTTGCCCTTGGCCAACCGCCGGCAGAACGACAGGCGGCTGCTCCATCCCAAGCAGGCTATCTTGACACGACAACTTATGAGGATTTTGCCGAGCGCTTGGATACTTTAAGCGCCGAAGCCCCTCTGCAAGCGTCGACCGATGGGCAAATGGTGGCGCTTTCTTTATCTGCTGCAGCTTTGGCTCAAGGCGAGGAACCAGCAGAAGCCGGCTATATCAGCAGCGCCGATTATAGCTCTTTTAGTGAAATGCAATACAATCGTTTGCCCGGCCATGGCGGTGGCGGTGAAATTCTTGTTCACGATGGCAGCGATTGGCTGCAGTTGCCTATCCCCGCCAGCATTACGGATAAGGCATTACAAATCACTCAATCCGCCGATGGCATAGCCTGGCAGGACTTTACGTTGGCCAGTGGCGATGCGAGCACCCAGATTATTTCTGGTGCAAGTGCCCAGGATAATGAAACCGAACCTTTGGCGCGCTTTGCCATCGATGGCAGCGGTCGCGCTGGTGGTCTGGTGATTAAGGCCGATGGTTCTTTAATGGTGGGTTCAGGCGGCTCGCTCATCTCCTTGAATGCAGCGCAGGCTGCGGGGCTTAGCTGTGGGGCATTGGCTTTAGAAAATGACTTACGTGTTGCCGATGGTGGAACTGGCGCCGGCACCGCCGCCGCCGCCTTCGATCAGTTTTCACCCTTGCACGATAATGCCTTGGGCACGGGCATTGCCGGCGGTCTGATCACCTTCGATACGGGCACCAGCGCCCATGCCGCTTTCGTTCCCGGCAGCGATGGTCAGGTTTTGCAGATGACCGGCGATGGTTTGGGTTGGGCTGAAGACAATCGCGGTGTGGATCCACCTGCGGTGAGTGCGCCGTTGACCATAAGCAATACGGGGGAGGATTATAGTCTGGGCATCTCTGGTCTTAACCGTGCCGAGGGTGGAACGGATACTGCAAATGCGGCCGCCGCTTTTGACGGATTGGCGCCGACCACCACCGATTATAATGATGACTCTGTACGCGCGACCGATGAAGACGCTTTGATTGTCTATCTTTCGGACAACAACACGGTCAACCATGGCCCCCTTGAAGGGCTGGCGACAACCGATACCCATAACGCCCAGGATGTGCACCGTGTGTTGATTCACAGCACCGAGAATGCAGGTCGCATCGAATGGGATACACAGTTGGTCAAGAAGCAACTGGATGCGGGAACCTTGGATCTGATCGAGGGCTTAAGCGCTGACGAGCCGGTTGTTGCCGACAACAGTGATGTGTTTAACCCGGCTTTGACCTTTGATTTGCAGAGTCTGGGCAATAACCCCCGGCGCCACGGAGATTTAGCTTACTACGATTCTCTTGCATCCGCCAATCGGCTGGGCAATGCGAAGAAAACAGAAGCCAGTGCGGAGACCTGCGTTAACGGGATCTGTAATGGTGGAGGCGACGAGGCTTGTACTTTGAGTACGGATTGCGCCGGCAGCGTCGAGAACCGGGTTGCCATGTTCCAGCGCCGGGCCGCCTGTTGGACCTGCGAGACGAGTACGGATTGCCCTGATGGTGGCACCGGCTATGCCTGTAAGGCCTTGCACAACGAGTGCGGTGTTGGGTCCGTCTGTAATTGGGATGGGACGACAAGTTGTACCGCCGGAGGTTCTCAATGCGACGCCTTGAGCGACAGCTGTGATGTGGATACCTGCTCAATCAGTGGCCAAAGCTGCAGCTCGAACGACGATTGTGCCGACGATATACGGGCCTTTTGCCAGGTTGGCAGGACAACCAAGGTGTGTCAGCTGGAGTCTTCAGATACAATCGTGCGTCAAGGCCCGCCGCTTTGGACCTGTGACCCTGCCAACAACGAGAGCGACTGCCCCGATGACAGCACCTATAGCTGTGAGGAATTTAATAATAGTTGTGACAACGATACGTGCAATTGGGATGGGACGATTGGATGCGACTTTGACCCGGAAATTTGCGTCTGGGATAATGCTTGTGTCGGTGCGGGAAATTGTCGGCTCACAGGTAAAAGTTGTGCGAGCGATGCCGATTGTTTTCCGGCGGCGGAATTCGACACATTTTTCAATTTGCAATCAACGGATACGGTCTGCAAAAAGTCCGACAATACG
>CAXGWX010000284.1:0-4053 GCA_964013445.1 uncultured Bdellovibrionales bacterium | reverse complement strand
CTGCAGACCCAGTACCATCCGGCCATAGGTGTTGAGTTCGAAGCCATCGGCGTAGACTTGCTCATAGATTTCAGGCTGGTTATGGTGCGCATCGTTTGTCTCATAGGGCCCGGCAATATCCCAGTTGAACCAAACCTTCGGGTCACCGTTCTCATCCGTACCGGAAGTTTCCTGAAACCAAATGTCCACATCCTCCAAAAATGCATGGAGTTCCTCGAGGCTCATATTCGGCTGCGTGCCTTCCGGGTGAACCCAGATAAAGAGGGCCTTTTGTTCGCCGGTCCATAAATCCATGGTGGTTTGCGCCAGGCTTTCTTGCTCCGGCTCTTCGCCATCATCATTGGGTTCTTCGCAACCTTCAGAGTTTTCCGGGTCCTGCGGACAAGGGTCGCAGACATCACCGATGCCATCCTGGTCCCGATCCATCTGGCCCGGGTTCGCTGTGTTCGGACAGTTGTCGCTCTCGTTGTCGATGCCATCACCGTCCTCATCGCCATTGTCCTCATCAAAGAGGATGATATCGATCAACATGACGACATCCAGAACATCAATGGTCATGTTATGGTCAACGTCGGCGCAGGGGGATGGTACAGGGGTGTGACCGAGGACGTGGTCAACAATAACAACGACGTCGATGACATTCACGAGCCCGTCATCGTTTGTATCCCCAGGAGGTTCACACATCGCTTGGGCTTTCGCAGAGAAGCAAAAGACAAGAGTGAAGAGAAGGAGTCGAGTCAAGTTGGTGGGGATTTCTGTAATCATGGTCTTTGTATCTTCTATCTTGAGCCTATTGGAGTTGCTTTCCTAAAGGAGGGATCTAAGCACATCCTGTGCCATAGCAGGCCCGAGCTAAGCACCTGTAATCTCGCCGGTTTTGCTGGTGGTTGAATGGGGAAAGAGGGGCCTTTTCACCCATGTGAGGCCTTAGGGCCCCTTAACGCCCCATTTTAGCGAGTAGAGTGCTAATGGCCTGTAAATTTTCGGGAGAATTGGCTTGTGGGAAGTGACCTGAGTTTTCATTTTTCAGGAGTTTTCCCACCTCCTTCTTATCGCCGAGCGCCCCTCCGAGAATCAAAGCCATGGCCGCAACTTTGCGGGTCTTCGGGTGACTGTCCTTGAGAAAGGGTTTGAGTATATCGCCCGCGAGGATTCGCTCCGTGGCATCTGTTGCACTGTGCTGACTGCTTTGCCCAAGACCGTAGAGCGCAAGGTGGCAGAGGTCGAGTTTGTTTTGCTTTGTTGAGGCACAGAACTCACTCTTTTCTTTGAGCCACTTACCAAAGGACGAAAGAGCCGCGACATTTTCCATATGGGCCAAGAGGGTCAGGGCTTCGTGCATCACCTTGAGACTTTTGTGTTGGCTTAAGTCAGCAAGCAGGGGCAAAGTCTTGTTCGCCTTAAAACATGTGCTCATGGCCAGCGCAGCCAGAACAACATCGGCGTTCTTATCTTTTAAGAGTTGTTGGTAACCTTGCCAGCCTTCCGAGGCCCGGCGGAATTGATGACGCTGTCGTCCTTTACATCCACGAGCATAAGCCTTGGCCGCCTGCTGGCGAACCGAAGTGTCTTTGCTGGTAAAGCGGGTCGGGAAATCCCGAGGTGTATCCTTCGGCACCTGTGCTTGGGCTGTGAGTGCAAAACATGCGGTGATGAAAAATGATGCCAAGGGTAGTACTCGCATGCTCTTCTTTCTGCCATCAAGCCTATGCCAACACAAGCCGCATTGAATTTGCCTCAAGCAGGAACTATGAATGATTCAGATGTCTGAGTCGGAGAAGAACATGGAAGAAGCCTACAGAGGTTTAAATAGGGAGACCTTTCTCGTTCTGCTTATTGTTGTGCTGCTTCTTTTTATGTTTTTGAACCCAATCCATCAAAACCAAAGTACGGAAGCTTGGGATGAAAACATCTTATGGAGCTACTTTCCCATACCGGTTTTGGTTCTGATTGCTCTGTATCGGGAAAAGAATCTATCCTGGTTAACCTTTGGGCTGGAAACCATGCAGCTGGTGCTTGTTAAATTCGGAATAACATTTCTGTTGAGTCACACCATTTGGTTTTTAGATGGACCACCTAAATCCGAAAATATTTTCATTCCGGAGCAAAGCGCTTTCGCACCGGAGCCTTTGCCGTACGCTTTGTCGGATATTCCTGAGCCGAGTATCGTGCCTAAGCAAGCTCTATGGAGTTTTAAGGGGCAGGTCAAAGATAGGTCGGGTAGGGCAGTGCAGGGAGCCCTGGTGTACATTGCGAAGGGACTAGATGAGTTCACCTTTACGCCGCCTAAAGAGCCGCTCCATATTAAACACGATGGCAAAGGCTTTTTTCCGTCTTTCAATATCCTGCAGGCGTTTCAGGAATTAGAGGTCAGGTCTGTCGATGGTAAACTGCATACGGCACGCTTAACCCTGCCCGGTGGGCGTCGGTTATTCAATGTGCCAGTGCTGCCGAGACAACCACAACGGCTCATGTTCAACAAAACCTATGGTGTCACCTATCTGCGTTCAGAAACTGATGTTGGGGCACAACCTGCAATCCTGGCCATTGTCGCCCATCCTTTTGTTAGCGTCACAGGAACACATGGCGATTTTAGCTGGACCGACATCCCAAAAAGGACCGTAGAAGTTCTGATTTGGCATGCCAAACTTGGGCATATGAGTTCCCGGATCTCACCAGATAAAACTCAGGCTTCAGTCGTTAGGGATCTTCACTTTGATCTTACTCTGGATCAATCAGACCAGTAGACCGAAGCAACAAAGCGTTGGATATTGGCCATATTGGCTTGCGCATCCACGTAGGTTTGCGGACTCACACCCAGTTGCAGGCCGACACCCGGACCATCTTCAGAGATAAACTCCCGTGCCTTGCGATAGGACGCCTGCAGCTCATTGGTGAGCGTAACCAAATCATTCACCTGTTCATCGCTCATCACCGTGCCTTCATTGAGCATATTCAAATAGGGTCCGAGCTGACCTTCCTGAACCTTCATTTCCGCTTGAATCAGCATGAAGCCAGCTTCTGCATCTTGTGGATGGTTGGCGCTGTAGGTTTTCAATTCTGCGGCGGCCACATCCCAACGACCACGGTCCTGGGCCATCGAAATAAGGTTCCAGCGCGCATTGCTGGCGGCACCGCTGTTAGGATCTGCCTGCACGACAAATTCAAACTGGCTTTGTAAAGCGTCGTAACTGTCACTGTCTAACGCTTCGCCTTGCGCCTGGCTTGCTCGCTCGCTGACAAATGCATGGGAACTGGCGCGAACAATATGATCCGAAGGAGTTTGCATGCCAGCAGCATGGTCGAAGCCTTCAAGTGCCTGGCTAAATTGCTGCACACGTCCCGCATCACTTAAAAAGCTCTGATACTCGTCTTGGGTCAGCGTTCCATCTCCCGATGCTCCTTCCATGATACCGAAGAGGTTTTCAGCTTTCTGTGTTTCTTCCGCGCTCACTTTACCATCGCGATTAGCATCATAGTTCGTTGCAAAATCAGTCTTATTTACGCCACCGGCATTGTTAATCATCTTGTTCTCCAAAGGGGTAGAAGGTTGTTCCGGCAAAACAGAGCAAGGGCTGTGCCAACAACGCGAGCGGTAAGTGATGGAAAACGTGAGTGTTTCTGTTCTCGGAAGTGGGGGAATAGGGCCCTTTGGGGGAGCAAGGCCCCAGAATAAGATGTTCTCGAGAGCATGACGCTGAGAGGGCCGTCTTGGGCCAAAAAGTGCGCTGACTCCGCAAACTATACTCAATATAACGGACACGCCGCCGGAACATATTTAATATATGTTAAAGAAGGGGTTGCCCCAGCACCTACATGTAGGCGTCATCCTACACGGTTCTTCTTCTCGAGGGAGTCTTTTGACCACTAGAATAAAGGCTCTAAGGGGGCTTGCTTCCGCGGAAGTGCTTAGGATCGGGAGCATTCCTGTTTCCCTGATGTCGGTCAACTTAAGTTCGATGTTTTTATTTGGCGTCTCCTGGACAAAAAAAACATGACGATCGTGCCTTCTTCTTTTTATTCAAAAAGGTTATAATATCTTTGCTGCTCATG
>CAXGWX010000283.1:0-4064 GCA_964013445.1 uncultured Bdellovibrionales bacterium | reverse complement strand
GTGCCCATCAAGACTCCAGCCAAGAACATGAAAAAGACCGTAGAATAAAGCGGTGCCCGCAAGCCAAAGCAAGGCATAGACGCCGATGTCTTTCGAGTTCGCCCCCCGCCCATGCAGATAGGGCCAGCAGCGCCAAAAGATGAGGCCCTCCCCCAGGAGTACCAACAGGGTTATGGCAAAACCCGAACTCACGATGACGTTTCAGGCCTCAAAAGTGGAAAGAGGATAACATCCCGAATGGACGGTGAACCGCTTAAGAGCATGACCAAACGGTCAATCCCTAAACCAAAGCCTCCCGTTGGTGGCATGCCGTGTTCCAAAGCACGGCAGTAATCGTCATCCATATCATGGGCCTCTTCATCCCCCGCTTCCTTTGCCGAGAGTTGTTCTTCAAACCGAGCCCGCTGATCGAGGGGGTCATTTAACTCGCTAAAGGCGTTGGCGAATTCTTTGCCACCGATAAAGAGTTCAAAGCGGTCAACAAAGAATGGGTCCGATGTTTTCTTACGGGCCAAAGGCGATGTTGCCGCCGGATGGTCATAAACAAAGGTTGGTTGAATGAGCTTATCTTCGGCGAAATGCTCAAAGAGCGCCACCATCATATGTCCAGGACTCATCCCTTCCGGCTCAAAACCCAGCTTCTCAAGAATCGGTCCTGCAATCTCCGGATCGCGTCCACCTTCACCGGCCGGACCGCCGTGCTCCGCAATGGCCTCAAGCATGGACATACGGCGAAACGGTGCACTCAAATCAATCTGGTGCCCCATCCATTCAACCTGCGGTTCAGTGAGCACCTTGGCCACAATTTCCTTAAGCAGCTCTTCTCCAATATCCATCAGTTCCTGATAGGTCGTATAGGCCCAGTAAAACTCGAGGGTTGTAAATTCCGGATTGTGCACGGTCGAGATGCCTTCATTTCTAAAACATCGATTGATCTCAAACACTCGCTCAAAACCGCCGACAATAAGTCGTTTCAAATAAAGCTCCGGAGCAATACGCATATACAAAGGGATATCCAAAGCGTTGTGATGGGTCTTAAAAGGCTTGGCTGCGGCACCGCCAGCGATGGCCTGCATCATCGGGGTTTCTACTTCGAGAAAATCCCGCTCCAGAAAATACTGACGAATCGCATTGGTCACATCGGAGCGCAGACGAAAAGCGGCTCGCGTATCCTCATTCATGATGAGGTCCAGATAACGCTGTCGATAGCGTTTTTCCTTATCCGTGAGGCCATGCCATTTCTCCGGCAAGGGCCGCAGGCTCTTAGTTAAAATACGGAAATTCTCCGCACGCAAAGAAAGCTCTCCGACTTTCGTGCGCATCGGGCTCCCGACCGCGCCAATAAAATCGCCCAGGTCAAGATTGCTCAGCAGCTCAAAGTTTTCTTCACCCACTTTATTTAAAGCAATGAAGAGCTGTAAACGACCGACCGGCTCCCCATTCTCTTTACTCGTATCAACAGTGCCATCCTGAATGCGGATAAAACAGGCTTTACCCATCTTATTGACCGCCATCACCCGACCAGCTATCGCATGGACCTTATCGATAGCCTTGAGTTCCTCCGCATCCGCAATACCATCATAGGCCCGAACAAAATCCGCGACCCGAGTATCGACAACGAAATCATTGGCGTAAGGATGTACTCCCGCATCACGTAAAGAAGCGGCTTTCTGCTTGCGTTGGTCGATCAAACTTTCTGCTTCACTCATGGCTCTTCATCACCTTAAAAAACTTAAAAATTTCAGCAGCTTCCTTACGATACGACGGATGCTTTTTCAAGCCCTTTTGGGGCTTCTTTGCCCCTCCTGGCCCCATATTCGCAGCGAAAGTCATGCAAATCACAAAAAGTACTTGAGATTGATCGGGAAAGCTTTACATCTCCTCCGACCTTTGGCATTCCCGCAGCAGGATTAACGATAGCAACGAGGGAGAATCCATCATGCGATACTTGAGTGTTTTTACTTTACTATTCATCATAGCCTGTGGACCTGGACGACAAGCAGCCTGGGAAAAAGAAGGCAGCGCCAAAATGGCCGAAGGCGGCGAAGGCAACGTTGAGGAACTTGCTACCCAAGCCGAAGAAGCATGGAGTAAGCGTGCCGATAAAGCTGAGTTGGAAAAGGCTATTGGACTTTGGGAACAAATCGTTGCCATCGACCCGAATTTTTCAGCCTACACCAGCCTCACCCGTGCCTATTACTTACTGGGCGATGGCTATATTCGCTTTGAGGACAACAATGAATTGCTGATCGCCACCTTTGAAAAAGGTGTGGAAGCCGGTGAAAAAGCAATGCTCGCCAGCTCAAACGATTTTGAGTCACGGGTCAAAGCTGGCGAAAAGGTCGAGCATGCGGTTGAATCCATTCCGAGCGATGGAATTCCTGCCATGTACTGGTATGCGGCCAATGTCGGAAAGTTTGCGGTCGCCAAAGGCTTCACCACTGTCCTCTTCTATAAGGACCGTATCGTCGCCATCATGCAGCGCGTCCTTGATTTGGACGAAAACTATTTTTATGCCGCACCACACCGCTACTTCGGCGCATTTTATGCCAAGGCCCCCGCTTTTGCCGGTGGCGATATGGCCAAATCGAAAGAACACTTCGACAAGGCTGTCGCTTTAGCACCAACCTATTTTGGTACTAAAGTTCTTTATGCCGAATACTATGGCGTGAAGGCAGAGGATGAGGAACTCTTCGACAAGATGCTCAACGAAGTGACCGAAGGTGATCCTAATGTGATCCCTGAATTGAGCGTCGAGCAAGCTCTCGAGCAGAAAAAGGCCCAAGCACTCTTGGCCAAGAAGATTGATATATTCTAGAGAGGCCCCTGGCCCTTTATATGGAGAATTTAAGATGAAGCTTAAGCTTTTTACCGTAGTCCTAAGTGTCTTTATGGCCGGCACCGCTTTGGCCAAGGAAGACAAAGTTATTGTACGCCTTGGCACCGTTGCCCCTGAGGGTACTCCTTGGGAACGGGCCCTAAAGAAAACCCGCAAGCGCTTTAAGAAAATGAGTGAAGGCAAAATCAAAATGAAGACCTTTTTCGGCGGGCAAAAAGGTGATGAGAAGTCGATGATTCGTCAAATCAAAGATGGTCGGCTTGAACTCTTTGGCGGTTCGACTGCGGCCCTGGCCACTGAAGTGCCTGACCTGCAGGTGCTTGAACTGCCCTTCCTCTTTGCTTCTAATGAAGAAGCTGACTTTATTTTGGACAACTTTCTCTACGAACCAGTCAAGAAGATCATCGATCAATATGGCTTTGTTCTTTACCAGTGGGCAGAGAACGGTTGGCAAAACTTTGGCATGAAAGAAGGCTTCATTAAAACTCCGGCGGATCTTAAAGGGCGCAAAATGCGTTCTCAGGAAGCCCCTGTGCATATCGCTACCTGGAAGACACTCGGTGCATCACCAATCGAGATGGCGGTATCCGAAGTTCTTCCAGCCCTAAACACTGGGCTCGTCGATGGCTTCGCCCAAACTCCACTCTTTACCTTTGCAGCCGGATGGCATCAGGGCATCAAAACCTATACGATTTCCCGCCATGTTTATCAGCCAGGGATTATCATTTACTCGAAAAAGTGGTTCAAAAAGCAAAGCAAAGAAATCAAAGAAGTGCTGATGTCGAATATCGAAGGCGACACCAAAAACGGTCGTAAAGGTGTACGGCAAATCGAGCCTGGCCTTGTACAAAACTTCGTCAACTACGGTATCGAGGTTTATACCCTTACACCGGAAGAGCGAGCCGCCTTTGAAAAGATTGCTGAGAAGACCCACAAGGCCTACTTAAAGCGCGCCACCAAAGGTGCGAAGAAGCTTTATAAGGCTATTCAGGCCGGCAAAAAAGCCTTCAAAGCGCAGAACAGTTAAAACGGGAGCAAGCGCTGAGCCTCTGGGAAAAAGTAGACCGCATCTCTTTTAATATTGAGCGGGCTGTGGTGGTCCTTGTCACCGCATTGATGACGATTATGGTCTTCCTGGCCGTCGTGTGGCGTATTTTCGCTTCCCCTTCGAGCAAGCTATCCGGCTTCCTCGTAGGCCAGTTCGGTCTATCAGCCGAACAGGCCG